>NZ_JBBBVQ010000023.1:0-94074 GCF_037199735.1 Oryzifoliimicrobium ureilyticum | reverse complement strand
ACAGCCCATCTTCCTCGAACCTCCTGAGAAGATAGGATAAATCATCTTCATTCCATTGCACGCTATAGTGCTGAGGTGGCGGAGGACTGATGATGCCGGAGACATCGGGGGCTGGGATGCCGTGTTCGGCAAACAGTGTGTGCACCACATCGACCGAAGTCTTGTCCATCCAGATGCGGCAGTCGGAACGGCGGGACAACAGCCACATCTGCGGGCGCAGCACCAGCGAGTAGGAGCGCAACCCGCGGGTGATGGGCGGTCCTTCATTCAGCTCGGTCACAAGGCCATTGAAGGGACGGCGCACGCCGCCGCTTTCGTCCTCGCCCTGCTGCACCTCGACGGAGACATCTGCCAGCCGGCCGATCAGTTCCTGCGGCTTGACCGCCTCCTTCTTGGCGCGGACGAACAGTCTGATCTCAAAGAGCTGCGAGACGCCCTCATCGACAATCACGCGCTCCGGCAAAAGCTGGTCTTCCCCCAGCGGCGACTTTACCTTCAGAACACGGCTCGCCTGGATGAAATCAGCGGGCGATAAAATCTCGTCCATGATGAACCTCAACGTTGAATTGTAAATACATCGTCGCTGGTCAAATTATTGCCGAAATGCAATCAAAGTTTGTGGCAAAATAACGTCATAATCGACAAGATCAAGAGGTTCCGTTAAGTGTTGCAAAATCCGGGGGTCACTCAGCGAATGCAAATGCAGAATGAATCTTGCCGTTGCTCCCGACGATCGGGTCGGCGTTGATGGCCCTCAACGACATCAATGGGGGACGACAAAGAGCCGGTCCTCGCTCTGTTCATCATGAGGCAGATCGCTACGCCCTTGAGCGCGAAGAAGCGAACAAGCGGCACGGTGCAGGATGGTGGGTGAGACTAAGACGACGCGGCAGGAGGATCGTCCGGCTTTTCAAAGACAGCATCTATGGATCGCCGGAGGCCAGCTTTGCTCAGGCCAAAGCCTATCGGGATGCGGTGATCTCCGCTGTCCCTCCTCCCACCAATCATGAACAGGCTGTGCGGTTGCGCAAAACCAACACCAGCGGGATTTCGGGCGTGCGTCGCATCGAGACAAGCCAAGGCAGCGCCTGGCAGGCGACGCTCATGACGAAGGAAGGACAAAAGCGCGAGAACTTTTCCGTTTCGAGGTTCGGTGAAGAGGCTGCCAAGTCGATGGCCATTACGCAAAGGCGCAAATGGCTCAAGGATCTGCCGGTCAAGCATCTCGCCTATGCCCAGCATGCCGAAGAGGTCAACAGAGAGCATTTCGCCGATCAGCTCGAGCCCGTCAGCGATGTCATGCCCGCCGTAACGATGCCCGAGGAAGAGATCGATACTCTTTTGAAAAACATCGATAAAAGATTCGACGCCATGCGTCCAAAACGTCTTCGGGTGCGTGTCAAAAGCTATGCGAAGAACAAGCTGACGATCGCCGTCTCCGATGCAGGGCAACCTGCAAAACGCAGAATGCTGCAGGTGAACACATCTTCAATGACGAAGGCGCAGATCATCAAAGCGGCAACAGAAAACATCGAGGCGGAAATCGCTCTTGTGCATGATCACGCCACGGCAAGCTGGTTCATGGCAGAGCACGGATCATCTCTGCTTGCGCCAGACCAGTTCGATCCGAATGCTGGATTTAACGTATTGCTGTGCCTTCCAAGCTGAAGGTTCAACAACTTTTTCGAGAAATTCCGTCGATGCCGAGCAGAGTTCCTTCGATTTCTCCGAGATTGCGGATGAGCGATGTCCGGTGGCCTGTTTTCAGGGCGAAGTGATCTTGGGGAAGTTTGTTGATACCGTCTCGGGTGGAAGACGATGGCCGCGATAAAGAGGATCTCGGTCTGTCATGACCGAGCATCCCGAATCCAGTTCCAGGCTTCGTTAAATCGACGATGCCTGTCGCACAGTTAAAATCTGTTCCTTGCTACACATGACGTCATGTCAGAACGACGGAACCAGATGGCGCGGCCACATCGCAATGGCGGATTGCCCGCTGTAAAGGCGATTTGCTCGTCAGCGCGCATACGAAGAACTTCATGCGGCTGGATCAGCGGTCTGGAGGCAAGCTGCTTTGAGCGAGTCGTGGATGATCCCCGCGATTGAACATTCCGGCTGACCTGGTCGATTTCGACAGTCGTTGTGCCACATCGGCGCGAGATGTAGTCGGCAGTTTCCGGATCGTTGATCGCAGCAAAGGAGATCCAGCTGGCGCTCTCGAACCATTTGCTGGACGCATCGTGACCGCCATAGGTTTCCCGCAACTGGCCGATAGACTGGTAGATCATTGTGAGCGTAATGCCGTATTTCCGTCCGGCGTCGCGGGCCGTTTCCAGCATTCGCATGTAACCGAGCCGTGCGACCTCATCGAGAAGAAACATCGCCCTCCCCTTGATCGCACCATCGCGATTGTAGATCGCGTTGAGGAAAGAGCCGATGATGACGCGTGCTAGGCCAGCATGTGTTTCCAGCGTCTTGAGGTCGATGTTGATGAACACGTCGGTCTTGCCATCCGCCAATGCATCGGTGGAGAAACTCGAGCCCGACACGAGCGCGGCGTAGTTTGCATAGCTCAGCCAATGCGTTTCCTTGATCGCATTGGCGTAGACGCCAGAGAAAGTCTCCGGAGTCATGTTGACGAAGGCGGCAACATTCTCCTTCACAAAATTGGAGGCGCAGTTGTCGTAGATCTCCTGGAGGCGCGCGCGAAGCTTCGGCTCCGGCTCCGACAGATTAGCCCGGACCTGGCGCAATGTCTGGTGCTTTGCCTCTGTATGGCCAGACAAACAAACATCGGCGATCATCGCTGTCAGAAGCTGCAGAGCGGACGACCGAAAGAAGTCATCGCGTAGGCCGATCGCGCGATCGCTGTCGCTCATGATCCATGATGCGACCGCCGCTATGTCTTCTTCCTTGGTGCCGCCATAATGACCAATCCAGTCGAGGGCATTGAAGCCGGAACCTGTATTTCTCGGGTCAAGAACAATGACCCGCCGGCCGGCCTTGCGACGATGCTCCATAACCATTGGCGCAACTTCGTTGGAGGGGTCAAGCACGATGAGCGTGCCGCCCCACTTCAATGCAGTTGGTATCGTGACAGATGTCGTTTTGAAGCCACCAGAGCCGGCAAACACAATTCCATGCGATGAGCCGAATGACCCGTCGAAGCAAAGAAGTGGTGCAGAGCCTCCTTTTCCCCAGCTTATCGGCTCGTCCGGACGAAACGATGTTGCCGCGGGATCGTCGCGATCGACACGGTATCGCTCGCCGACAACAATACCGCCTGCTTCGGGAAAAATCTTCTCGGCCTCTTGCATTGTCATCCAGTTGGCTTCGCCGTGCAGGGCTCGTTTACCCTGGATACGCCTCGGCTCGCTCCGCGAAAATGCAGCGTTTCCCATCTTCGCAACGCGCAGCGCGAAGAATGTTGCCAGCAGTGTCACGCCCGCCCCCATGCTGGTAGAAGGGTCGGTGTAGGACAGAAGCGTTCTTCCCGTCGGCACCTCATCAGCAAAGGCCATCAGCCGTGCCGCTTCTCTGAAGGCTGCGACGGCGATGACACCCAGACCACCCGCGGTAACGCCCCAGCCAGCCGTTTTGACGTTGGCCGATCCTCTGGTCCCGAACAGAAAGATGAGCCCACCTGCCCCGGCCAAAGCGAAGGGCAGCGCAAGCCCGATCCGCCCGAGCATCAGTCTTGCTTCATCCGTTGTTCCGAATGCGGAGAGCCCCCGTTCGATGCCAAGAAGGCCGAGCGCGATCGCCAGCATGGCCACCGGTGGAATGACGGCAATCAAGATCCTCTTAGGCGTCATCGGCAAATCCCTTCGCACCGCGTTCACACAGGCTGCCAAACCGACCGACGACATCTTCGAATCCGGACAGAAATCTGACATCCTCAATCTCGATCTCCCCCAGCCCTACCCGTATTGCAATCCGACCGATGCGTTCGGCGTCGCGTGTCTCCACCTCCTTCAGCTTCGCCTCCAGGCGAGCGATCTCTTCCCGGATTTTGGCGGGTGGCTTCTTCATGGGCNATCTGACATCCTCAATCTCGATCTCCCCCAGCCCTACCCGTATTGCAATCCGACCGATGCGTTCGGCGTCGCGTGTCTCCACCTCCTTCAGCTTCGCCTCCAGGCGAGCGATCTCTTCCCGGATTTTGGCGGGTGGCTTCTTCATGGGCGTGTCTTTCCGGGTGCTGATCGTTCGATGAAGAGCGAACCGTGGCTCAACGTTTTCCCTAGTGGCGAGCTGCAGATCTGCACCTCGCCACACAGCAAGCATTCGGTGAATGATCCCGGCCGTTCGAAAGGAGCGGATCCGAAGGGCGCAATTATACGTCGCTGACGCGACCCTTTGCTCAAGGGCTTTGCTAATGAATTGAATTCGGCTCTCCGCTCCGGACGATCAGATTGGTTCCATTCGATCTCAGGAGCTCGGTCTCGTGCCCGTCCCACATTTCTCGGTGAGTATCGTTACTCGCGGTTCCGGCCGCAGTGCCGTGCTGTCAGCGGCCTACCGGCATTGCGCCAAAATGGAATTCGAGCGGGAAGCCCGGACCATCGACTATAGCCGCAAGCAAGGGCTGCTCCATGAAGAGTTCGTCATTCCCCAAGATGCACCAGAATGGCTGAAAGAAATGATCGCGGATCGTTCGATCTCCGGCGCCTCGGAAGCTTTTTGGAACAAGGTCGAAGACTTTGAAAAGCGGAGCGATGCGCAACTCGCCAAGGATGTGACTATCGCCCTGCCGAGTGAGCTGTCCCACGAGCAAAATGTGGCCTTGGTCCAGATCTTCGTCGCGGAGCATGTTACTGCGAAGGGCATGGTCGCCGACTGGGTTTATCACGATGCTGCCGGCAATCCGCATGTTCATTTGATGACGACTTTGCGGCCTCTGACGAATGACGGCTTCGGATCAAAGAAGGTCGCTGTTTTGGGACCTGATGGCGATCCAGTCCGCAACGACGCCGGCAAGATCGTCTACAAGCTCTGGGCCGGCGGCGCCGAAGAATTCAACGGCTTTCGCGACGGTTGGTTCGCCTGCCAGAACCGGCAACTCGCTATTGCAGGATTGGACATTCGCATCGATGGGCGGTCCTTCGAAAAGCAAGGGGTCGAGTTGACGCCAACCATCCATCTCGGCGTCGGGACGAAGGCGATCGAAAGGAAAGTCGAAGTCCAGAGATCAGCAGGTCGAGAACAGGACGTTGCGCTCGAGCGGCTGGAACTGCAGGAACAGAGGCGCTCCGAGAATGCCCGACGGATCAAGCGAAAGCCGGAGATTGTGCTGGATCTTATCACCCGCGAGAAAAGCGTTTTCGATGAACGCGACGTCGCCAAAATCCTCCATCGCTATATCGACGATGCGGGCCTCTTCAAGAGCCTGATGGTGCGGATCCTGCAGAGCCCAGAAACCATGCGGCTCGACCGCGAGCGCATCGATCTCGTCACCGGTGTCAGGGCGCCGGCGAAGTACACGACCCGGGAGCTGATCCGCGTTGAAGCGCAGATGGCCAATCGGGCGATCTGGTTGTCACAGCAATCCTCCCATGCGGTCAAGCCAGCGGTCCTGCACGGCGTCATCTCCCGGAATGATCGCCTGTCGGACGAGCAAAAAACCGCCATCGAACATGTCACTGGTTCGCAGCGAATTGCCGCTGTGATCGGCCGTGCCGGTGCCGGCAAGACAACGATGATGAAGGCGGCGCGCGAAGCTTGGGAAGCGGCCGGCTATAGAGTGGTCGGGGGCGCGTTGGCAGGTAAGGCGGCAGAAGGTTTGCAAAAGGACGCTGGCATTGCCTCCCGCACGCTATCGGCTTGGGAGCTGAGATGGGATCAGAAGCGCAACCAGCTTGATGCGAAGACCGTCTTCGTTCTGGACGAGGCTGGGATGGTGTCGTCCCGGCAGATGGCACGCTTCGTCGAAGCGGCAAGCTCCTCCGGCGCCAAGCTCGTCCTGATTGGCGATCCCGAGCAGTTGCAGCCGATCGAAGCCGGCGCTGCCTTCCGCGCCATTTCCGAGCGGATCGGCTATGCGGAACTCCAGACGATCTATCGTCAGCGCGAACAGTGGATGCGGGACGCATCGCTCGATTTGGCACGTGGAAATGTCTCGGCTGCGCTCGATGCTTATGCCCTGCACAATATGGTGCGGACCAGTCGGACCAAGGACGAAGCACTCAAAGCCTTGATCGCCGACTGGGACCGCGAATACGACCATACGAAGACCTCTCTGATCCTCGCGCATCGCCGCGTCGATGCACGTCGGTTGAATGAGATGGCGCGCAGCAAACTCATCGAGCGAGGGCTGATTGAGCCCGGTCACACGTTCAGCACAGAAAACGGGGTCAGGCACTTTGCGGCTGGCGACCGGATCGTCTTCCTCAAGAATGAGGGATCGCTCGGCGTCAAGAACGGTATGTTGGCGCGTGTCATTGCTGCCCAACCGGGGCAGATCATTGCTGTGGTTGGTGACGGAGAAGACCGAAGCCAAGTCGTGGTCGAGCAGCGCTTCTACAACAACGTGGATCACGGCTACGCCACCACGGTGCACAAAAGCCAGGGCGCCACTGTCGACCGCGTCAAGGTGTTGGCATCAAGCACGCTCGACCGGCACCTCACCTATGTTGCCATGACGCGTCATCGCGAGACAGCGAAGCTCTATGTTGGGCTCGAAGAATTTGCGCAGCACAACAGCGGTGTTTTGATTGCCCATGGCGAGGCTCCTTACGAGCATCAGGCCAGCAACCGCAAAAGCTATTACGTGACGCTCGGCTGTTCCGATGGCCAGCAACGAACTGTCTGGGGCGTCGACCTCGCGCGGGCGATCGATATATCGGGCGTCCGGATCGGTGATCGCATCGGTCTCGAACTGGTCGGTTCGGAGCGGCTCACGCTGCCGGATGGCACTGAGGTCGATCGCACTTCCTGGAAAGTCGTGCCCGTGAAGGAGCTCGCAATGGTTCGGCTCCAGGAGAGGCTCTCGCGTCCCGGATCGAAGGAAACGACGCTCGATTATCAAGAAGCATCGCACGATCGCGCCGCCCTCCGGTTTGCGCAGGTGCGCGGTCTCCATCTGCTGAGTGTCGCCCGCACCATCGCACAGAACAAGCTCCAATGGACCATCCGCCAGTCGTCGAAAGTCACTGAGCTTGGTGCGCGCCTCCTCGCCGTTGCGGCAAAGCTCGGCCTTGGCAGCGTAAAGAGGAATATATCGGCAGCATCTGTTCTGAAAGAGACAAAACCGATGGTCTCAGGCACGACGATCTTCCCCAGATCGATCGGTCAGGCGGTCGAAGACAGGCTCTCGGCCGACCCGGGCTTAAAGGCCAGCTGGCAGGAAATCTCCGCTCGCTTTCACTACGTCTTTGCGGATCCACAAGCAGCGTTCAAGGCAGTCGATGTCGATGCCATGCTGACGAATGCGACGGTTGCCGCAGCGACAATTGCGCGTATAGCAGAGCGGCCGGAGAGTTTTGGTGCACTCAAGGGCAAGACGGGTCTGTTTGTCGGCAGCGCCGAGAAACAGGCGCGCCATACTGCCCTCGTCAACGCGCCAGCCCTTGCCCGCGACCTGCAGGATTTCATTGTAAAACGTGCGGAGATGGCCTCGCGCTACGAGGACGAGGAACGTGCGGTGCGTAGGAAGCTGTCACTCGATATTCCCGCTCTTTCCGTATCGGCAAAGCAGGTGCTCGAACGTGTGCGTGATGCCATCGATCGGAACGATCTTTCCGCCGGTCTGCAGTTCGCGTTAGCGGACAAGATGGTGAAGGCTGAGCTCGAAGGATTTGCCAAGGCCGTATCGGAACGCTTCGGCGAAAGAACGTTTCTACCGCTCGCAGCAAAGACAGCGGACGGAAAAACCTTTGAGCGAATTTCTGCAGGCATGCAGCAAGCCCAGAAGATCGAGCTGCGATCCGCGTGGGACACGATCCGGACTGTTCAGCACCTGGCGGCGCATGAGCGCACAGCAGTTGCACTCAAAGAGGCGGAAACCATGCGGCAGACCCTGATGAAAAGGTTGTCGCTGAAATGATGTCTACACCTCCTCCAGTTATGCTGTTGCGCGCCAAAGGCGACCAGGTCTCCTCATCCTCCCAGTCGCCTGTGGCCTCGCTCGCACCAATGAAGGTCTCAAGATCGCATGGCCGAAGAGTTTGAACGGGGCTCGGAGAACCAGATAGAGGATAATTACTGGCAGCACATAAGCCTGAAGTAGACCGAGCTCGCGTAATCCATACCGGCTGGCGGCGGTGCTTCGCCGCAAAAGAAGCCGAACACATGTCCGCACCAAACTTTGACGCCATCACCCAAAGATTCTTCTTGCGCACCCGGAGGCGTCCACACATGTCCTCAAGCCTGTGTTTCAGCCTTTCTGCTTATGCAGACATGTCCGGATGAAACGGGGTGCAGTTCACGTTGTTGGTGACTTAACGGTTGGCGGCTAATCGATCACTATGAACACGCCAACCGTTGAGTCACCAACAACGTGACAACCCCGGGCGAAGTCCTGCACCGCGCCGACGATAGCAATACCCGCCTTACATGAGGAGAAGGAGATCCTTCAGCATTGTCCGTAGTTCGGGCCACGGTGCAGCTTTGAGCTTCAACCTAGGATCGTGCATGACGATAAGGCAATGAAGCTTGGCGGTGACTTCGATCGGTGAAGAGGTCCGTGTGGTCCGCATGACGCGGCCGGAGATCCCCGCCCGCTCCGCGAGTTCTTG
Source organism: Oryzifoliimicrobium ureilyticum (assembly GCF_037199735.1). NCBI lineage: Bacteria > Pseudomonadati > Pseudomonadota > Alphaproteobacteria > Hyphomicrobiales > Rhizobiaceae > Oryzifoliimicrobium > Oryzifoliimicrobium ureilyticum. The sequence continues at coordinate 85,339 of NZ_JBBBVQ010000023.1, read as the reverse complement.
TTCCTGGGCAACGATCACGCTGTATCCCAAACGCCGATCCGCTTCTTTCCATCTTCTGCGGCGCCGACGAAGCTCGGTTCGCGCCTGAGATAGGTGTCTCGCATCGAGCTGAGAGGCCATTCGATTGAGATCGGCAAAAGAGTAAGCCTCGACGACGCCATCCCCTCCGATATTCGGAAGCGTCACCACCGGAAGATCGCTGGCCTCTTCGAGCAGTCGCGCCTGCAGCTTCTCCCTGAGACGGATGACCCTCATGTGCTGCTGGTGATAGTCGTACCAGCGAGGCCACATTTCTCTTACGGGAGTTGGACCGCTTTCCGTTCGCTGCGGGATTTCTGCACTCAGCGTGCTCAGCAGGCGGGCGGCGACAGGAAGAAGGTTTCGGCGATCGATGATTGGAGGAAGGTCTTTGCGCTTGCCGTGCTCACGTTTTTCTTTTCTACGCGAAATTGCAGGCAAAGTTCTGCTATTCTCAGAATCAGCCATGATCCAAGCTCCAGATAGCTAGGTTGTGGTTAGGTCAGGCAGGGCGGTTGCATCGCCTCGCCTGACCGTCTGCAGTGACGCAAGACCTGCATATTCTAGTAGGAAAACAAGGCGAATCAACTAAATTCGCCTATTATAGGCGATTTTTGATGCTACCTGTTCAGTGTCGGATGGCGCGCGCGGCTCTTGGCCTCAAAATAGCGGAACTCGCGGATCTGGCGAAAATGTCGACCAACACAATTGTTCGTTTCGAAAAAGGCAAGGAACTTAAACAGTCTACAATCGACGACCTCCGCCTGGTGTTGGAAAATGCCGGTATAGTTTTCATCCCTGAAAACGGGGATGGTCCTGGCGTACGGTTGAAGAAATCAGGTTCGTGAGAGCAACACGATGGCTTAGCAACGCGCTCTGTTCGGTTGAAGGCTAACGCTGTCGGAGTGAGCTGTGAGGAGACGGCAGATTTTGTCTGGTCCTGCAAGCCCGCGCGGCGGGGGGTTGTCACGTTGTTAGTGACTTAACGGTTAGCGGCTAATCGATCGCTATGAACACGCCAACCGTTAACTCACCGACAACGTGACGACCCCGGTTTTACTATTCGGTGCCGCAGCAGTCACTGCGACAACAGCGGCGGCCGTCTACAACGCAGATGAAATCGAAAAAGCTATCAGCGGCGCAATTTCCAGGGGTTAAGCGGGGTGTGTGCGCAACATGTTGCCCACCTTGCGATCCCCCCGTCGTACGATCGGAGGGCGTCTTGACCGTGTTCCACCCAGCGCACCGCATCACCCGCGCCCAGGGGATCCATATCAACGTGTATATTAGAGCGCAAAATCCAAAAAACTGTCAGTGTTTTTGGGCTACGCAAAAGGGTGTTGGATCGGTGCTTTGCCTCCCGCAGGGAGGTTCTGCACCTCCCAATTAGGTAGTTTTTTGAGGTCTTTGATGTACTTCCCGCTTGGATACAGTCTTGTGCCGTTGAAGGTTCCAGAAGATGTAAATGATTTTTTAGACGCGCTTTTCGACTCGGGTTTTTCTCGAACACGGATCGAAAGACCGATAATTTTCGATCAAGATGTAAGTCCCTCAGCTTTTGAAGTATTTCAATCCGTTCTGTCAAAGCACGTCGCTGTCCCAGATAACGATTTTTACAGCGTTTACAAGCTGTGGGGTAGCCTCTTTACCATGCTTGCGCATGCATCCTAAAAAATGGCCTCGTGAGGGGCGTCGAAGCTGATGAGCAATTTTCAAGCCGAGCTTCGCCGCCCATTCCGAGACACTTTGGAACGAGACGTTGATGCCTCTCTCCGCCAACAAATCTTCGACGTCGCGAAGGTTGAGCGGAAATCGGTAGTAGGGCCAGACCGTATGGGCAATGATCTCAGCGGGAAAGCAATGGCGTTTGATGTGGGCGAGCGGGCGCTTAGTCATGCAAGCCCAGTATCGACTCAATTCAAACAGGCTGTTAAGGCGACTCCACCCTTCGCTTGCAGCGAGGTCCAACGCTGAGCCTTAATCCACCCTGACTGTGCTGTGGTTAGCCTCTCAGCCACGCCATGAAGGACGGATCGTCACACACGATGATCAAGGCATGCCACCCGTGCGAACTTTGATAAAGATAACCCGAAAATTCACAAGCACTGTACGCAATCTCAACCCTTGGCTAAGCTATCGACCTTCCGGTAGAATCCGAGATATGAGGCCCATCCGCGTCAAGTGCGACAAACAGCGCCAGCAAACCAGAATTTGACGCGTTGTAAGTGCCCGAACTATTTGAGGAAGAAAGTCGATGCATCTTTCGATCTGGACCTATCCTTGGGATGTTCAGGACCAAGGCATTTCGCGCTTTACGAATGAAGTGATCGATAGGGCCGGCCTCAACACCGTCAGCCTCGCAACATCATACCATGCCGGTCGGTTCCTGCAGCCCAGGAGCCCGAAACAGAAAGCGTATTTTCCTGAAGACGGCACGGTATACTTCCAGCCCGATCAGAACCTGTGGGCTGGTAAAGAGATACAACCACTCCAGGCACGCAACGTAGCTCAGCGTGGTGACGTGCTCAGAGCACTGATAGAACAGCGACGCGAAACAGGATTGAGAGTATCCTGTTGGACAGTTTGCCTGCACAACAGCCGGCTTGGTGAGCGCCATCAGGATCATGTCACGCGCAACGCGTTTGGCAATGCAAATTACTACAACCTGTGCCCTTCGAGCCCTGCAGCTCGCGACTATGTCATAACTCTCGTCAAAGACATTACGAGAAATTACCAACCCGACATGCTCGAGCTCGAGAGCCCGAATTTTCTGGGTTTTGCCCATGAGTATCATCATGAAAAGGACGGCGTTGGATTGAACGGGGAAGACGATTTTCTGCTTTCCCTGTGTTTCTGTGAGCATTGCATGGCGCGCGCAGCCAAGGCCGGCGTTAGAGTGGAAGCGGCACGCGAAATAGTTTGCCACTTAATCGATGAGGTCTGTGAACGTGCCGTCCCAGAGATCCAGTTCCGAGATTTCCCGCAAGCTGGCATAGACGCGTTTTTAGACTATCCGAACCTTCACCATTTCCTCGCATGGAGATCGGAGCCTGTAACCAGCCTCATCGGAGAAATCAAAGCAGCGGCCGATCCCGAAACGCGGATCGTGCTCATTGACTTAAAGGATGGCTGGCTGGGCGGCGTTGACCTCGCAGCCGTTGGCAAGCTCTGTGACGGCGCAATTTTGTGCTGCTACGATGCCACGCCGGACGAGGTTGCTGAAGTGATCCGAACCGGCCGACGCTTGCTCGGCCCGGGAAAATTCCTGGGAGTAGGCCTCAGGGTCTTCTATCCAGAAGTCGATGGTCCCGAAATTCTGACATCAAGGGCTGAGGCCGCGGTCGATGCAGGTGCGGAGGGAATTAACTTTTATAATTACGGACTAATTCCGGCCCCACGCCTTGATTGGGTAAAGATGGCCGTCCTGGCTGCGAAGAATGGATGAGCCACGAACTCACAGGAGCCGTATTGCCAGCAGCATGATGCACCAATCGCTCTGCTCTAGACTGAATAACAGTTGGCCTGCAGCGGACGACGAGACATCCAGGAAGGGAATATAAAGCTAGCTCTTACCCTTCAATCGGTTCGCCGACCTGGATGAGGCAATCGCCAGCTTGGCTGTCGCAATGTAAGCGATGCGAGATAACGATACCACCTTCCGCAAAATGCAACTCCTCCTCGACTTCATCCAGCCTCTGGAGATCGTGGTACCAACCAGCGACTTCGCCTTTCGCAACACGTGCACCAAGCGTCACGGCCGGTTCGAACCAGCCTCGCCCTTCGGCATAAATTCCCTGGCTGTGACGCGACAGCGATAACAGCTGTAAAGAGCGAGGACGATCAGGCACAGATCTCGACAGCACCGTCTCCTTTACGATGCCGAGCGTCATCAGAAGTCGGTCAATCGCTGCTGCTGTAAAAGCCATACTGTCCGGCGTGACTGTGCCTCCGCCACCGAACTCACCAGATAGCCCAATTGCGCCAGCGCGAGCTGCAGCACCCATCGAGGTCGGCGCCATTGCTCCGTTGTCAGCGATGAAGGCGTGCGCCGCTCCCATCGCGCGCATGAGATCAAGCGAGCGCTGGAAGCGCGTTCGATCGGCCTGTCTCTCGATCAACGTGCAAGCAAGATGCGCCATCGAGGTGCCGCCCGAATGAAGATCAAGGATGACGTCATGGGCGGGAAAAAGCTCGCTCTCGAGAAAGTGAGCCAAGCGCGCGGTCGGCGGACCAGCTGGATCGCCAGGAAACGCGCGATTAAGGTTGCCGCCATCGAACGGCGAACAGCGTTTTGCTGCCATCACGGCAGGCAGATTCGCCATCGGCAGAATGGTGACGGCTCCTTGAATTTTCGAAACCTCCAGAATGCGTATCAATCGCGCCAATTGGAGTTCGCCTTCGTATTCATCACCGTGGTTTCCGGCCATGAGCAGGAGACTTGGTCCGTCTCCGTTCTTCAAACGAACGATAGGGATACGGATCTGATAATACGGCGAGCGATCTATCGAATAGGGTATCGCTAGATGCGCTGACTGCCTGCCCTCCCGCGCGAGATCGATTGGATTGATGATGCCACTATGCATGTTGTCTCCAATGGGTATTTCGGTCGAAAAAGCCGATGACGGCCGTGACCACTGTTATGTCGACGCGGATTCCACACCCACGAGCATTTGTCGAACCTGGCGAGGACATCAACTATGCAGCCGTCGCTGGAAGCCCGGTGCTGCCTAGAGGCTTTTGGACCGGCCCAATCGCTGACGATCCATGATATCCTGCCCTTTGAGATATTTATTCAGCCAAAACTCGTGAGATAGGCCTTTACAACGCGATGACCCTGATCGAGGCCGTAGAGTATGGCGTGCCGATCCAGACATGTGCAGGGGTGGGAGACGCCAAACTCAATGACGTCACCGACCTTTAATTCGGTTTGCTCCGACATCGACACAAACGCATGCTGGTCATTAAGTCGCTGCACGTGTGTGCCGGCCAGATCGCTGATGCGTTTGCCGTCCCGGTATAAAAATAGCGGGCGCGGAAGATCCTGATCGCTGGCGACGTCACGCATGCCCATACCCACGATGGCAAGCTTGGGTTCGGGTTGAGATAGAACTTCTGCCCAAAGTCTCAGTGCCGGTACGAACTCCTTCGAAGCTGATCGGAGAGATCCTGCAACAACAAAGCCGCGGCGTGCATCTAGGCTTTTTAGGCCTCGCTCATAGACACCATGATCATGGAAGAAAATCGCTCCACTGCGTAAAATCAAAATACAATTATGGTCACTCGCAACGGCAATACCCAAGCCGTCAACGACCATATCAAAGAACACCGAGCCGCCGGCAGTGACGATCAATCTGCGGCCATCATTGAGCCGTTCGCGCACGATGGGCAAAAACGATGCGGTCAACGCCATCAAATCCTTAATGCGATTGCTGGTCTGCACCGGATCTTGCGTCGCTGCCGATCCCTCATAAGCAGCAATACCTGTCAGGCGGAAGGTTGGGCTTTCCGAGGAAAGGATCGCATTCAGAAGCACCATGCCCGTTTCGAGAGTGCGCGCACCCGCCCTGCCAACGCCGAATTCAATAAGAAGGCCGATGGCGGGAAGGTCGTCGCGTTCGGCCCAGGCCTTAAGAAGAGCATCGACAGCATCGAGTGAATCCACGAAAACGTGCAGCTCGATCTCTTTATGCCCGGCAACTGCAGCAGCAAGGCGGCGAGCCGCCGCAATTCCACCCGTCTCATTAGCCGTGATCAATCGCGTAAGGCCGGCTTTTAGCAAAACGCTTGCTTGACGAATATCAGCAACGGTTGTTCCCCAAGCCCCTAACGAAATCAACCTTCTGGCCAGGTCGACCGACATCGGCGTCTTGGCGTGCGGAGCAATCTCAACGCCTTGGCCTTTGACGTAGTCGATCATCGCCCTGATGTTTCCCGCGAATGCCGTTTCGTCGAGTGATATCAACGGCAGTGACATCACACCGTCATAGGGGCTCCAACCGCGTTCACCGATCGCCTCAAGCTTCATCGGGGGATGCCCAGAGGGAAAACCACGAACGCGGTTATCGATAATTGGATCACCTGAGGCATTGACAGTCAGATCAGACATCTTTTTCTCCCAAAGCCGTGCTGACTTCAGCAAGCTTCAGCCGGTAGGTCTCATTAGCAGTGGAAAAAAACAGCGCACGCTGCTCGTCGAGCGATAGCGGTTCGACAGCCCACCGAAAGACCTCATAAATCTGGTCAAATGTCGCGTGCAGACCGGCTACCGGAAAGTCGCTCGCAAACATGCAGCGCGACGGGCCGAAACAGTTCAAGCAATGGTCGATCACTATGTCGAGACTTTCGAAAGTCCAATCGTTGTCGTAGGCAACCAGATCTGAAATCTTCAGTCGTAGGTTTGGCGCTGCGCTAAGGGCCCTTAATCCCTGTCGCCAAACTGCCATCCCGTCTCGCGAACGGTCCGCAGGACTGCCTGCATGGTTGAGCACGAACTGCGTGTTGGGAAAAGCGCGTACCAGATCAAGGGCCTCCTGCATCTGCCACGGAAAGAGCATCAAGTCGAAGACGAGATTCAGCCGTTCGACATGTTTAAGCCCTTCCCGCCATCGTGGATCCATCATACGGGTTGGGCACGGCGCGAAGCTCTTGGCGGGCTCTGGATGCCAACTCACGATGTCTCGAATACCGACGACCCTCTGGTTCTTCGCCTCCTCTTCTAAAAGCGAAACTGCATTTGGGGCATCAAGCCTGACACGCGCGATATACCGCTCGGCAATTCCGTCGCTATGATCAAGACTGTCTAACCACTGACTTTCTTCTAACGGATACTCATCAGACCAACCGGCTTCGACATGAACAGTGGCAACCACGTTCTGGCACGCGGCGTGAGCACGGTATTCCATGACGCCATAGTCGCGCAGGATAGATTTAAGCGAGCCGAACACCATTTCCGTGTCGTTCACTCTTGCTTTCTCGAGCCACGGATGGCGTCTCAGCGAGAGATCCCAAAGATGATGATGCGGGTCGATCACGGGGCCCGAATAGCGGCAAGTCATCTTCGTGCCTCTCGTCCGGATATCAACAAAAGGGTAAGGATCAGCGTGCCGAACATGATCGAGCGCCAACCAGGCGATGCATTGACCACCGTGATCAGTGCCGTCGTCGTAACGAGCAGGATCGCTCCAGGGATCGTGCCGGCATAGGTGCCCCGACCACCTAAAATCGATGTACCGCCAAGCACCACCGCGGCGATAGAAGTCAGGAGATACGGGTCACCGATACCGACGTAGCCTTGACGATTCATCCCAAGCACCAAGATCCCAGCCAGCCCAGCGAAGAATCCGGAAAGTGCATAAAGAATCAGGGTGTTGCGAGTCATGCTGACCCCCGACAAGCGTGCAGCGAGTGGATTGGCGCCGAGCGCGAGAAAACGTGCACCGATTGGCATTCGGTGAATGATAACAAGCACGATGGCCGAGACTGCGATCCATAATAGAACGCCGCTTGGAATACCGAAAGGCCGGGCCTGACCTAGAAGAATAACTGCAGAGTTCTGTACGGTAACGGCGCTCCCTCCAGCGACAATCACCAATAAGCCTTGTAGGAAAGTGGCCATTGCAAGCGTCATAATGATGGGCGGCACTCTTAGAAAGGTCGCGCCTGCACCGTTCGCGAGGCCGATTGAGATCGCGATCATGAGCGATAGCCCAACGCCAACAAGCCCGCTTGGATCCCAGCCGGGTGAGATGAGAGGCAGTAAAATTGCGGTCACTGTGATGACGGCGCCGACCGAAAGGTCAATCCCTCCCATAAGAATGACAAGCGTTTGCCCTGCCGCTGCAATGCCTATGACTGCCGAAAGCTCCAACAGATACCGCAAATGTCCATAGGCCCCAAATCCCCGGAGAGTGAGAGAAGCAGCAATCCAGACGAACGCAACAAGTACAAGGGTCAAGAGCGGTGGATTGCGCAAGACGGTTCTAGCGATACTCATCGTTTAACCTTCCATTGTGCCACAAGTTCTGGCACGGCAACTGCACCCACGATGATCAAACCCTGTGCCACATACTGAGCAACAGGCGGAAAGCCCAGGAAGAACATGACGTTGATCATCACGGAAAGCAGAAGGCTTCCGCAAATAGCACCCCGCATTGTTCCGCGCCCACCCAGGAAGCCGACACCGCCTAAGACCGCGGCAGCAATGGAATTCAGCGTAAACGGCGTTCCGATGATTGGGTCGCCGGAGCCGGTCTGCGCCGCAACGAATAGGCCCGCAAGAGCTGCTAGCAGACCGGATATCGCAAATGATGCGATTTTCACGCGTTCAATTGGGACTCCCGAGCGGAAGGCTCCGAGCGGGTTGTCACCTGCTGCATAAACGCCAAGCCCCAGGGGGGTGCCGAGAAACAGTTTCCAGAGCACAAGGATCAACACCAATAGGGCAAACGCGACAGGTGTGTTGCCGGCAAGCGTGTTTGAAAGCCAAACCGGAACGAAACCGCCAGGACGAGGTAATAGAATAAGCGCAATCCCACCAATGATGAAAGATCCCGCAAGAGTCACAATGATTGCCGGCAGCCTGAGATACGCGACGATAAGGCCGGTAATTGCACCGATGACGAGACCCGAGGTCGCGACAGAAATGACACCCCCCGGAACGCCGAGCGTCCCGCCCATGGTGAGAGAGGCAATCACGGCTCCCAAACTGACGAGCGGGCCGATCGCCAATGTGATACCTCCGTTTAGCATCAGCAAAGCTTGCGCCATAGTCACCAGCGCGAGTGGAAACCAATTCTGCGTGAACTTTGAAAACCCACCTATCGACAAAATGCCAGGGAACAGAAGGGCGTAGAGGAAAAGGAAGGCGGCAACCACGAGATAAAGTCCGCCAAGCCCGCGGTTGCGCCGCCGCTGGATAGCGGCGTAGAGTGAGATGGAAGTTGATTTTGTCATGGGGCAATCTCCCTAGAGGCCACGCCCATCGCTGCACCGACGATTGCTTCTTCAGTGATACTGTCGCCTGAAAGCTCCGCCGCGATCTGCCCTTCGCGCAGGACAAGCACACGATGACAAAGATTCACAAGCTCAGGCGTATCGGAGCTCGCAAGGATGACCACTTTGCCTTCGGCGGCAAAATTGCGCAGCATCAGGTAGATTTCCCTCTTCGTATCGATGTCGACGCCGCGGGTCGGGTCGTTCAGGAGAAACACGCTCGGTTCGAGCGGCAGCCACTTTGCAAGCGCCACCTTCTGTTGGTTGCCTCCGGACAACGCCTGGACAGGGCGCGCAACATCGCCCTTGATCGCTAATCGTTTTGCAAGTGCAGCGATGAGCCCGCTCTCTGCATTGCGGTCGCGAAAACCTCGGCGCGCAAGCCTGCCAAGCGATGGCAAAATAACATTTGATGCGATCGAATGCGGGAGAACCAAACCTTCGTGCTTGCGGTCCGCTGGGACATAGACAATACCAGCGGCGTTTGCATCGGAAACCCTTTCTGGCAGGCTGTCCTTACCATCGATGGCAGCCCGCACCGCACGCGCCGGAATAGCACCGTAAAGACCGAGGAGCAGATCCTCCTGCCCCTGCCCCACAAGGCCCCCAATACCGATAATTTCCCCAACATGTGCTGAGAAGGTTGCATCGCTGACCCGTCCAGCGGAAAATCCAACTACGTTGATCCGCTCCGAACCTTTCTCGGGCAACGACCGCGCAGGAAACAGTTCCCCAGCTTCGCGGCCGACCATTAGGCGAACAAGACCTTCGGCATCGATACCCGCAAGTGATTGGTCCGCGGTTACGAGCCCGTCCTTTAGGACGGTGACATGCGAGCAGAGTGCCTGCACCTCATTAAGACGATGGGAGATATAAAGGATCGCAACGCCTCGCTCGCATAAGGTTGTAATGAGCCGCGCAAGGACGCCCGCTTCATGAGCCGAAAGTGAGGAGGTCGGCTCATCAAGAATGAGAACACGGGGTTTGCGAAACAGCGCTTTGGCTATCTCGACCATTTGACGTCGACCGAGCGAGAGGTCGGAAACTGGCGTATCGAGTCGCTCGGTCAGGCCCACCATTTCGCAAACGTCTTCGACGTTATTCTGAAGCGCCTTATAGTCAATCAACCCAAAGCGACGCGGATAGAAGCCGAGACCGATGTTCTCAGCAATGGAGAGATCGGCTGCAAGGCTCAGCTCCTGCTGAACAACGGCTATCCCTGCCGTTCGCGCCGAGGATGGCGATAGTCGGGCAACCGGAACTCCGTCGATCGCGACGGTTCCGTCATCCGGCTGCAGAGCACCCGACAGTATATTGATCAATGTCGATTTCCCGGCCCCGTTCTCACCGAGCAGGGCGTGAACCCTACCCGGACAGAGGGCAATACTGACGCCCTTGAGAACCGGATTACCGAAAAAGCCTCGATACACCTGCCGGGCTTCCAGCAGAGGCTTCACGTTGTTCATTATCTGACCTTTCGATCAGGCTACTGAGCAAGCAGCTTATCGAAAAGCGCCTGGTCGTATTCGGAATAAATATACCCGTCGGCCGGGAATTTGTCAGCACGAGCTAAATATGAATCTATCGAGGTATCATCGATGACTGGAAGCGGGACCTTGACGAAGGAAGGTACATTTTTGCCTTGGAGTGCTTGAACAGCCGTATAAACCGAGAGGGCGCCAAGCCAGTTTGGCTGCATCGTTGCCCAGCCTTTGAGACCCTTTTCCTTCCAAAGTTCCAAGAATTGGCGAGCATTCTCACCAGTGATTGGGACTTGCTCACGCCCCTGGCGGTCGAAAGCAAGGAGAGAGCCGGCAGACAGAGACCCGCCAAGCGAGAGAACACCGTCGATTTCCGGATTTGCAAAGAGCAAGCTTGTCATCGCCTCTTGGGCAGGGGCAACGTTGTATTCCGTGTTGGTCTCTGTGATGACCTCGATGCCCTTATTCGCATCAAGAACCGGTTGTGCACCCTTTCGCCGGTCATCGCTTACCGAAATGCCGGCCGGACCGTTCATGATGATGATCTTGCCCTTGCCACCCAACTGGTCGACAAGCCATTTAGCCGCCGTTCCGCCCCACTGACTGGAATCGGTGTTGATTTTTGCGGTGACTTTGTCGGTATTTACTAAGCTGTCGAAGTTAACGATCGCGATACCCTTGTCGCAGGCATCAGAGATTACGCGGTCTAAGGCGTTAGAAGATCCTGCGATAACGACGATCGCGTCGACGTTCGCATCGATCATTGACTGGATTTGCTGGATCTGGGTTTGAGCGTTACCCTGTGCGTCGGTCACCATCAAATCCTTGACCAAGCCTGCTTTCTTGAGGTCATCGACTTCAGCCTTGATGGTACCTTCCGTCTGCTTCATCCACGTCGGCACGGAATAAATGTTTGCCCAACCAATCGTATAAGGCGCCTTGCGACCGCCTTTAATGCAATTGGCAGCCGCCGATGCCGTACCGTTCGATAGGGCAATTGCTAATCCGGCAGCGAAGGAAGCCATCGCAAGCCTTTTAAATGTCTTCAGATTTCCCTGTCTGTCCGCAGTCATAAGAGTTCCCTTTTTTTTAATCAGATGTGACTCCACGGAGAGGAAAGTTCTCGTCGATCAATCTGTTTGACAACGTTATCATTCGTTCTCAAAGAGCTGTCAATGATAACGTTGTCAAATATTACAAAACCTTCTACTAATACTGAGCGACGACAATGTTCCATTCGCGAGTGTGCGTGCATCCTGCGAGACGCGAGTGCGTTTGACATATCGGCGCGCTAGTCAGCCAGCCCCGACAGGCTTCAGGAAAATAATGAACACCCAGCACGATGCGGAAACTGAAAGCCTAGTTTACGATGATGTCGTTCGCATCATGGATCAACCGTCGTTAAGCGCGACAGTTCATGAGGGGAATTCCGGTTTTACGAACCAGCGCGCGAGTCTGGCGGATGTTGCCCGGCTGGCAGAAGTCTCACCAATTACGGTGTCGAGAGCCTTGCGCAATCCAGCGCGGGTGAGGCCTGACAAGCGAAAACGCATTCAGCTTGCGGTCGAGCAGACTGGTTACAGCATTAATCCATACGCCAGCGCCCTTAAGAGCGGACGATCCAACATAGTCCTGGCTTTCGCATCGAATACGATGAGCGAGCAATTTTCACTTGCGTTAAAAGCCTGCGCCGAGGTTCTTGAAAAGGCTGGATTTCTGTTCCTGGTTGGTCAAACCTCGTACTCCTATGAGCGCGAAACGGCTGCTATTCGCTCTCTCCACGCCATGAAGCCAGCTGCCGTTATGTTCACGGGGGTCATCGAGCTTCAAGCCAACCGGGAAGTCTTGCGAAGTCTTGAAATTCCAATCATGGAAACGTGGGCGTTCCCCAAAGACCCGATCGACATGCTCGTCGGATTTTCCAACACCGAAGCGGGTCAACTCGCCGCAGAACTGCTTTCTCGGAAAGGCTATCGAGAAGTTGCCTATATTGGACGCCGAAGCGGACGAGGCGCGCTTCGGCTGAAGGGTTTTCGCACGCAATGCCAGCTTCTGGGAATGGATCTCGTCAGCGAGGTATTGGTCGACGATATCACAGGCCTTTCGAAGGGAAGAAGCTGCTTGCACGAGATCCTCAAAAGCGCAGTCAATCCGCAAGCTGTCTTTTGTGCCAATGACGTTCTCGCTCTTGGCTGCTTGATGGAAGCCCGGCGTCTCGGGATCTCAGTACCGAAGGACCTCGGGATCATCGGCTTCGGAGACAGCGACATAGCGGCAGAAATCCCTCCGGGTTTGACAACAATAGGCGTCGACAGCGCAAGGCTTGGCAATGAGGCAGGCAAGATGCTGATCGCGCGGCTATCCGGCGAAATCATTGATGAAAAGACACGCCGCCTCGATCTTATCGTCAGTGAGCGCGGAAGCATCTGAAGAGACGTAACTTAAGCTGCTCATCAGATGCGAGCCAATGATGGTTCCAATGCCTGTGCTTTGTCGTATGAACAGCCCGCACCGCTATCAGATGTGGCCATTTGGAACTGGCGTTTTCCAGCGCTGATCCTTGATGTGGGGTGAAGGAAGATTCAAAAAAGGGCGCCAAAATTTTTTGGCGCGCAGCTCACATTTTTTGCCGAGATCTCACCCACGGCCGGAGAAACTACGCCAAATACCGTTAACTCCTCCTCGATGTTATAGAGCTAGCGGAGGAACTGCGCTCGCTATATGCCATCACAGATAAAGCTGCTGCGCCAACTCAAAAGGCAGAAGACACGCAAGCTCCCGAAAGACAGGAACAGCTGATATGCGGATGTGGAAATGGCGTAAACCCTACTCACCCGATTTCGATACCGACAAAGCACAAGCAGTCGTCCGCATTATCATCGTCAGTTTGGTCTCGATTTACATATTTCCGCAAATTTTCAGCGGCATGGCTCCCACAGAAGCGCGAGGTTTAAACTATTTCATTCCCTATTTTTACGTTTTCTCGATTGTCATCTATTGGTGGGTTGTAAAAAGACCCGGTGCCCATAGCCTGCGCCGCGCGATAACGATATCGCATGACATTGGTGCCTTGACCTATGCGATGGCGGTCGGCGGCGTTGGATTTTTGCCGTTATATTCCATTGTTATTTGGGTGACCGTGGGTAACGGCTTGCGGTTTGGAACAGCCTACTTAGTCATATCAACCATAGGCGCCCTTATCTCCATTGGAGTGACAACTTATTTCAACGCCTACTGGCGGGATAATCCGTATATTGTTCTAACGCTTGCAAGCACCACCGTTCTCGTTCCAGCCTACATTTATATTTTACTTGATCGCGTGGAGAAGGCCTATGCCGCAGAGCAAGAGGCAAGCCTTTCTAAATCGCGTTTCCTAGCCCAAGCGAGCCACGACCTGCGTCAGCCAATTCATGCGATCAGCCTTTTCACCGCGTGCCTGCGAGATGCAAACCTGGCTGACAGGGAACTGCAAATGGTCGAAAACATCGACCGATCTCTCCAGAGCGTTTCACGGCTTTTCAAGTCTTTGCTGGACATATCGACGCTCGACAGCGGCAGGGTCCAGCCGGTGATCGAACCGATTGCCATTGCGGAAATTATAGAAGATGTGGTTCGCCAAAACTGGGAAGCAGCACAAATCGACGGAACTGAATTACGCACGATCGCCTGCAACGCGATTGTGCTGACTGATAGAACTCTGTTCACGACAATGCTCCAGAACATCGTCAACAACGCTATCAAGTACGCTCCTGGCCGGCCAATCCTTATCGGTTCTCGACGCCGTGGCGAAACCCTCGCGGTTCACGTTCTTGACCGTGGCCCCGGAATTCCAATTGAACACCAATCAAAGGTATTTGATGAGTTTTATCAGGTCAGGGAGCGTGGGAGCAAAGATATTGATGGCGTCGGGCTTGGTTTACCAATCGTACGCCGACTTGCCCGCCTCCTTAGACTGGAGGTCGCGCTACACTCCATACCCGGCCGCGGAACCCGCGTTACCCTCGCCGGCCTCACGATCGTTCCCAGCTTTACGAGAAACACCGCTAAATCCGGTCAAGATACTGAGGCTGAGGTGAAAGGTTTGAGAATCTTGCTGGTCGAGGATGATGAAGCTGTTCTCATGGCAACCGCAAGTCTTCTATGCAAATGGGGCTGTCAGGTACAAGCCGAACCCGCTGTACCGAATAATGTTGGCGATATCGATCTGCTCATCACCGATTTTGATCTTGGCAATGGTATAACGGGCACCGAGTGTATCGAGACGGTACGCGCAATGGTTGGCCGAAAGGTTCCGTCGGTCGTCATGAGTGGCCATGATGAAACACGAGTGAGCGAGGATTTAGGTGAGCCTGAAATACCGGTTCTTTCAAAGCCAGTTCGCCCCGCCGAACTCCGCTCTATCATCCTGACAGAGGCATTAAGGACGCATGCAGGACACTAATAAATATATTCAGATTGCCTATAGCAAGAAGCACTTTAAACTTGAGCGCTGAACAGAATTTCCGGCTTTACATCATTATTTGCTAAGGCTTCGCATACTTTAATGAAAACTTGTCATGCGTTGCTTACCAGCATATATAATTCTCTAATTTCATCAGGAGCCAATAATGGCCGATTCTATCCGACCTGCACGCAAAACAAAAAAACCTGTCCTCTTGGATAGAATAAAAACCTTTGTCGATGATTTGGCCAAGATAAAAGGCAAGCCTTCCTCGGCCCAGTGGGAAAGCCGCCTCAAGCGTGCCTGGGCGGCCGAGATAGAGTATCATATCAAGAACGGTCGAACGCAGAAGACGATCGAGCTATATATTGTAAAATATAGACAGGCTATCAAGTCGGCATATGGCGAAACGTCTCCCTTCCTTGCGTACTGCAACATGAAAAACCTCAAGGAGCGATATTCCGAAAGCGAGATCACGCCGCCTGCGGCAAAATCTGCCAACATGCCTCCTTCAGTGACAGTTGCGCCCGTCGGCCGAAAGCCAACACTAAAATGGCAGCTGGAGAGCTTCATTCAAAAGCTTGAAAAAGCAAAGAAAGAAGCCGAAATGCGAAAAATCTGGAACGAAGAACTCGAGAAGCTGGCCGGCAAGTCCGAAACGACCCTGATCTCCTATATCACCAAATACAGAAACCACATTAAGCGGTTTTTAAGCCAGGATCATCCTGCGCTCGAATTCGTCATCGGCAGCAAGGATCTCTACGAGGACGCCAGGAAGCGAAAGCTTCAGATTATAGCGGATAAAAATGCGGCGCTTATCCTTTTCAAATCATGGAAAGAAGTGCTCAACATCTGTATTGAATGCCTCTCCTCAAAAGATCCTTTGATCATCGGTATAGGTCTCATCGGGACGACGGGCCGGCGGCCTTTCGAGGTCTTTACGCAAGCTCAATTTTATCCGGCCCCCTATGATAAGGGCGTCTCCAAGTGGAGTGTGCTGTTCAACGGTCAGGCCAAGACAAAAGAGCGGGAAGGTACGAAGTTCGGATTAACCTACGAGATACCTGTGCTCGCGCCCGCGACAAAGGTCCTTGAGGCTCATCGCAGGCTGCGCGAGAGCGCCAACGGCGAGCAATGGAGCAAAATGAACCTAGATGAATTCTCGGTTGCAACTCGCATCCAGCTCAGGGATGCAGTTCTCAACTTGTTTGAGAAAATATGGCCTCCCGAAGAGCCTGCAAAGCCTTATGGACTAAGACATCTATACGCAGAAATCGCCTATCAGAACTTCGCGCCGTTGACCGTCTCCAAAAATTCCTACTACGCGGCTATCCTCGGTCACAACAACAACGACCTTGAGACATCTCTGTCATACATGACTTACTGCCTGCCGGGGGATGTCGAAGACGCACAGACACGTGCAGAGAGGCTGAATAAACGTACGGTATCGCGACTGAAGGAGTTTATTTAGGAGAAACAACGGGCTCGGCCTCGTTAGTCCTCTACCCCCTCCAAAAGTCCATCGTAAACTTGCAAAAGCGCATTGGTGATGGCCTGTCCAAGAGCGTTTCCGGCTGTTCTCACATCATCCTCGGTCCCATCGCGGGCTGCCCTTGCAAGTTCAAAGCCCTCTTCGCTCACAATCAGCTTTGCAACCTCGATTGCCCAAAGCCCAAAGTCGCCACGATTGTCAATCTTGATCATATCATCCATGAAACCGACCCCCATCATTTGATTGGGGGTCTCCCCCCCGCAAGCCGTGATAGTGCTGTGCAGGTGATCGAGCAATGCCTGGATACGCCGTGGTCAAAATTTTCCCGGTATGTTGCTTGACACCGAAGCTAACTTGAAGACGGATCTATAAATAGCAGAAAGCTTCGCATATCTTTGAGGAATGGCTCCGCCTGTGACCTTTCCTGGAATGCTCATAGTTTGGGATGAAGCATGCACCTCATTCTGCGCATCGTTATAGCAATCGACCTCGTAGCCTCGGTCTTAACTGCTGATCGAGCGTTAGCCAATGACCGCGCAGAAGACTTCGAGCACTTTATCAGCGCGGCATATCCTATCTTCCTCGCTAAAGTCGGATTGTGGGAAACCAGTCCCTCCGACAGAGAAGCACTGATCAAAGCGGCGGCCTCCGGCCTGTCTGCCGTTGCACCTGCGGACTGCGACGGCGCCAAATTCAAGAATGATTTTTGCGGGATGTCGATGAAAACCGAGCCTTCATCTTCGATGGAGCCGAACATAAAGGCCGAAGAAATCTTTATGACAAGACCCTATCTCAATGATGGCCCCAAGCGCGGTGACATCATTGTGTTTTCTCACCAAAGTCAAACGGAAAAGCAACCGACGCTTTTCGTCAAGCGCTTGATTGCCGTTCCTGGGGACCAAGTTGAACTACGCCATGGGCTAATCTCAATCAACGGCAAGAACTTGAAACAAGTCCCAACCAATAACTCAATGACGGACATTTATGGAAATCGAGCCAAAATCTTCACTGAGACGAATCTCGAAGGAAGGCAGTACGAGATTGCGGTGACGGATAAGGCCCCACCGGGAACGGATGATGTCAGCCCTTTCACTATACCAGCCGGCAAATATTTCGTCCTCGGGGATAACAGACATAATTCCGTGGACAGTCGCTTACCCAACTTATTCGGAGGGGACGGGCTTGTGTCCGGGACGGATATTATAGGCCAAGCAGTGGTGATTTTTGTGTCTCGGGAGCCGCGCCGCGCCGGCAAAATCATCGAGTAAGTGGGTGCTGCCTTTAAGAAAAGGTGACAGCTTGCATTTCACCGAGGCTTCGGCTCCAACGGGCCGCTTCGTTTGTCGCCGGAAGCGTTAATCAGGGCTTGCGCTCCCTCTATGTTGGTCGCTAAGTCCTCTCGCCAACGGAAAACATCCTTTGTTGAACACCAACTTCGAGCCAACAAAAACATCAGCGTAAAAGGCAATTCAATGACCGGACGTCTTTCTCTTCCCCGTGACCGGATTTCTGTGCTCTTGCTGGAAGGGGTCAGTCAAACCGCCATTAATTATTTTACGTCCTCCGGTTATGTGAACCTTACCCATTTACCAAAGGCTTTGGATGACAAGGATCTGAAAGCCCAAATTGCTGAAGCACACATTATCGGCATTCGATCCCGCACCAACCTTACAGATGAAATTTTTAATTCTGCCAAAAAGCTCATTGCAGTTGGCTGCTTTTCGGTCGGGACAAACCAGGTTGATCTCGATGCGGCGCGTCGGCGCGGCATACCAGTCTTCAATGCGCCCTATTCAAATACCCGCTCGGTCGCCGAACTGGTTATTGGGGAAATTATCATGCTGACCCGACGGATTTTTCCGCGGGCTTCTTCTGCTCATCAGGGAGGATGGGACAAGTCTGCCGTCGGCAGCCGCGAAGTCCGCGGCAAGACACTTGGGATTGTCGGCTATGGCAACATCGGTTCGCAACTCAGCGTTCTGGCCGAAAGCATGGGCATGATTGTCCGCTACTTCGATCCTTCTGATAAACTTCGGCACGGCAATTCCGAATCGATGGCGTCACTCGGCGAACTCTTGGAAATCTCGGACTTCGTGACCATGCATGTTCCCGAAACGAGCTCCACGCAAAATATGATCACGGAAACTGAGCTGCGCCGGATGAAAAAAGGTGCCTTTTTCATCAACAATGCGCGTGGCACGGTGGTCGATCTCGAAGCCCTCGCGAAGGTGTTGAAAGAAGGTCACCTTGCAGGTGCGGCAGTCGATGTATTTCCGAAGGAGCCGGCATCCAATAGTGAAGCGTTCGTAACGCCCCTCCAAGGCATAGACAATGTCATTCTGACGCCACATATCGGCGGATCGACGGAAGAGGCTCAAGAACGCATCGGGTTGGAAGTTTCCAGAAAGCTGGTCGAATATTCTGATATTGGTTCGACACTTGGTGCAGTCAACTTCCCACAGGTTCAGCTGCCCCCACGGCCGAATGGTACGCGTTTCATCCATGTTCATGAAAATCGCCCGGGTATCCTCAACAGCTTGAATACGATCTTGTCGGCCCGTGGGCTTAATATTGTTGGAGAATTCCTGCAAACGCACGGCGATACGGGTTATGTCGTGATCGAAGTTGAGGGCATCGACGAGACGGCAAATGATGTGCTCGACGAAATCCGTCAGCTTCCAGGAACGATCCGTGCTCGACTTCTCTATTGAAGACGCGGCTCTCTGGCTTGGTCTTCGCCGGGTGTGTACTTAATCAAGACCTGCTGGTCACGTCCTGAAACGACTGCTGCCATGACCCGAATGTCGGACGCAAAGGTCCAGCACGTCATGGCATCATCATCTCTAGGCTACAATTGAACATTCTCGAGATCTTCCCCATCTAGGCTGGAATGGCGAAAAAAGAAAAAAGCGATGTTGAGCTTCTGAAGACTTGGCGGCTGCCGCCGACAGCGACGTTAGGTTCGGCTGTGCGTGCGAAGGGCATTCTTCTTGAGCTCCGTGCTAGGCTACCTTCCGCCACCAAGAAAGCACTCGATCTCGATGCAGGCGAACTCACCCTCGTCCTGCCGGCTCAAGCAAAAGCTTTATTCAATGCGACATCGGCTGCAATCACTGACGCGCTGAAAAGCCTCGACCAGATTCCGGTAATACCGCGTGAAATTGAAGATATTTTGAGTATTACGACGACTGAACGTCATCGCTGGCTAAATGACGGCCGCCTTGCAAGCGCCGGCATCCGAACGGTGAGGTTGCGCGGCAGGGCAAAGAAGATCACGTTCCATGTTTTCGACCCGAAGTTTGTCGAAGATCTTCTTGATCGCGGAGCAGTCGACGAGTGGCGAGAACAAGACGCTCTTGCAAAGATCGAGAACCGCCGCCGAGCCGCCTATCAGGCAAAGCTTACGCGTTCCCTGAGGAAGCAGAGCGCAACATCAAAACCCCATCATGACGACGTCGAGAAGGCCGCGAAGGAACTTCTCGACTGGGATCAATTCGGAAGCGAAGGACTGCTTCGCTGAACGGCCGGTCAACCTATGACAGCTGACCGAGCAACATGCTATCTCTTATCGTGAGGCCTGCGAGCCATCGACATAAGCGCGCCATCCACCCAAGTCGGTGACTTCGAGAGCGTCCTTGACGGCATAGGATTCGCAGAGGAACCCGGAAACCTGCGAGCCATCATCCAACGTTACCTTGCCGATGCCAAGCGGTGCCGGGATGTTCTGAACGAAACGACCAAATGCAGCAGGTGTTACCTTCCACACTTCGACTTCAAGACCCTTACCGGAATAGCCGGGCTCATGAATAAGCCCCGGCTTCGGCGGGCTTGTGTTCGGCAGAACAAAGAGACGATAATCGCGTGCCGTCCGGCATACCTTGACAAACTTACCTCCAGGCCCAGTGAGTTCGTGATTCAGCGGCATGCCGGTCAGATGAGCACCAACGACCATGATGGAAACAAAACCGTCGTCGGTTTCCACAACCTTCGAGGCTTCGGGCAAGGTCGCCGTTTGATCTTTTCCCAAGCCACATGCAGCAGCTCTGTGCATTGCATCGGCAAAGGGTGCAAGCGCATCATCTGAAAATGCAGGCCCGAACAGCGTCACCCCGCTCGGCAAGCCATTCGATCCAAACCCGCCCGGAACGGCGATGGCTGCATAACCGAAAAGATTGGCAAAGTTGGTGTAACGGCCAAAATGGCTGTTCTTCACGATAGGGTCGGCAAGCATATCATCGACCTTATAGGTGGTCGGCGACGTAGGCAGCATCAAAACGTCCAGCTTTTCCCATTGCGCTAGAGTCTTTTGCCGAAGATGACCGAGCCTGTACTGCCCCTCAAACGCTGCAACCGCGTCGTAAACCTTTGCTCCCTCTATGATCTTGCGGACAGTAGGATCGAAGTCCTCAGCATTCGTCGCCAGAAAGTCCTCCACTGCCGCAAGCCGTTCAGCAACCCAGGGGCCGTTGTAGAGAAGTTCCGCCGCCTGCCGAAACGGTGCATAATCGAAAGGAATAATGGTCGCGCCTAACGACTTCGCTCGCTCGATGGCAGCATCATAGAGAGCTTCAACGTCAGCATTCCCAAAGAATTCCCGTTCCGATCCGGCAAGAACTCCGACACGCAACCCGCTTGCTGGCAAAGTCGTAGGAAGCGCCTTACGGGAAAACGGATCATCTGCATCAAAGCCGTCCATGATTTTGCGGACAGCGATACCATCACCAACAGTTGCGGCGAAAATCGTGACGACATCGACGCTGCGGCAAGCCGGCACGACTCCGGAGTTTGGGACGAGACCGGGCGTAGGCTTGATGCCGACAAGATTGTTAAAGGCGGCGGGGACACGGCCGGAACCTGCAGTATCTGTTCCCAGGGCAAAACTAGCAAGACCTGATGCGACTACCACGGCCGAACCCGAAGACGACCCCCCAGAGACATAGTCTTTGTTGAAAACGGATCGTGGAGCACCGTAGGGAGACCGCGTGCCATTCAGTCCTGTGGCGAACTGGTCGAGGTTTGTTTTGCCGATGACCAATGCACCAGCGTCCTTCAACCGCGCGATGACGGTTGCATCTTGGTCGGGATCGTAAGCAAAAGCGGGGCAAGCAGCTGTCGTCGGTAGGCCGGCGACATCGATATTGTCTTTTGCGGCGAATGGGACGCCCCAAAGTGGCAGGCTGTTCGGCTCGGGCGCGCGTGCCAACAGAGCCCGTACCGCTGCACGAAGGTCGTCATCCGGTGTCTCGGTGATGAACACCGCAGGATCTTCTAGGTCTCTGCGCCGCCGGATAACCTCTTCCACGACATCGAGCGGTGTCATTCCTGAAGCATAGGCCGTTTTCAATGCAGTAAGATCGAGAATAATCGGCAACATTATAAATTCTCCATTACAACCAGGACATCACCGGCCTTCACATTGCGGCCCGGCGCGACCCTCAAATCCCGCACGCGCCCAGCCGCATGCGTCGTGACGTTAATTTCCATTTTCATCGACTCGATAATCGCAAGCGTCGCACCTGCTTTGACCTGCTGCCCCGTCTCGACGAGCACCTTCCAGACATTGCCGGGCACTGCGGTTTCTACGCCAAAGCAACCTTCGGGTATATCGCCGCCAAGACTCGCGCCACCGGTTTCATCGACCTGAAAACTGTCGAGTCCTTGCTCCTTCCAACGTTGGCGCTCCGCCTCAAAAGCGCTCTGCTGTTGTTGCTTGAATTGAGAGATATTGCCCGCGTCAGCAGCCATCTGTGTCTCGTAATCCGAATAGGAAAAGACACCCTCATCGATCCGCACAGGATAGCCCCCATGCGGGAAAGCAGCACGCGCCTCCGTCAACTCGTCATGGCTAACAGGAAAGAACCTGATTTGGTCGAAGAAGTCGAGGAGCCACGGTTTGCCTTTGGCGAAGACATCCGTTTGCCTCCATGTATTCCAGACCTGGATTGTACGACCGAACAACTGGTATCCACCCGGGCCTTCCATACCGTAAATACACATATAGGCGCCACCGATGCCAACCGCGTTTTCAGGAGTCCATGTCCGAGCAGGGTTATATTTGGTCGTGACGAGCCGATGACGCGGATCGATGGGTGTGGCAACCGGAGCGCCGAGATACACATCGCCGAGGCCCATAACCAGATAAGAAGCGTTGAAAATCGTGTCCTTGACAGCTTGTTCGTCTGCAAGTCCGTTGATGCGACGGATAAATTCGATATTGGATGGGCACCAAGGTGCGTTGGGGCGAACCAACTCTTGATATTTCCTCATCGCAAGCTGTGCATCCGGATCATCCCAGGAAAGCGGAAGCCAGACGGTGCGGCTCGGGACTTTAACGGAAGAAGCGGGCGGCAGGCTATCCTCTATCTCGGCAAGGATGCCGAGCAATCGAGTTCGTGAGAGAATCGTGCTGTCGTAGTGGATTTGCAACGATCTTATTCCCGGCGTGAGGTCGATCAAACCCTGCAATCTTGTTGCTTTAACAGCTTCCATCAAAAGATGCACCCGCATGCGGATGCCGATGTCTAGCTGCATAGCGCCGTACTCGACCAACATATTGTCATCGCCCTGCCGACGATAGACCACAGGCACCGTGCCCTTCGACTGAGACCCGAGGATAGGCGAGCCTACGGCGCCGACAGGCATATGGCTTCTTTGAAGTGTCTTGTCCTCGTCACGATTGACCGGATGAAACCGTATGGTGTCTCCCGGCTTGAACTGACCCATCTTCCACAGGTCTTCACGCGCGATCACCGCCGGGCAAACGAAGCCGCCGAGGCTTGGTCCATCCGGTCCCAAGATGATCGGCATGTCACCTGTGAAATCGATCGCGCCGATGGCATAGGCATTGTCGTGCAGGTTTGAAGGATGCAGCCCTGCTTCTCCCCCATCGGCCCTCGCCCATTTAGGCGCCGGGCCAATCAGGCGCACACCGGTTCGCGCCGAATTGAAATGGACTTCGTAGTCGGTGGAGAACAAAGTCGCGATATCGTCATCGAGAAAGAAATCGGGAGCGCCATGCGGACCGTAGAGAACCGCGACCGACCATTGCCGTGTCAGCTGCGCCGGCTCGTCCGCGGGCTTGGTACCCATCTGTTCCGCGCGTGCTAGGCGCAGAACATGACCGGCACGCAGGATTCCCGTGGCGTTGCCGCCAAATTGACCGAGACCAAAGGTGGTGCGCGACCCCATGATGATAGGTGCATCAAACCCGCCAGAAACCGCAAGATACGCACGCTGTCCCGCGCCTTTAATCGACCCAATCGCAAGAGTTTGACCGGACTGCACCTTAAAAGGTGTTTCATGCATTACCGGCGAGCCGTCCAGGGTCATCGGCATGTCAGCGCCCGCCAGAGCCACTACTGCGTCGGAATAGAACTTCAGCGTCGGCCCGGACACCGTAAGTTCAAGAGCTGCAGTATGATCATGATTCCCGACCAGCCGGTTGGCATTGCGGAATGAGCGTTCATCCATCGGACCGGATGGCGGCACACCGACATGCCAAAGCCCCAACCGGCCGGGAAGCTCCTGCAGGCTCGATTGTGCGCCAGGCGTCAACACCTCGACGACATCGGGAGAGAATGCAAAATCCTTTAGGGCTGTTGTGGCGACATTGGCGCTCTTGAAAAGATCGGAAGCGGCAATTGCCTTCAGGTAATCGAGGTTGGTTTCGATCCCGCAAAGCGATGTCTGAGAAAGGGCCGAGGACAGAGCCTCTATCGCCATATTTCGGTCTTCGCCAAAAACGATGATCTTGGCGAGCATGGGATCGTAAAAAGCAGAGACCTCAGTTCCGGTTTCCACCCAGCCGTCAACCCGGGCTTCGGTCGGAAACTTCACCTCCGTCAGAAGCCCCGCACTGGGTCGAAAACCCGCATGCGGCATCTCAGCGTAGACGCGCGCCTCGATAGCCGCGCCTTTTGGAACAAGCTGCTCACGTCCCGTCAGAACATCTTCCCCGACGGCTTGACGGATCATCCACTCGACTAGATCCACACCAAAAACTGCTTCTGTGACCGGGTGCTCGACTTGGAGACGCGTGTTGACTTCCAGAAAATAGAATTCCTCGCGAGCCGCATCGTAAATAAATTCGACAGTTCCTGCCGAGGCATAGCGAACGGATTGTCCAAGCGATACCGCCGCCGCATGAAGCCGATGCCGCACTGTGTGAGATAGTCCTGGCGCTGGCGTTTCTTCGATGACTTTCTGATTGCGCCTTTGCAGCGAGCAATCGCGCTCGCCGAGTGCAACAACCCGTCCCTTGCCATCTCCGAAAATCTGTACTTCCACATGCCGTGCTTTCGCGACGAAACGCTCAAGATAGACACGTGCATCGCCGAAACTTGCTTTGGCGGTGCGTTGCACGCTATCGAAAGCCGCTTCGAGTGCTTCGGGAGTATCGCAGAGCTGCATACCGATACCGCCGCCTCCCGCAGTAGACTTTAGCATCACGGGATAACCGATCGCCTCAGCGGCAGTCAGGGCTTCCTCACGGGTTTCAAGGAGCTTGGAACCTGGCAAAAGCGGAACGCCGCTTTTTTCCGCCAGTTCGCGCGCTGTATGCTTCAGCCCGAAGGCAGATATGTTTTCGGGCGTCGGACCGATGAAAACAATACCCTCCTTCTGGAGTCGCTCGGCAAACCCAATATTTTCCGACAGGAAACCATAGCCTGGATGAACCGCTTCGGCTCCTGTCTTTCGGCAAGCAGCAATAACCGCCTCTACATCAAGGTAGCTTTCGGCAGCTGGCGCAGGCCCAAGTCGCACAGCTTCGTCAGCCATAAGCACCGCTTGTGAAAACCTGTCTGCATCGGAATAGACAGCAACACTGGCGATCTGCATCTTTTGCAGTGTCTTTATGATCCGCACAGCGATTTCGCCGCGGTTTGCAACCAATACCTTCTTGAACATCACGCGGCCTCGCCGTCCCATACCAGGACTCTGATTGGCGTAGGGTCAAAGCCGTTACAGGGATTATTGATTTGCGGGCAGTTGGAGATAACGAGCAGCACGTCCATGTGTGCAATCAGCTCAACGTAATCGCCAGGAGCAGATATGCCATCGACAATCGTCATCTCGCCTGATGGCTTGATCGGAACATTCATGAAGAAGTTGATGTTGGGGACGAGGTCGCGTTTGCTCATGCCATGTTTGGAAAGTTCGATGACAAAATTATCGCGGCAGGCATGAAGGTATTTCGTATAGTGACCGAACCGAACGGTATTGCTTTCACAGGAGCATGCGCCGGCAGAAGTATCGTGCCGCCCACAACTATCGGCCGTTACGGTCAGCATGACCTGGCCTTCGTTCGAGATCACTTTCGTTCCCGTCGAAATGTAGGCTGCCCCCTGTTCGCGCATCGTATCCTGGCTTGAATAGCGCTCACTAAAGTCATGTGCGTTGTAAAACAGCGTATCGACAGCCTGCTGGCCGTAGGTGTCTTCAATACGCACCACCTGACCCTTTTTGATCACAGTCGAAAATGGTGCCTCAGCGGCAATATAGTGGTCCTGAACCGTGTTGGACAAAGTGCGGTCAGCAGAGGTTGGGATGAAGTCTGTCATGATCGCCTCCCAATCAAAGCGCGGCGCGAGCGTTGTTTTCAAAGCCGCGAACAGCTTCGGCGGTGGCGGTCCGGCACAAATCATCGGAGCTTGGGTCGATGGCCTTTAGACGGGTGATGGTAACCGGGTTTGGCGCGTAGACAGGGTTGGGATCGAGCGGATGCGGGCAATTTGAAAAACCGACAATCACATCCATTTCAGCGCGTAGATCGACGTAGTCGTCTTCGGACACCAGATCGGTCTTCCATTCAAAAACACCTTCGGAATTGACCCGGACCGGAGCAAACAAACCTAGAGCTGCAGGAATATCGCGCTTATCAAGTCCTGCCTTTGCAGCGATGAGAACAAAATTCTCCCGGCTGTTTCGAAGAGCGGCACCATTGGCACCGGCATATTTCTTGGCGTTGGACGACGCTGACGAGCCGCCCACTAAGCAGTCATGGGCGCCGCAACTGTCTTCCACGATCGAAAACATCACTTTGCCCATATCGGAGAAGATGACCCGGCCCTTGCTTAGGCCTGTTGTCCATTGAACCTTGACACTATCGGGCAAATTCATGCGCTCACTAGGGTCGGCAGCGTTCCAGGCAATAAGTGTAATAGTGGAAAAGCCGTCTTCAAGAGCAATACGGATCACCTCATTGGGTTTAAGCCGCGTCCACCAGTACCATCCGCCCGGCAGTTTTTCTTGGTGGATGATCGTATCGGAAGCGATGGCCGGTGCAGGCTTTGTACTTTTCTCCGGAAGCGCCTTTGGTGCAAACTCCAGGCCTTTCTGCTGATGCTCCTCATAGCGCGCTCTGTTGGCGGCAATTTCTTCGGCTGAACGTCGAATATGCATCTTGATCTCCAGTGGACTCGTTGGCCAGGTCGTCCCGGCTATTGACCCTTTGAAGAGACCGGGTCGTCCCGGTCGGGGCGGTAGATGGATGGCACGCCTGCTATACGCGGCGGCCAAATTGTGATGTCGCGAGTGATGGTTGCGCCGTAGCGAAGTTTCTCCTCCGGACGATCACGCGGTCGTTCGAAGGCAACGACGCGGCTCGCAAGGGTGAACGCCTCTCGCATGTCATGCGTCACCATCACCACCGTCATCGGTGCTTCATGCCAAAGCTTCTTCATCAAGCTGTGAATTTCAGCACGGATACCAGGATCGAGCGCGCCGAAAGGCTCGTCGAGCAAGAGGACTTTCGGTCGCATGATGAGGGCCTGCGCCAAAGCAAGTCTCTGCTGCATGCCGCCAGAAAGCTGCGCGGGATACTTCTTTTCGGTACCAGACAGTCCGACAGCAGCGATCATTTCGCGTGCCTCGTCCTCGGCTGCACGCCGAGCTGCACCAAAAAGGCGTCCCGCAATACGTGACGTCTTCAGCTCCTTGCCGAACATGACATTGCCGAGCACAGTCAAATGCGAGAAGACGGAGTATCGCTGGAAGACAACGCCTCGATCCGGTCCAGGCTCGCGAGGAAGCGGGCTGCCATCCAATAATATCTCGCCTTTCGTCTGCGTTTCCTGCCCTAAAAGCATGCGCAGGAAGGTCGACTTGCCGCATCCTGAGGGACCGACGAGCGCAACGAAGGCACGGCTTTCGATTTCGATTGAAACATTTTCGAGAACGATCTGGTCGCCATATTCTTTCCAGAGGTTTTTGATGGAGACCGCACTCATTTGCCTTTCTCCAGTTCGGACCAGGGAAAGATCGCAATGCGCAAGCGATCAAGGAGGAGGTCGGCAACAACCGCGAGCAATGTGATCCAGATCACATAGGGAAAGATGACATCCATGGAGAGGTAGCGGCGCACCAAAAAGATCCTGTAACCGAGACCGCTATCGGCGGATATTGCCTCAGCGGCAATAAGGAACAACCAAGCGGGACCCAGTTGCAGACGCAGAGTCGTGATCAGGCGTGGAAGGATCTGAGGCAGGACGACACGCAATGCAATCTGCCAAGACGAGGCCGATAAGGTTTCGGCTTTAACGATCTGTTCGCGTGGGAGAGACGTTGCGGTCAAGGCCAGATCGCGGACCATAATCGGCGTGACGCCAATGGCAATGAGCGCAATTTTCGATGCCTCGCCCAATCCCATCACGATGAAGAGAATTGGCAGCAATGCCAGCGGTGGCACCATGGAGATTGCAGCGACAAACGGGGAGAGAAGCGCTCGCGCATAAGGCAAGATTCCGATGATCAGCCCGACGATTAGTGCAATCAGCGTGGCAATGCCAAGACCCGCTCCGAGCCGCTCCAAGCTCGCAAGCGTGTCGGACCACAGGAGGATTTCACCCGTACGCGTATCTGGCATCAGGGCCATTCTATTGATCGCCTCGGCGAGCCCTGAAAGACCTGGCAACAGTTTATCATTCGGATTTGCCGCTAAGCGCTCGACTGAGCCGATCGTGTAGGCGACCAGCAATAGAGCGAATGGCAGCACGGCAAGCGTGAGCTTCGATCCGTTCCCTGGTTTTGCGTTGATCCAGCGCATTGAGTCTCCTCACCCTTTGGGGGAGGACGGGCCAAGCCCGCCCTGCAGTCATCTCAAAGAGCGCCGTCTGCAGCGGCTTTCATATATGTTCCCGTAAAGCGCAGCTTGACGTTCGCCTTGTCTCCGAGAACCGTACCGTCAGGCATTTCAATTCCGATCACATCTGCCGAGGGCGCACCACTCCCCAACAGCCCCTTTGAGAAAAGGAATTGCCGGACGAGATCCATAGTCTTGGCAAGGCTCGGCGATGTGGTGAAGGCCAGGGCATCGGCAGGCTTATCGAAAAGCTTGGTCGCTGCCATCTGCGATTCAAATCCCTTGAGATCCGTGCCGGACGCTGTCCCCATCGCCGTTCGCGCTGCTCTTCCTTCATCAGTATCGGCGACCATAAGCTTCATCGTATCGTACCAGATCCCAACGAGCGCTTTTCCAAAATCGGGATTATCCTTCAGGACCTCGCTGTTCGCGACCATAAGATCGATGATCTCGCCCGGGATTTTGGAACTGTCGAAGACCTTCTTTGCGCTCGGATCTTCCAAGATGGTTGAAACCAGGGGATTCCAGGTCACAACAGCCGAAACATCAGGGGTCTTGTAAGCGGCGACCATATCGGCGTCCGAGGTGTTGACAACCTTTACGTCACGCTCCGACAAACCGATACTCTCAAGGGCGCGGGCCAAGAGGTAATGCGAAACGGAAAACTGCACCAGATTGACGTTCTGGCCCTTGATGTCTTCAAGCTTATCCTTGTTTTTGAGAATGACCGCGTCATTGCCGTTCGAAAAATCGCCAACGATAACCGCGGTCGTATCGACGCCGCCCGCTGCCGGGATCGAGAGGCCATCCATATTGGTCAGGGTCACGGCATCGAATGCTCCCGCCGTATATTGGTTCATCGACTCGACGTAATCGTTGAACTGGGTCACGTCGATGTTGATGCCATATTTGTCGGCCCACTTCTTTACGATGCCATGGTCCTTTGCATAACCCCATGGCATCCAGCCGACATAGATCGACCAAGCGACTTTAAAATCCTTTTTCGGCGCAGCTTCGGCCGTCAATGGTGCGGCGAGCGCAAGGGCTACGGAAAGAGTGGCGAAAAGCTTTGATATGGTTTGCATTGGCATTCCCCTTTTTGCTTTCATCCAAAAAAGGGATCGGCACGAACCAACGCTGCCAATCCCTTGGCTAACGAGGTCTCCCGGGCTTTTATCCCGCCGTGCACCCTGGCGGAATTTCTCCTCCGCCCGGTGGCTGCTCTTGGACCAGACATGCACATCGCGCACCGGAACCCTAGCGGCCAAACTCACGCTGGACTAAGCAAACGACGTGCCAAGTGCAAAAAACCCATCGAACCTGGTGACCGAAATATTAGCGCAGGGAGTTATGCCTCAACTTTGTGCGGCGTCATGCTTTTGTGCCCAAAGGGAAGGCCTTCGCCCAGCGGGAGCGCTCGCTGAAATGGATATCATCCGTCATTTGCGCCCTCCAATGACGGTTTAAAGCTGAGAAACCGGCGCCGCGCATTGAACTTTGCGTCTTCCATCCCAATCTGTGTTGGGTGACCGGAGCCCTAAGATGCTTTACTCCTGCCTGATCGTAGCCCTCATTTTCTTGACCTTTACGGTTAGTCGCTTCTTTTTCGTCAAGACGCGCCTTATCGAGAAGAAGATAGACGAGGTGATATCGCGGAAGCTTTCCGCATCTCCCGTCTCGGCCGAATTGAATAGGCTGAAAGAAGAGAACGGCGTCATGCGCAACCTGTTGCTCGACATGCTTGAGAACGAAGCGTCGCTTTCAAACACAACCCGAATGTCTGAGACGGAAAAGACCCGTGCTCTCAGTTCCCGTGTCCAGCGCCGTCGCGAGATATGTGGAGAAGCTCTTCTGGCATTGCAGCATTCAGAGGCGCGAAGCATGCCTCAGCTTTTTAAGACCCACAGTGCAAAACGCTGATCAAAAAGCGGGTAATGTGTCCGCTTTCCCCGTCACCTCACTCGAACGTTCGAGTTCAATGACTTAGGCTTCAGCTGCCTCCGCGGCGCGACTAATGGGATCATGAGCAAGGTAGTCACGCGTGATCGGCAGTGCATTGTTGCGTTTGCAGATTTGAATCTGGAAAACGACAAGATCCTCATAAAGAAAGGCCGCTTCCGCGGTTGAGAGGTAGTATTCCCACATCCTGCAAAACCGTTCATCGTAAAGACGCGCGGCATCTTCCCACCGCTGCATGAAGCGATGGCGCCAATGCGACAGTGTTTTGGCATAGTGCAGACGCAACACTTCGACGTCGGTGATCGTCAGACCAGCCTTTTCGACCTCCGGCACGATTTCTGAAAGAGCCGGGATATAACCGCCTGGGAAAATGTATTTATCGAGCCATGGCGTTGTAAATCCCGGTGTAGCGGAGCATCCGATTGTATGCAGAACCATAACGCCATTTTCATCGAGAAGCTCAGCGCACTTGCGGAAAAACTCGCTGTAGGACGAACGGCCAACGTGCTCGAACATGCCAACTGATACAATGCGCTGAAAACGACCGGTGAGCGAGCGATAATCTTGGAGCAGATAATCCACCGGCGGTACCCTGCCATTATCCGCCGCCTCCTGTCGCCGCGCGAGTGCATAAGATAGCTGCTCGGTGGACAAGGTGATCCCAACGACTTGGCAATTTTCTGCCTTAGAAGCCAGATGCAGCGCAAGACCGCCCCAGCCGCATCCGATATCAAGAACGCGGTCGCCCGGTCCCACGCGTAGTTTGACTGCCAGATGCTCCTTCTTAGCCTTTTGCGCATCGTCAAGCGATTGATCGTCATGCTCGAAATAGGCACAGGAATACTGCCTTCCCTCATCAAGGAAGAGCTCATAGAGACGACCATCTAGATCGTAGTGGTGCGCGACATTCTGACGGGAGCGGCTCGGAAGGTTGCGCTGCCGGAACACACGCATATGTGTGCGGAAATCGTCGATCATCCGCGCGATCTTCGGATGCGTTGCATTCTGCGCCTCTCGCAGCATCATCGCAACGAAGTCGAAAAGTGTCCCCCGCTCGACAAGAAACCGTCCGTCCATGTAAAGCTCGCCGAGACGTGCGTCGGCATCAACGAGGAACGCCCACTGAGCGCCCGTATCTGTAAAGCGCACCGCAACCGGCGCTCCACTTCCATCGCCAAAAGTCAAAACAGTACCAGATGCGGTCACGACCGTCAGATGACCGCGTGTCACAATCTTCGAAAGAGCCTTTCTCATGACCCAGTCCGACGTCCTCGACTGCCACTTTGAAGGACGGTTCGTCCCGCTCGAATAGTTCAAAGATTGATCCATGGTAACTGGTCTTTTCAGTCTTGATTGCTTGAACGAGTGACCGGCCCTGGTGCATCGAATCGAGACGAACTGTCCTGACGCGCCGGTGGGATGGTAGCGCAGCCATAAAAGATCGATCTGATGCCTGCCTGAGTTAAAAATGAGCTGAAACTGAAATCCCTATGACAGGTCTGGAACCAGAGAAGAAGATGGCACTTGGTGACCTGGTCTAAAGGTAAAGTTGCGTTGTCTCTGGATCATCACTTCGTGTTAAGCTGCGGCGACGGACGGCGATTCTTTTAAACCTCGTCGGTCGCAGGTAAATGGAATGAGACATATAAAACGTGTTGCCGCCGAAGCGGATATCTCGCAGGCCGGTAAGGCATCTTCCGTCAAAACCCAGGAGATTCTAAGGCGTGTTTGGGGTTATGCAGAGTTTCGCGGGCTTCAGCACGATGTCGTGAAGAATGTCCTTGCTGGACGCGATACACTTGTGCTGTTCCCGACCGGGAAAGGCAAATCGCTCTGCTATCAACTACCGGCACTCTGCCTTGAAGGCACGACCGTGGTTGTATCTCCTCTTGTGGCTTTGATGCGCGATCAAGTCGAAGAGCTCAAGGAGCTTGGCGTCGCGGCGGGAGCACTTTGGTCCGATCAATCTCCCGAAGACGCAGTCGAAGTAAAGCGATCGCTTCGTGCCGGTACGTTGAAGCTGATCTATGTGACGCCGGAGCGAATAGCGGCGGGTGGTTTAGACGCGTTGATGGGCGGCAAGAGCGTTCCCCTGATCGCCATTGACGAAGCGCATTGCATTAGCGTTTGGGGCAACAACTTCAGAAAGGATTATCTTCTCCTCGGGCGGTTGAAGGAGATGTATGAAGACGTTCCCATAATTGCGCTTACGGCCACGGCCGATCCTCATACAAGAGCGGATATCGTCCGGTTACTGAACATCCCGAAGGCTGAGATTTTCATCGATAGTTTCGACAGAAAGAATATCAGCTACGAGATCATGCCCCGCAACAATCCAAAAGGGCAGCTTCTCGATTTCCTCAAGCGCCACGAAGGCGACAGCGGCATCGTTTACTGTCTTTCTCGGAAGAAAGTGGAGGAGACGGTAGAATGGCTGAATGAAAACGGCATCCGTGCCAAGCATTATCACGCAAAGCTCGATCCCGCGGTGAAAGCAGCCAATCAGGACTCCTTCCGCATGGAGGAAGGTCTATGCCTTGTTGCAACGGTCGCATTCGGCATGGGCATCAACAAGCCGAACGTGCGCTATGTCGTTCATCTGGATTTACCATCCTCCGTCGAAAGCTACTATCAGGAGACAGGCCGCGCCGGCCGTGATGGACTGCCCGCAGAGGCATTCATGGTCTATGGAATGCAGGATATCGTTCAACGGCTTCGTATGATCGAGGAGGGTGACACCACCGACCAGATCAAACGGATCGAACGTGCAAAACTCAATGCACTGGTTGGCATCTGCGAGACCACATCATGCCGCCGTCAGTCTATCCTCAACTATTTTGGCGAGACCCATCAAGGCCGCTGTGGCAATTGCGATACCTGTACGAAGCCTATCGAAACCTGGGATGGAACGGAGGCGGCCATTAAGGCGCTTGCCGCGATCTACCGCACCGGCGAACGGTTCGGTGTGGGTCAAGTCATCGACGTCCTGATCGGGAAGGTCACAGAGAGAACCAGAAAATTCGGTCATGTCGATCTTGCTGTTTTCGGAGCCGGTAAAGAGCTGAATATATCAGCATGGCAATCCATTTATCGGCAACTTCTAACGTTAAATCTCATCCGCGTCGAACATGACGAGTTTGGCGCGCTGAAGCTTGAAGATGCCGCAGCTGCTGTGTTCAAAAGGCAGCGGCAGATTACGCTACGGCGGGAGCGAGCCCTTCCTCGCCGCTCCGCAACCAATTCTCAAGGTCCATCCTTTTCTTCACGCTCAGCCCTTTCACCCGAGGATCGTGAGGTGTTTGAAGCGCTTCGCCAGGAGCGCCTGACAATCTCAAAAGAACTTGGTGTTGCACCCTATGTCGTTTTTCCTGACACGACGCTGATTGCCTTTGCAACCATGCGTCCGCGCCGATTGAACGACATGCTGGAAATTTCCGGCGTTGGGCAGACGAAGCTCGCGCGTTACGGCGAGCGCTTCTTAAGGGTTCTGCAGCAAACCTAGGATCATGTTTTTCAGCGAGGCCAACGACATTGCGTCAAAGACGCAGGTTCACAATCGCTGGGTCGTTCGGGCAAGCCTCGATTTTTAGCGAGAACGGATTGAAGGATTAGTTCAGCGCCCCTATCGCGAGGCGGCAAGGAAAGCGAGCTTTGCCGGAATAGCCAGATGCTGGGATAATACAATCTTCTGACTATCGTAATGGTGTTCCACATCCAGGCAGTTCACGGTGCCAAGCAATTGGCCGGCGATCACGACCGGGATATTGATGACTGACCCGCAGCCAAGCGATTTGATGGTTTCATAATCCGGAAAAACCGTCGCGATCTCAGAGATGGTATTTGCGACGAAAGACTGCCGTTGCTTGTGCACAATATCAAACCAACGATCGTAGCGGATAGGTTTGGTGCCCGATACAGGGTAATTTTCCGCATCGGACGTATATTCGCGTCGCGCGACCTCGTTCTTCATATCGACGGTCATAATGGTGAAAAGCTTGGCGCCAATCAGCTTACGCGACAGATCCTGAAGCGCCGTCCATGAACTTTCCGGTGTCGTTTGCTCGGCAATGCTTGTGTCGAAGGCCGCAAGCGCAGCATTGATGTCGTCCTGGGTCATATCGGATACTTTCATTTAAGGGTTATCACGCGCGATGAGAGGCGCTGATCTCCATCAGTTCTCTTGAATATGGCTCGCTCAGCGCGCCGCGTTTCAACTGAGAAATATCAGCAGTCTCGATGATCCGGCCATGCCTCATCACGGCCAGGCGATCGCAGAGGAACGCCACAACAGAGAGATTGTGCGTTACCATCAGGTAGGTGAGATTGCGCTCACGGCGAAGGCGCTTGAGCAAATTGAGGATTTCCGCCTGCACCGATACGTCGAGGGCCGAAGTCGGCTCATCGAGGAGAAGCAGCTTTGGTTCAAGCACAAGAGCGCGCGCGATTGCGACACGCTGCCTTTGCCCTCCGGAGAGCTGATGCGGAAAACGAAACCTGAACTTCCGGTCGAGACCAACAGATTGCAACACGTTCTCGACACGCTCGTTTTGATCGCCAATTTTGTGGATCGACAAGGGCTCGCTCAAGATCGCGTCCACCGTTTTTCTTGGATGCAGCGATCCGTAAGGGTCTTGGAAAACCATCTGGCAAATCTTCGAAAAGCGTTGGTCTATCCCATGACCGCGAGCCTGTCCAAATGCCGTTATCGATCCACTCCAATCCGGGGCCAACCCGGCTATAGCCTTTAGAACGGTCGATTTGCCGGACCCGCTTTCCCCCACCAAAGCAAAACTCTCGCCCGCATGAACATCAAGATTGATCGTGTGGGTGACTTTCGTCCGGCCATAGGAAATATCGACGTTTTGTAACGAAAGTGCGTTCATGGAGCGGCCCATGTCGCTCGATCGAGAACAGGAAGTTCGTCGCGGCTTTCATCAATTCGCGGCACAGCAGCTATCAAAGCGCGGGTGTATGGATGGCGAGCATCTCTAAGTTCACCAGCGCGGCACTCTTCAACCACAAGACCAGAATTCATGACGAGGATGCGGTCGCAATAGCTCGACATCAAATTCAGGTCGTGGCTGATGAAAATGAACCCCATTCCCCTGCGCTTCACCAGATCGTCAATGATGTGAAGAACTTTCGCCTGCACGGAAACATCAAGCGCTGAGGTGGGTTCATCGGCGATAAGCAAGTCAGGTTCCGGGATCAACATCATCGCGATCATGATGCGTTGGCCCATCCCTCCTGAGACCTCGTGCGGGTAAAGCCTAGCAACACGCTCGGGTTCGGATATCCGAACGGCTTCGAGCATGTCGTAGACACGCTTGCGGATTTCGCGGCGCGCCAGCTTTTGATGTGCGACGAGGGCCTCGGCAATCTGTTCCCCCACCGTCATCACAGGATTGAGTGAAAACTTCGGATCCTGCATAACCATCGATATGCGCGCGCCCCTTATAGCGCGCATTGCCTTTTCCGACTGGCGCAAAAGGTCAGTGCCAGCAAACGTCAGCCGATCCGCCGAGACCACACCAGGCGGACGGATCAACCTAAGGATTGATCGACCAGTCATCGATTTACCGGAGCCGCTTTCGCCCACAATTCCCAGGCGCTCGCGCCCGAGCGAAAAGCTGATACCACGAACCACGTCTACGGGTCCGCGCGAGGTCGGGAAAGTTACGCGAAGATTCTCGACAGTCAGCAGCGCTTCCATCAATGGCTCCCTCCGTTTTTGGGGTCGAGCACATCGCGCAAGCCATCTCCGAGAAAGCAGAACCCAAGACTAACGAGAACGATCGCAAAGCCTGGCATTGTGGCAACCCACCACTGATCCAGAATGTAGGAGCGACCGCGCGCAATCATCGCACCCCATTCCGGAAGAGGCGGCTGTGCACCGAGACCAATAAAGCCTAGCCCCGCCGCTGTCAGAATGACGCCAGCCATATCGAGAGAGACGCGAACAATCATTGAGGAGAGGCAAAGTGGCAAGATATCGCTGACGATGACACGGAAAGGGGAAGCCCCTTGTAACCGGATGGCGGCGATGAACTCTGAATTTCGAAACGTCAGTGTTTCGGCGCGCGAAATTCGAGCGTAGCTCGGCCATGAAGTAATGGCGATCGCGATAATCGCATTCTCGATGCCAGGTCCGAGTGCAGCCACGAGGGCGAGCGCCAAAATGAGCTTTGGCATGGATAGAAAGATATCGGTGATCCCCATCAAGATTCGGTCTATCCAGCCTCCAAAATAGCCGGCGACCGCTCCGATCAGCAGCCCCGCAGGGGCCGCCAAAACCGCGACAAGCACGACGATCACCAGCGTAATGCGGGCACCGAAGATAACCCGAGACCAGATGTCGCGACCGAGTTCGTCGGTGCCCATCCAATGCATACCGCTCGGAGGCAGCAGACGCGCACCAAGATCCTGCAGGATGGGATCGTGCGTCGCAATGAGCGGTGCGAAGAACGCTGTCAATATCAGCATGACAATGATGACGATGCCCAAAACTGCGAGCGTATTATGCGCAAGAAGGGTGCCAATGCGGTAAAGTCGCGCCAGTCGCGCATGCATCCGGGAGTGAGGACTCTCATCCGTAAGCCAGTCATGAAGAGTTGCGAACATAGTCTCTCCTAACGGGCCCGCGGATCGAGCAGACGGTAGAGTGCGTCCGAGATCTTATTGATACCGATAAAAACGGCGCCGACGACCAAAGTCGCGCCTAGCACAGCCGCCATATCGGCATTCAGCAGAGCAACGGTTAGATAATTGCCAATGCCTGGCCATGAGAAAATCGTCTCGATCATGACAGAGCCCTCCAATAGGCCAGCGTAAGAGAGCCCGCAAACCGTGATCAGAGGTACCAGAATTGGCCTGAACGCATGGCGCCAGATTACCAGTCGCTCGGGAATGCCTTTCACCCTTGCGGTTGTGACATACTCCTGCGCCAACTGATCGAGCATGAACGAGCGTGTCATACGGGCGATATAGGCAAGGCTGAAGAAACCGAGCACCGAGGCAGGAAGCGCCAAATGTGATAAAGCGTTGAAGAAGATTTCGGTTTCGCCCGCGATTAAGGAATCGACCAGCATTAATCCCGTCACCGGCTCTACCATCCCATCATAGAAGATATCGAGCCGCCCGGGTCCACCCACCCATTGGAGCTTTGCATAAAAAATTGCGAGCCCGACCAGCCCCAGCCAAAATGCTGGGACGGCATAGCCGAAGAGGCCCACGACCCGAATGACCTGATCGATGAGGCTGCCTCTGCGGCTTGCGGCATAAACACCCATCGGAATACCCAAAACCATACCGATGATAATGCCGAGCGTTGCCATCTCAAGGGTTGCAGGGAAAACCCGCTTGAGGTCCTCCAGTACAGGACGACCGGTCGAAACGGATGTCCCGAGTTCGCCCGACATCACTGACACCACATAGCGAAGAAATTGCACGATCGCGGGCTTGTCCAATCCCATGTCGATACGCGCCGCCTCGTAGACTGCCTTAGGAGCCCTATCGCCAACCACGGCAAGAACCGGATCAATGGGTACGACACGCCCAATGAAAAAAGTAATTGCAAGAAGCCCCAGAAACGTGAAGGCGACGGACAAGATAAAGCCGAGGACGCTTCCTGCCACGCGAAGCTCGCGACGACCGCGCCCATCCCAGAAAGGCGTACCAGTCTCGGTCGTCACGGTCTCGGGTTCGAAAGCCAATCCTCTTCCCCTCCTTGCGCTCTATCCCGCGATCCTCAGACGAAATCCAAGTTTGTGGCGCGACCTACAAGATTTCGCTTGGAACATACAAATAATTTTGCTCTCATCAAACAAATTTTACTCGGGATCTAGAATGGCCTTCTCGTCGGAAAAACCCGTTGACAACAGGCAACCTAAACTGGGCGCTCTCATCCGCGCCCGCCGCCGCCAACTGCATCTGACCCTCCAGGAAATTTGCGACGCTGCCGGTATTTCAGTTGGTTATCTCAGTCAGGTCGAGCGTGATCAGGCGACACCATCGCTTGGTACGCTTGCGCAAATCGCCCGTAGCCTCGACGTGGGAATGGACTATTTCATTGCGACGCCGAGCGCAGAAGATGCTCTCACCCGGCAGGACCAACGGCAAAAGTTTTCAGTTGACGGATCGTCCATCCTTTATGAGCGTATTGCCGCAGATTTCGCGGGCAATATCCTCTCATCTTTCGTGCTGAATATTCCCGCCGGCTACCGCTCGGAGACAGTAAGCCACGAAGGCGAAGAGATTTTGTATGTTCTCGAGGGCGCAATTACCCATAAGCTCGATGACGATGAAGTGGTTTTGCACGTCGGCGACAGTTTGCATTTCCGCGGTAGTCGTCCGCATGCCTGGTGGAATTCTTCCGGAAGCTGGGCGCGTGTGTTGTGGACGGGAACACTGCCGCTGTTCCGAGGCCGACCCACCTCCCCCGATAGCAACGACAAACCAAAACATATGGCAGGCAAATAGCCATTCAGAGGAGAATGATGGATGAAAATGATCAATTCAGCACTGACAGCAGCTGCACTATTACTCGGCGCGTTTCCGCTCATTTCAGCTCACGCGGCGACACCCGCATCGACCTTGGTGGTAGCGGAAAACATCGACGACATCGTCAGCATCGATCCTGCGGAAGCCTATGAATTTTCATCCGGGGAATATGTCACGCAAACCTATGATCGCCTGATCCAATATGACGCGCCCGATGTCAAAAAGCTGGTTGCCGGTCTTGCCAAAGAATGGACCGCTGATGATGCCAACAAGACCATCACATTCACCCTTCGTGACGGTGTCAAGTTCAGTTCCGGCAATCCGTTGCGGGCCGAAGATGTCGTCTATTCCTGGAAACGTGTCGTTGTCCTCAACAAAGCTCCATCCTTCATCCTTACGCAACTCGGCTGGACACCCGGTAACTTCGACAGCATGGTCAAAGCCGATGGCAACAAAGTCATCGTCAAATATGACGGCGATTTCTCCTCCGCATTCGTGCTGAACGTGCTGGCAGCTCGCCCGGCCTCCGTGGTTGATGCCCTTACGGTGCAGTCACACGATAAGTCAGGCGACATGGGAAATGCTTGGCTCAAGGCCAATTCAGCGGGAACCGGTCCGTTCATCCTGAAATCATTCCGTCCAGCGGAAATCCTCAATCTGTCAGCCAACCCGAATTATTTCGGCGGCGCACCAGCCATCAAGTCGGTCATCATTCGTCATGTCGCCGAAGCACCAACCCAGCAGCTCCTGCTCGAATCCGGCGACGTCGACATCGCAAGAAACCTGTCTCCAGACCAGATTTCTCAGATCTCGGCCAAGGGCAAGTTCGTCGTCGAGACCTACCCACAGGCCGCCGTTCACTTTCTAAGCCTCAACCAGAAGGATCAGGCTCTCACCAATCCAGCGATATGGGAGGCAGCGCGCTATCTCGTTAATTATAGGGGAATGACAGACAGCTTCCTGAAGGGTCAAATGCAGATCCACCAAGCCTTCTGGCCCGCTGGTTTTCCGGGTTCCCTGGATGAGAATCCTTACAGCTACGATCCCGCAAAAGCCAAGAAGATCCTTGCTGACGCAGGGGTAAAGACACCGATCGACGTTACGCTTGATGTTATCAATTCAACCCCATTTACCGACATGGCGCAGTCGCTGCAGGCGGGCTTTGCTGAAGCCGGTATAAATTTCAAAATCATCCCG
The DNA here is from genome assembly GCF_037199735.1 of Oryzifoliimicrobium ureilyticum. Taxonomy (NCBI): domain Bacteria; kingdom Pseudomonadati; phylum Pseudomonadota; class Alphaproteobacteria; order Hyphomicrobiales; family Rhizobiaceae; genus Oryzifoliimicrobium; species Oryzifoliimicrobium ureilyticum. Next base: position 45,182 of record NZ_JBBBVQ010000023.1, on the reverse strand, counting down.
GGAACGGGAAGCCAAGTGATCACCAAATACCGGGCGCGCACGCACGAAGCGATGCTACTCTATTGGGGGCCGGATTTTATGGATCCGGATTCCAACGCCAAAGCCTTTTCTTACAACGCTGATAACTCAGACGGAAACTATCAGTCGACAACGACTTGGCGGAACGGTTGGGCCGTTCCCGATGAAATGAACAAGGAAACCATTGCGGCCCGCGCCGAAGCCGATCCTGCAAAACGCAACGAAATGTATGTGGATCTGCAAAAAAAGGTGCAGGCCACGTCGCCAATCATCATCATGTTTCAGGCAGCCACGCAGGTAGCGCTTGCTAAGAATGTGTCTGGCTACGTCAATGGGGCCACATCTGACTTCGTCTTCTATCGCCTCGTTACGAAGAAGTAAGAAGGACGGAGCCTAAAGTTGACCTCGATGAGGCTGCATTAGGTATGTCTCGACCAGAATGAGGACATCGACGGCGCGCTAGTCCTTACTGCGCCGTTGGAATTTTTTATGCAGATTGATGATCTGCGGCGAGCTTGTCGTGACTGCGCCTCCGGCAAACAACAGAGAATGGTTTCATGATCGATTACAACAGTCGTCGCCCTGCCCCCTTCGAACTCGCCGCCTGCGCTGAAATGCTGTGGCTTGACCGGCCCATCGAGTGGCGTGCGAGCCGATTGAACGAGTTGGGTTTCGGTGTCGGACTTTGGAACTGGGCCCATCTCGACATCGACAAGCTCGAAGCCACCGGAGCAACATTCACCATCATGAATGGCTACACATCGGGCCGTCTGGCAGACGATGACGGTGCCAAAGAACTTTTGCGAACTGCAAGACAAACAGCGCAGATCGGCAAACGGCTTGGTGTGCAACTTCTGAACCTGCATGGGACGGGGCTGGGCGCGGGCGGCCTGCCGGTAGAGCCTGTCGAGGTGGTCACTGGTGCCATGTGGTTAAAGGCGCGCGATACACTTTGCCGGATCGTTGACCTGGCGGAAGAGGAGAATGTAGTTTTCTCTCTGGAGAATCTTAATCTTCTCGTCGATCATCCCGGCGTACCCTTCGGCCGCGCAGAAGATACCTTGGCGCTGGTGTCCAGCATCAATCATCCGCGGCTGCGCCTCAACCTTGACCTCTATCATGCGCAAATCGGCGAAGGAAATCTAACTGAACTTTGCCGCCGCGCCCTGCCGTGGATTGGGGAGATCCAGATTGCGGATGTGCCTGGCCGCCGCGAGCCAGGCACCGGCGAGGTCAATTGGCCCGGCATCGCAAGAGCCCTGCTCGCGATGGGATTTTCCGGCAGCATAGGACTTGAGTCATGGGCCTCAGGCGCTCCAGAAGACGCACTAAACGCGTTCCGGCAGGCTTTCACGCCGAGCTAATGGTGTTCAAGCTGTAAGGATCAAGTCGAAAACGACAGTTCTCTTATCATTCTCATCAGACCGTGTCTGCGATCTGAAAGTCAGGTCGATTTGCGATGGCCGACGCAATGAACGCTTCATGTCGCCAAGGGCCATTAAGATAGCTCCAGAGATCGATCCCAGTGATGAGGATGGAGCGTGGCTGATACGATTCCCGCAGCTCGAAAAAGAGCTTATCGGCCTTGGACCGAGCGACCTTGTTCTGGATCGTGATATGGGGTTGAAATTTTTGTTGGTCTTGGGGACCGGGCCAAGCGCCAAGCTTGTTTTTCAACGCAGCTCGTAACTCGGTGAGAATGCCGCTCGCAATTTGAAATGCTACACCTGATCCGAGATGTCTGACGCCAGCGACTTCGGCAACAAATGGTTGGGACTGCGACAGAACGTCTGTCGCAATATCTTTGATTTCCTCAAGATAACGTCCAGGAAGATGGTGAAACATCGTGATATGAGCATCAAGAAAATTGCGCTCTGCAGGAAAATGTCGTCGCCTTAGAGCGTTGAAAAACTCCAGATCTTCAGAGACGACATGTGCTGTGACTATGATGGGCGGCAGCGTCACAGACTTTTAGCCTTTGCTATCGTCAACCACTTCGGTATCCGGCCGGTCGCCACCGTCGACATGTTGAGTCTGCCAGCTGCCGTCAGCAAGTTGGTATGCGATTTCGACCTCTTCACCGCCCAACTGCTGTCGTTGAGCTGCATCTCGAGCAGCTCTCATCGCAGCGTCATGATCACCGAAGGGTTCTGACCAAACATCGCCGACGCGGTAGGCATAACCACCATCATGCTCGCCAACATGGTATTTCAGAGGCATCACTTTCTCCTTTTCAAGTTCTCGATAACGCCATCATCCTTTTGATGTTCCAAAAAGCTCAACACGCTTTTCCGCCGGCGGATAGGACGATCGTCTTCTCGATGCTTGATTTGGCGGGGACGTTTGGCCAAACGCTGGCTAAGGACGAAAGAGTTTCGGCCGCCCGTGCCAAAAGCTTTGTTTGCCATTTTTCCATCCGGCGATCGCGCGGGCAACTTCCCGCACGGCATCGGTGCTGCTGGCACAATCGAGAAGAACGATGGTGGCGTCGTTGCCGGGCGAGAGGCCGTAAGATTTTCGCATCAGCTTGGCGGCAGAGCTTGTGACCATTGAGAAGACACGTTCCAGGTCCTCGCTTCGGGAAAGCTGAGCAACATTAGCATAGAGGTTTGCCATGCGCATCAAAGACGCGTCGCCGTAGGGGGTAAAAGGATTGCTGACATTGTTGGTGGCGACTGAGGTCACGACACCGCATTCCGCCAGAAGATGCGCCGGCGCAACGCCACGCGGCACGAGTTTGTCATAGCTTCGGCCATTGAGGAATAGATCGGTTGCCGGCAGGACGGTCAACGCGATGCCGGCTGCTGAAAGTTGCGCGCCCACATCCCTTACAGCCTCGGCCGAAAGCGCTGAGAGATTTGTCACATGACCGATCGAAACCCGCCCGCCCCAGCCGTTTCGTGTTGTTTCCTCGATAACGGCGGGCAGATTTGTGACGCTAGGATTGAGATCGAAATCGAGATGAAAATCAACATCGACGTCGTATTTGCGCGCGAGCTCGAAGATCATCTCGATATGCCGGCGCGGCTCAGGGTCCGTGTATGGACAGCCACCAATGAGATCGGCACCTTGCGACAATGCCTGGTCAAGCAATGCAAACGTTTCCGGTTCCTGCGTGAGGCCCTCCTGCGCGAAAGCGCAGATATCAATATCGATCGCGAAAGCGTAATCTGCCTTCAGCCTTAGAATGGCGTCGAAGGAACGTAGGCCGGCGCGCGGATCGACTTCGACGAAGGTCCGCATCGATGTCGTCCCATAGCTAATGGCCTTTTGAACAATCTTTGCGGCTCTGTCATAGACATCCTCAGTCGTAAACTCTTTCTTGGCCCGCGCCGTTTCCCTCACCGCCTCCGCCAATGTTCCATCGCAAATCCTACAGCGGCTAAAAATGCCAGCTTTGTCGAGATGGATATGACTTTCAACAAATCCCCCAAAAGCAAGCGCGCCTTCCGCATCGGTTTGCGTAACGGCATCACATCGAAAATTGGGCTCGATGTCAGCAATAAGACCATCTTTGACCGCGATATCCACGAGCGTCGCACTCGTCTCGGTGCGCACATTCCGTATGAGAAGATCATACAACATCTTCGCCGCTTTCATGAAAAAGGTAAGAGCTCACGGAGCTTCGGCTCCACCATCGCTTCTTGGATCGTGTGAGCCGTGAATAAGACCGTCATCGTCGATGCGGATCACACCAGCCTGTCCGCCAAGCGGACTGAAGGCATCAATTGAGGAGACCGAGTGCCCGAGAGCCGCAAGGCCGGAAAAAACATCCGTCCCGGCATTCGCTTCAATCTTCAGTGAATCACGGCTGTCAGAAAAGGTCTTGCCCAACAGAAACCGCGGATGCGCAAGGGCTGCCGACAGATCAAATTGATGGTCGATCAACAAACTGAGGAGGAGCGCGAGCGTCTGAGGCTGACCATCTGCGCCTTGGGTTCCGTAGAGAAGATGCGGCCGGCCGTTCCTCAATCCAAGGCCAGGGTTAAGGGTATAAAAAGGCAGTTTCCCCGGAGCGATCCGGTTTGGGCTTTCTGGGTCGAGGCTAAATGCAGCCCCGCGATTTTGCCACAGAACACCGGTGTCACCTACGACGACTCCGCTTCCCCAATCAAAATAAAGGCTCTGCAAACCGCAAACGCAGCGGCCCTGGGCGTCGACCGCTGCTAGAAAGGCAGTGTCACCAGCTCGGTGCAGATGGGGCCATTCCATTGCCTTTGCCGGATCAATCGCCTCTGCTTTAGACGACAGACGTTCTTCATCGAGCAGAGTGCTAATCAGCCACGAATCGCAGGCCGAAGGATCACCGATAAGGTAGCGATCGAGGAATGCTTTCTTCACCGCTTCCACGAGGTAATGATAGTATTGGGCGCTGTGAGGATCCTGTCCCGCCATATCGAGGTGCGCAAGAACACCCATGATGCCGAGCGTGGTCACGCCCTGGGTCGGCGGCGGCGGCGCAAAAAGCCTCATATCGCGATAATCATGGCCGAGCGGTTCAACGAAGCGGGCCTGCGTAGCAGCAAGATCGGACGCAGAAAGCGGCGAGCTGGCATGTTTCAGCCCCTGCGCTACACGTCTCGCCAGCGCGCCTTCGTAAAAGCCCCGTGCGCCCTCATCGGCGATGCTTCTCAAAGTGTCGGCCAGTTGCGGTTGCCGTTGGATCCCGCTCTCGCCAAATATCGCTTCAAATCCAGGCCACGCGCTGCTTTCGTTCTTCCGAAATTCAGACCAGAACCGCTGCGAGGGGCTGACGTCGTAGCCTTCCTGCGCAAGATGAATTGCGGGCTCCAGTAGTTGGTGAAGCCGTTCTTGCCCTTTCCACTGGCTCGAAGAGAGATCGAGCAGCTTCTGCCAACTATCGACAAGACAGGCTGTCGTCCAGGTAGAGGATGGTCCGCGCAGCGTAATCTTTGCGTTGTCAATCGACGCTGATGCAGCAGCCTGACCAATACCGAGCAGGCACGACACATTGCCTGACGGGTCAGCTGTCATCCAAACAGCATCACCGCCTAGTCCGCAAAAATGCGGATAGACAACCGAAAGAGCAGCACCGGCTGCGATGACAGCTTCGATAGCGTTGCCGCCGCGCCTGAGGACATCGGCGCCCGCTTTGCTAGCCAGCCAATGTGGTGCCACCACCATCCCATTGCGGCTCTGTTTCTCTTTATTCATGGTTTCAGCGCGCCCTTGATCGTTCAACGCACGATCTGCCCATTTTCAGCAATCAACCGGCCGTTCTTGAACACGAGGCGTTTCTTCGGCACCGCAACGACTGCCTCGGGAACATGTTCAGCCTGGAGCGCAACAAAGGTTGCTGGCGCACCCACCTCGATCTCATAAGCCTCAAGCCGCAACGCCTTTGCGCCTCCAACGGTGACCACGTCGAACGCAGAAGACAGTTCGGCATCCGTAAAGTAGCCGGATCGATAACCGATGATTTCAGCACGACGCAACATATCGCCGTCGCCGTAGGGCCACCAGGAGTCTCGGATATTGTCGCTTCCCGAGAAGACGGTCACACCCTCGCTGCGCAGAAGGGCGATTGGAGGAAAGTTATGAGCACCGGGTGCATTGGTCATGACTGCAACGCCGCTTCGGCTCAGGAGGGCGCCGATCCGACGCGCGCCATCCCGATCAAGATCGCCAAGCCCGTAAGCATGGCTTATAGCGACATGGCCCTGCATACCCAGCGCTTCCGTGCGCCGGCAAATCTCCTCGATGGTGAAGGCACCGAGCGTGCCTGCCTCATGAAGATGGATATCGACATCCACCCCATGCTTTTCGGCGACACCGAAGACAACATCGAGATGACCTTGTGCGTCTCGATCAAAGCTTGCAGGGTCCAATCCGCCCACGAGATCGGCGCCAAGCCTGATCGCTTCATCCAAAAGCTCTGCGGTGCCTGGACTTTTAAGAATACCGCTTTGTGGAAAGGCAACAATCTGAATATCGATGAGATCACGATAATCCTCACGTACGGCAAGGATTGCTTCTAACGATTTTAGACCAACCGACCCGTCCACCATGACGTGGCTGCGCATGTAAAGCGATCCATTGCCGATGCAAAGATCGAGCTGATTGCGCGCCCGTTCAGCCATCGGTGCGGCCTTCGCCATGTTCTCAGCCTGAAACCGTACCCGTTCCTCAACGTCAAAGCCATTTGTGCAGGGCCTGTGCGCTACCCACTTGTCCCCGTAGAAACTTGTATCAAGATGAATATGGCCTTCAACGAAACCCGGCAGGACGAGCGCGCCGTCGAGATCTATCGCATCGCCGCCGGGTCCATCCGTTCCGGCAGCAGGCTCGATCGAGTTCACATGAGCGCCCTCCACCCGTATGTCGACATGGCGACCGTCAATCAGCTTAGCATTTTTGAAAATAGTCTCTTTCACAATCCAAATCCCTGCTGGCATCTTCCCAAACTATAAGGGTGCCCATCTAAAAATCGCCAGCTTGTTTTCACTGACGTGCCAATTTACCGCTTGCATCTACCCCTATGTCAGATGAGCCTTATGCGCGAGACTAGAAAAAGCTGCCGTTTTCGTGCCAACGAAAGCCTTTCCTTCCACACTTGCCGCCTCATCTCATGCCCATTCTTCAGGTCTGCATTGCAAAAGCGACATGCCCAGTTTTTGCCTGAATGGTAAGCTTTAGGTTATGCTCAAGAGAGCAGGCAATGGCATGAAATGGCCGTTGGCTTAAAAGCTCTTTTTACTCACCTTCAATCTTCAAGGAGGCCTTGGTGCCCATAAGATCGACACCATGCCGAATAGCTTCTCTCTTTGTTGTCATGACGCTGTTAAGTGCACCAGTCGTGTCACAGGCGCAGATGGTAAAGGCTGACCCGCTCGCAGGCGTTGCTGATAAGGCCTACACAGTCCCGGCACGCCGCGCCGTGCAGTTGCCGCCGCGAGGTGATGACTCAGGTCTTGGAACGCTTTTCGATACAGCAGCCAGCCGGCAGACGAAGATCTTAAGCAAGATGAGCGGCATCAGGCTCGTCATGAATGACGATGTCGCCGCGACGATTGAAGCCTATTATAGTCAGCCGAAGGCAAAACTGATCTGGACGGATGGGGAAGCCCATACCGCCAAAGCAGCACAAGCGATCGATCTATTGAAGCAGGCCGACAGCTGGGGCCTCAATCCTGCGGATTACATTGTTCCGACAGACTTCGAAAACATGCCAAAGGGCTCGGACGAGCGTGCAGCGGCGCTCGCACAGTTCGAAATCTCCCTGTCCAATAAAATGGCGATGTTTCTCCAGGATAATTTTCGTGGGCGCATCGACCCTAACAAGCTGTCGAACTATTACGACTTCAAGCGCAAGCCAGTTGATTTGAAGGCGATGATCGCGGAACTCTCCAATGCACCCGATCTCATGCCAGTCTTCAATCACTATATGCCGAGCAATCCGAAATTCGCACAGCTCGCTGCAGAACTGCAATGGCTGAAGAAATCGGATCAAGCCGGTGGCGCCAAGGCAGATATCGATAAGGTGACCGTTGCAATGGAAGAACTGCGTTGGATGCCGCAGGAATTTCCGCAGCGCTACGTCTTCATCAATCAGCCGGCGTACATGGCCTATTATTATGAAAACGGTCAGATGACCTTCTCAACCAAGGCGGTTATCGGTCAGCAAGATCACCAAACCAACTTTTTCGATGCGACAATCAAGACGGTGGAGTTCAATCCCGATTGGGGCGTGCCGCAGTCAATCATTAAGAACGAAATGCTCCCGCATTTGAAACGTGACCCTGCCTACCTCGACAAAGAAGGTTATGTGGTGACCGTGAAAGGCAAGGAAATGCCTTCCGCCAAGGTCGACTGGTCGCAACCGCTTGATAATATCGGCGTCGTGCAACCGCCGGGACCTGACAATGCACTCGGACAATTGAAGATCCTGTTCCCGAACGCGCATGCCATCTACATGCATGACACCCCAGCGCGTGGCAAATTCGCTTCTCAGGACAGAATGTTCAGCCACGGCTGTGTCAGACTGGAAGACCCGCGGGGAATGGCAGCTGCCGTCCTGAAGAACACGGTGGACTTCGTGAACCAGCAAATAAGTGATGGACAGAAAAAAGATATGCCGGTGCCTGAACCTCTGGCCGTTTACGTCGCCTACTTCACTGCATGGCCTTCGGAGGATGGAACCGTGCATTATTACGACGATATCTATGGACGCGATCTTCAAACGCTCAATGCCATTGCTGCAACGAGTGCGAGCCGCTCCCAGTCTTAATGACGTCTCCACATGCGAGGTTGCGGGAGGCAAATCGAAGGATTACGAGCAAAAGCTTTATCAAAAAAGCTTTTCTCGGCGCTTCGGATAGATGAGCGGAAGGCGGTGGTAAGCGGATGATGAAAAGCCTTTTTGCGAGCTGGCCTTTCTGGGCTTTTCTATCCGCAGTCTTTGCTGCCTTGACCGCTATCTTTGCAAAAATCGGAGTTGAAAACGTCAATTCCGACTTCGCGACCTTTTTCCGCACCGTGGTCATTTTGGCGGCTGCCGGGCTCATGCTTTATATCACTGGAAACTGGCAGCAGCCTTCATCGATCGCGCCGAGGAGTTGGCTCTTTCTGGTCATGTCAGGCCTTGCAACTGGCGCGTCCTGGATCTGTTATTTCCGCGCATTGAAGCTTGGTGATGCGGCGCGCGTTGCTCCTATCGATAAGCTGTCTGTGGTCTTCGTCGCCATATTTGCGGTTTTGTTTCTCGGGGAGCGACTTTCCCTCGCCAATTGGCTTGGCGTTATCTTGATCACACTCGGTGTCGTACTGGTTGCCTTCAGATCATAAGTGACGTCTATCAAGAAAGACTGGGACCATGACATGGTCCATCCACTTCGGCACGGCATCCCCATCACGTATCCTCTAACGCGCGCGATCCGTTCCCTCGCCAGCGGGTCAGCGCATTGCGCCCCTCATCCGTCAGACCATAGATGCCCCTTTCGCGCCGCTCGAACCAGCCATATACATTGGAAATTAGGATCTTGCCTGCGTCCGGTGCGCTCGACCGGATGTCACGAACGCGCAAGGGGCCTTCCTGCAATGCTGATGCGCAATCCAGTGCTTGCTGACGATAGGCTGTCATGATGGGCGCTCTTGTGCTGCCGCCAAGGGTGGGATCGCCGCGCCGCTTTTGATGTTCACGCACCAGTCGGGAGCGGCGCTTCGGATTGGTACGTGGCATGGGAGAGACGGACGAGACAATGACGCTGATATCGCCGGTATCAGAAACGCCAAGCATACCAAATCCCAGCCTTCGGCAGAGGTTACGATAGCGCTGGTCAGCTTCCCGCCCCTTCCCTTTGGCAGAAATTCGCGCTGCGATCCAAATCTCGTCGGCCACCGGGGCACGATCAACGGCCTGTAAGATGAGCTCAAGATTGAAACTCATCTTCAATTCGCAAACGACGACAACCGACGGATCATCATCACGCACGCCGACAAGATCGCATCCACCGATCTCACCTTTGACCCGGTAGCCGGCATGTTCAAGAAAGCTTTTGACCGGGAGATAAAGCGAAGTTTCCATAGACTTCCAACACGAGCGAATCATAAGCAGCAGATCGAGGTTTTAAAGGTTCTATAGCCCACTTGCTGAACCTCCTATTCGAGGCCAGAGATCAAAGTTCAATTTCCGCAGGATGACTTCGCCCCTGCTCTGTGACCGCAGGATGCGCAAGTACGCCATCACTCATTTCTTGGGCAGTCATCTTTCGTTAAAGGCGGCGGTTGTACCGCCACCCAAGAATGATAAAATTGATTCGACAACGCGCTTGGTGGAGGCGTGGAGAGATCGGAAAGAGACCGAACTACGATGCCAGCGTCTAAGTGCCACGAAAAGCTGAAGTCTGGTCCGGATCACGATTTTACCAAAACTCTTCAAAAGAATTATGTAAGTTGCTCTGATATCTCGTTTTTCGTCATCCCTAGCGATTGCCTTGTCTCATGGCTCAACCTGTTATGAGCGAAGCAAGCCGGAACATAAAATCGTGGGCCGCTCGCCTTGGCTGTATGACGGCGCTGGTATCGGTGCTGCCCACTTTCCCGAGCGTCGCTCAATCGGTGTGGACCGGCGCATCAGATAACTCCTTCGGCAATAGTGCAAACTGGACGCCGGGCCCGCCCGCAGCCTCTGATACCGCAGCGGTAAACAATGGCTCTCCTCAGGTCGTTGATCATTTTGTCATTACCGAGCTTGATGTGAACGGCGGCAATGTGACGATAACCGACCACGGCGATCTAACCGCGACCGGGGGGACCGCCATTGGCTCCGGAAGCCTGACCGTCAACAGTGGCGGGGTGTTAAGTTCAGACGTACACCTAAACGGCGGCAACCTTGCTGTTGGCGGAACGATCAGCGGTCATCTCTCGCTGAACAACGGAAACGTTACGGTTGACGGTTCACTCGGAAGCGCAAGTGTTGCGGCAACGACCTCGCTTACCAACAACGGCTTAACCGGCGATGTCGATGTGTCGTCGGGCGGTACCTTCGTCAACAACAGTGGTGCATCAGCAGGTGCAGTTACAAATTCGGGTACCGCCTCCAATTCAGGCACAGTTTCGAGCTTGTCGAACGATGCCGGGGCCTTCACGAATAATACTGGCGGAACTGTAACGGGTCTGACGACCGTCACGGGTGGAACGGTCACCAATAATTTCGTCATCACCGATGCGGATGTCGCGGCAGCTGCCGTCTTCGTCAATAACAGCGGTGCGCGCGCTGGTAACGTAACGAATGCTGGAACCAGTTCCAATGCGGGATCGGTGGCCGCACTGCGCAATGTCGATGGCACTTTTACGAATAATAATGGTGGCGTCGTTGGAACGACGATCATCCAGGGCGGGACTGTTATCAACAATGCAGCCATGGCCGATACGCAGGTTTCGGCGGCCGGCACCTTCGTCAACAATAGCGGTGCTGAGGTTCAGACTGTCACCAGCGCGGGATTATCTTCCAATGCGGGCACTGTAGCGGCGCTCACCAATACCGCAGGAAGTTTCACAAACAATGCCGGCGGAACCGTTACTGGTAAAACGCTGGTTCAAGGCGGAACTGTCGTCAACAATTTTGTCATAACGGATGCGGATGTTTCCGCCGCAGCCAACTTCGTGAATAACAGTGGCGCGCGGGCAGGATCCATAGTTAACGCCGGCTCTTCGTCCAACGCAGGCACCATTGCCGCGCTTACCAATACGCGCGGTGATTTCACCAATAACGCAGGTGGAACGATCACCGGCACGACGGTGATTACGGGCGGAAACGTCGTCAACAACAGCAGTGCCGCGGACATTGAGGTGACCGCCGGAGGTCAGTTTACCAACAACAGAAGCGGAACGACCGGCCTTATCGTAAATTCAGGCACAGTATCGAACGACGGCGTCGTCGCATCGGTCGAAACAAGCGGTGGAAACTTCGCCAACACCGGCACAGTGACAGGGTCGGCAACCATTTACGCAGGCACGCTCACCAATACCGGCGAGATTGTTGGCGCCGTCAACGTCTTTGCTGGCGGTCTCTTGGGGGGAACCGGCATCACAGGCGGCCTGACAATTGCCAAAGACGGAACTCTAGATGCCGGCAGCGGCATCGAGACAACAACCGTCAGCGGGAACGCGCGTTTTCTTCAGGGATCTGCCTATGTCGTAGACATAACGCCGGACGGGCAAGCGGATCGGTTGAATGTCTCAGGTGCGCTGGAAATCCAAGGCGGCATCCTAAAGCTGCGACCGGGTGCAGGCGAATACGCCGCGATCACAAGTTACCGCTTGATCACAGCCGCGAGCATCACGGGCCAGTTCACCGGCGTCGACAGCAGTCTTGCTTTTCTCACCCCATTGCTAAGCTACAGCCAAAGCGATGTGGATCTCCAGCTTTATAGGAATGATAAAACCTTCGCGAGCGTTGCAACAACACCCAATTCGAAAGCGGCCGCATTAAGTATAGAAGGCCTCGCCAATACAAAGAACCCGCTTTTCAATGCGGTGCTCTCACTCGACACGGCCAGCGCCGAGCAGGCCTTTTCTCAGTTGACCGGAGATATCCATCCTTCGGTTAAAGGCGAGCTGTTCCAAAGCAGCCGCTTCTTTTCAGACAGCATCATCGATCACGCGACAAATGCCGACGTAACATTGTCCAAAACCGGAGAAGCGGATCTCTGGTCCTCCGGCTTTGGCATCGAAGGTCGTGCTTCGGACGCTACGAACGCCATTGGATATGACACGAAGGCATCGGGTGTTTTGTTGGGAGCGGATGGCGAGGTTACCTCATCCTTGCGTCTCGGCGGTGTGCTTGGATATCGACATATCGATGTAGGCGGCGACGCAAAGGTGGATTCTTACAGCCTCGGTCTCTACTCAAGTGGCGAGATCAACGTTCTTGACGTCGTCGGTGGTGCAGTCTTCTCCTTCAACGATATCTCGACAACGAGAAACATTGCATTCAGCGGGTTTGAGGATCGGCTAACAGCGGCGTACGCAAGCAGAGCCACACAGGCATTCCTTGACGTTTCCGCCCGGGTCAACAGTGGTGTCGCAGAATTCCGACCTTTCGCGACACTTTCATATGTGAACCTCAACACCGACGGTTTTCAAGAAAGAGGTGGACCTGCTGCACTGACTTCATTCGACAGCGTCGACAATTTTGCGACCTCCACCCTTGGCCTTCGATGGTCGACAAGTTTTGAGGGCACTCGAATCCCTCTCGCTTTGTGTGGTATGATCGGTTGGCAACATGCGTTTGGAGAGCAAGCCGCCGCGACGCGTTTCGCCTATTCGGGCAGCAGCCCATTCTGGATCGAGGGCGCTACACTGCCGCGCGACGCTTTGGTGGTTGAGGCCGGCGCAACGGCGAAGCTGACCGAGCAAATTCAGCTGAAATTCAGCTATATCGGTGAATTCGGTGATGGGCGCAGATCGAGCGGCGCAAGGGCGGATTTCACGGCAAAATTTTAAGCCGGATGGTCGTCATCTATACGAGTGATCGCGACCTGAGCTATCACCCTGTCCATCGCTTCCCCGCTGCTCAACACCGTAGATATCAGCCGTCAACCACGCTGGCCAATCTCGCTCGAAAAATGATTTCGCCGTCTCGTCAAAGCTGCGGTTCGGGCGCGTTGCGATCGTTAGCCCGCTTGCACCGGACCGAACGACGATCTGCTCTTCCCGATGTTCTTCGCGGTCACGCCTGAACCTGAATTCTTCGAGGGGGCCGGATGACAATACCGGAACAAGCTCTCCTTTCGGATCAAGGATCGCTCGGGCACCGCGGCTTCCCCCTCCCTGCTGGATAAAGAAATCAAGCGCAGCTAGAACGGCCTGCGAGGCAAGAGCCATTTGCCACCATTGCAGTGCGCGCGCTGCCTCAGCAGGGCGTTCGTACGAAATTCCCTCAGCCTCAAGCCGCCGAACAAGATTTTTTGCTCCGGCCAATGCGGTACTCACGCCCTCCTGGCTGCAAATCAGCCCGGCCTGATCGCTCATCCGAGCCTGTACCTCATGGCGCACCTCTTTGATCGTCAGGTTGCTGGACGGTTGCAAACGGTTCAAGATACCGGCGATCCCAGCCTTTGCCGCTTCTCCTATGTCTCCAGTCGCAGCGGTCCGCGCCGCTCCGCTGGCTGCAATATGCTCGCCAACCCGTGTTCCAAAGACCTGGCCTGCATTCAACGCCGCGCCGCCCGGTCTGGTGACGCCATGGGTGCCAGCTGCTTCGCCAACAGCGTAGCAGCCGGCGAGACTGCTGCGCCCCCATATATCAACCATGATTCCGCCGTTCATGTGCTGGTTGTTGACGGCAAACTCCAAAGGCTCGGCAGCGATGTCCATCTTGTAGCGACGATAAAGTTCGATCGACAAAGGGTTCATATGCCGTAACCGTTCGATGGGCACTTCCTGGGATGCGCCAGCATTCTTCAAATAGCGGTTGACGTCCTCATCAAGACGCGACAGCGAAAATGGCTGATCGCCTGGGACGGGCAATGGATTCCTGTTGAAGTCCATGAAGACGCGGCGTCCTGCGGCGGTTTCGCGATGTATCGCAAGATCGACCAGGCTCGAGCCGAACTCAAGCATCCGCATTGCATGGAATGGCCATTGATAGCCCTTGCGAAAGACGTTGGACGCCAGTTCCTGCGTGGTCCGGTAATAGGATGCGAGAAAATGATGCTCTTTGCCATCGGCATCGATCGAGTAGATATGCGGTATCGCCTGCACATAGGTCCCGGAAAGATTCCAAGGAAATCCTTCCCTTCTCGTGCCGATCCCGAACTGACTTTCCGTGAGATTGACAAGGTCAAGGCCCGCCTCGAGCGCAAGCCCGAGTGAACCGAAACAACCGTTTGGGTAAACACTATCCCGGTAAAGCTCGCCCGGACCGCCGGCCGCTAGAACCAGAACATGACAGAGGAAAATGGCAACACCGAAAGGATTTTTGTCCGAACGCGCACTGCCCATCATGACCAACACGCCGGTGGCCCTCGCTATGGGCTCGGAGCCTTCCCGCAGAATTTTTATCGCCGTGGTTTGATTGTAAAATGGGATCGAAAGCCGGATCGCTTCCTCCGCGAGCACTTTGACCATGAGGCGGGATGTGCGCGGTCCGCAACTTGTAGCTCGGCCGACTTCGTCGTGATCCGTCTGATACCTGAGCGTACCGCCAAACTGATCCTGAGGTAGAGGAAGACCAAGAAATTGAAGCGATGCCATCATGCGCGATGAGCCCACCGCCTCGACATAGGCCGTGTCTTCGTCCATCGCGCCGCCCGCTCTGATGGCACGGGCCATGTCCTTATAATCGTCGCCCTGATCTGCAGTGTTCGCCGTATGGAGAGTTTGCTTGTCGGAACCGGAGCACGCCGATGTCCCGCCCCATGCGCTCTGGCTGATGATGGAAATCTCATCGCCTCGCCGCTTAAGCTCTACGGCCGCGCGCAGGCCAGCTGCACCGGAACCAATCACAACGCATCCAGACCGATAGACTGGGATCTCAAGGCCTTGCACGGTCACGAATTCAGACGAAAGCGGGACGGACGGAAGTTTGGGCATATCCACATCCGTCAGGGCATCGAGAATTGCTTGAGGTACGTCGATACTCATTTTTGCGTCCAGAAAATCAGGTTATTCGTCAAATTTTGGTCCTGCTCGCGGCCTCGGGTGATGAAATGCAAGCGGTGAAGTTGGCGGCTCTCGTGATCAGGTTATCAGCGGCGCGACTGCTCAAACGCCGCCTAGTCGTTTATCGAACGTCTGCTCTGGCTCTCGGCCGCAGATCGTTGCGCTCGTTGGAAAAGATCATTGGAGGAAGAGGCGCGATCCCGCGGATCAGATCCGCACCCTTTTCTCCGACCATGATCGTGGGGGCATTCGTGTTGCACGAGGGAACGCGAGGCATGACCGAAGAGTCGCAAACGCGGAGACCCGTCAAACCGTGAACCCGAAGATCAAGCCCCACCACTGCGTCCCGACCTTCACCCATTTTACAGGTGCCAACGGGATGGTGATCCGTTTTGGCATTGGCGCAGCCATATTCGAAGAGGTCCTCGTCTGTCACGACACGGGGGCCGGGAAGACGCTCTGCCAAAACGAAAGGTTTCAATGCAGACTGCTGCATGATCTCCCGTGCTATCTTCAACCCTTCGATGGACATCTTTCGATCGTGCGGATCCTCCCAGTAATTGGGGTCGATCAGCGGCGCAGTCGATGGGTCGGGCGACGAGAGGCGAACCGTTCCCCTTGAACGGGGATGCAGATAGGCGGAGTTCAGGGTCACCCCGGCGTTCTTCAATTTCTCCACCCCAGCCTCGATACCCGATCCAAGCCCAAGGTGAAATTGAATGTCCGGCGAGCGCGCATCAGGATCGGCGTACCAGAAGCCTCCAGTCTCGAAGAGGGAGGAAGCAACCGGGCCGCTGCGAAACAAGACATATTCCAGGCCGGCCCAAAGGGTTCGATGCAGCTTGGCGACCCCATCATAGGTATGATCACCCGTGCATTCCGAAATTACGAAAAGATCGAGATGGTCCTGCATGTTGCTACCAACACCCGGCAAATCGTGAAGCGCCTTGACGCCCACGGATTTCAGATGGTCAGCCGGACCAATCCCGGACTGCAGCAGAAGTTTCGGCGATCCGATAGCACCCGATGAAACCAACACCTCGCGCTCGGCGCGAATGATCTCAACGCCTTGAGACGTCGAAACTTCAACACCGATCGCCCGGCTACCCTCCAAAACAATCCGCAGGACATGCGCGCCAGTGCGAACAGTGAGATTCTTGCGATCCTTGATCGGCGCAAGATAAGCCAGGGATGCTGAGGAGCGCCGCCGATTTCGCTGCGTAAGCTGATAAAAGCCGAGACCAGCCTGCTGCTTGCCATTGAAATCATGATTGTAGGGAATGCCGAGTTCCTGCCCGGCCCGAATGTAAGCGTCACAAATCGGCAAAGCCGACACAGGCATCGAAACGCCGAGTGGACCGCCATAGGAATGATAGTCATCGGCAAAGCGTTGATTGTCTTCCGCCCGTTTGAAATAGGGAAGCACTGAACGGTAATCCCATCCTTCGCAACCATCCTCCCTCGCCCAAAGATCGTAGTCGGCAGCATTCCCTCGGGTGTAAAGTTGCGCATTGATCGAAGAGCCGCCGCCGATCACCTTGGCTTGGGTGTAGCGGAGAACTCGGCCCTTCATATGTCTTTGCGGAACCGTGCTCCAACCCCAGCTGGCAACGCCTTTGGTCATCTTGGCAAAGCCGGCAGGCATATGAAACAGCGGGTTCCAGTCGGTGCCGCCCGCCTCGAGCAGGAGTACCTTGATGTCGGGGTCCTCACTAAGCCTGTTGGCAAGGACGCATCCGGCCGGGCCGGCACCGGTTATGATATAGTCAAATCTCATCGGTTCATCCTTGAATGCGTGCTTGCCACTTTGCTTTCGCTTGAGGTGGAATGCTCGCACCTGCGACGGGGGCTTTTGTGTCTCATGCAGCGAGGTCCTTCGCGATGATATGGTCGGCGACCCGCAATGCTTGGCTTGCAACCGTCAGCGCCGGGTTGACGGCCGCCGAAGTGGGTAGGAAGCTCGCGTCGACGACGAATAGATTTTGGTGGTCGTAGGATCGGCAGAAAATATCGAGCGGAGCGGAAGCTGGATCGCTGCCGATTCTGACCGTGCCGCACTGGTGCGACGGCGTTCTCTTATCGAAAGGCCGCGACAGTACGATCGGAAAGCCGACCGACTTCAAGACGTCCTTGAGCTTTGCGACCAAAGCGAGATGGGCATCCCAGTTCGTGCGTTCCCAATGCAGCACGATCCTCTCGCCTTCGACCGTCACGCGGCTGTTGGGATTTGGAATGTCCTCGCTCATCGCATAAAAATCAATGGCATGGCTGGTGAGCTGGCGCAAAAGCCACTCCGGAACCTTGGGAAGGGCGCCTTTCAGGACGCGCTCCGAAATACGTCCGAGAAGCTGAACATTCCCGAGCGGGGGCCCCCCGCTGCCGTCCGACAAATAGAAGTCGTTAAAGCCAAAGGTCTTCTGATAGATCGCATCGTTGCGAAATCCGGGTGCAACGCCGATCACGGCAGACGAATTATGGTTCATGAAATTGCGCCCAACTTGGTCCGAAGAGTTGGCAAGACCTTCCGGAAAGGCGGAATTTGCGGAACGCAAGAGGATCACAGCAGACTGAACCGCGCCAGCCGAGAGAATGACCAGCTTCGGCGAGAGTGTGTGCGCCTCTCCATCTTTGAGATAATGGATACGATCGATACGACCATTGCCGCCTGTCTCAAGCGTCGTCACGCGAGAACGGGTTTGCAGCGCTACGTTTGAATGCTTCAGGGCCTGCGCCAACGCGGTTGTTTCCGCATCCATCTTTCCGTCTCTCGCATTTGGATGGGCATCCCAAGGCGTTTTTGCTTTGGACAGCCACGCTTCTATGTCGACGCCAAGAGGAAGTGAGGCGGGGTGAAGGCCCCTCTGGCGAAGGCGTGCTCTTACTGTCGCGACAGCTGGTTCGTCCGGAACAGCCGGGTAGTCATAGCCACTCGAATGGTGAGGTTCGGTTGGGTCTTCGCCAAGCCTCCCGCGAACCTGATACAGGCGCTCTGCCTTGCTGTACCAAGGTTCCAACACTTCGTAAGGGAACGGCCAGGCTGGCGAGATGCCTTCCCGATGTTCGATGACCTCAAAATCCTCTTTGCGGTAGCGTATGAGAACCGCGCCGTAAAACTTTGAATTGCCTCCTACATTATAGTAATTTCCAGGATTAAATCCTTCTCCACTCGCCTCGTACCAAGTCTCTTTCGGACGGAAATGCCCGCGCTGAAAGATAGCGCGCTGGTCTCGATTGACGGGCAGGTCTGGTATCGCATCTCCCGCTTCGAGGATGAGAATTTCAGCACCACTGGATGCAAGTCCCGCGGCAATCGTAGAGCCTCCGATGCCTGAACCGATGATGACGATATCCGGACTGCTTTTCACGAAAGACCTCCCTCAATCACGCAATCCGACCTTGCGTTTGCGGATCGAAGTAGACTGCCTTATCCAGATTGAAGGCCAGTCGTGCCGTCTGTCCGGGAACGAGCCTTGCATCCGCCCGCAAACGAGCAACAACCTCTTTGCCGCCAAGCTTCGTGACGGCAAACGTGTCGGATCCTGCCGGCTCCACGACCTCGATCAGACAATCGTTTTCACAGATGAGCCGGGCATTCCGGTCGGCGCCTTCAGGATCGGTCAACGCTTCCGGGCGAATGCCGAAAATCACATTCTTGCCGGCATGGGCGGCAAGGGAGCCATGCGTCTCAGGGACCGGTAATCTAATGGCATCCCCGGCACCGCGCGATAGCAACACCTGCAGTCCATCATGACCCTTTTCGACAGTGCCCGTCAAAAGGTTCATCGCGGGCGATCCCATGAAGTCGGCAACGAACATATTGGCTGGATTGTTATAGATCTCTGCAGGCGTCCCGAATTGCTGAACGACCCCTTCCTTCATAACGGCGATCTTCGTTGCGAGCGTCATTGCTTCGATCTGATCGTGCGTCACATAAACGATCGTTTTGCCGGTGGACTGATGGAGACGCTTGATTTCGATACGCATATCGACACGCAACTTGGCATCGAGGTTCGACAACGGTTCATCGAACAGAAAGAGCTTCGGATCGCGCACCAGTGCGCGCCCCATCGCAACGCGCTGACGCTGTCCGCCAGACAGTTGACTTGGTTTGCGGTCAAGCAGATGGCCGATCTGGAGGACCTTGGCGACCTTGTCGATCGCCTGCTTTCGCTCGGCAGGCGGAACGCCGCGCATCTCCATTCCGAAGGAAATATTACCGGCAACCGTCATATTCGGATAAAGCGCATAACTCTGGAACACCATCGCAATGTCGCGCTTCGACGGATGAAGGCTCGCGATGCTTCGATCATCGACCCTGATATCGCCTTCGGTAATGGCTTCAAGGCCGGCAATCGTGTTGAGGAGTGTGGATTTGCCGCAACCGGATGGTCCGACGAGGACCAGGAAGCCGCCCTCCTCTAGCTCAAGATTGATGCCTTTGAGGATTTCAAGGGCGCCGTACCGCTTCCTCAGGTTTGCGATCTGCAAGAATGCCATGGGCTTATCCTTTCACGGCGCCCGCCATCAGACCGCGAACGAAATAGCGGCCGGCGAGAATGTAGACGAGGAGCGTTGGCATGGCGGCGATCATCGCCGCAGCCATGTTGACATTGTATTCGACCACGCCGGTGGAAGTGTTGACGACGTTGTTCAGCGCAACCGTCATCGGCATGGAATCACCCGTGCCGGCATAAGCGGAGGCAAACAGGAAGTCGTTCCAGATATTCGTGAACTGGTAGATCACCGTCACCACGATGATCGGTAGAGAATTGGGCAACATGATGCGACGGAAGATCTGAAAAAAGCTTGCTCCATCGACCTGCGCAGCACGAACGAGTTCATTCGGAAATGCCTCGTAGTAGTTTCGGAAAAAGAGCGTCGTGAAGCCGAGACCATAGATCACATGGACGATGACGAGGTTCACTGTCGGATCGCCGAAGCCGAGCGAGACGCCGATTTGATCGCGAAGCAAATTGCCAAACCGCCCAAGACTTCCAAGAATGGTCGCCATCGGCAGAAGCACAGACTGAAATGGAATGAAGCAAGCGAACAGCATCAGGCCGAAGACGAGCGTGTGGCCGGGGAACCGCCACTTCGTCAGCACATATCCGTTTAGAGCGCCCAGTATGGTGGAAATGGCCACGGCTGGAACGACCATCTTGATCGAGTTCCAGAAATAACCCTTGATGCCAGCGCAGGTCAGCCCGACGCAGGTCTCTCCCCAAGCCTTCAGCCAAGGTTCGAATGTCGGTGATTGCGGCAGTGCGAGCATATTGCCGTTCTGAATCTCATCCATCGTCTTGAACGAGGTCACAAGCATCACGAAGAGCGGCATGAGGTAGAGAATGGCGAAGATAATCAGCAGGCCATAGATCGCTGTCCGGCGTAACCAGATGCCGTTCATGGCAGATTGGGAGGTCGCTTCGAGGCTCATCGTGCCTTCTCCCTCAGTTCGGAGTAAAGATAGGGAACGATGATCGCCGAGATGGTCATCAGCATTATGATTGCACTGGCAGAGCCAACCGCCATCTCATTGCGCTTGAAGGTGTATTCGTACATGAAATTGGATGGCAGCCACGCCGATCCGCCCGGACCACCTGACGTCAATGCGACAACAAGGTCGTAGGATTTGATCGCCATATGGGCGAGGACGATGAACGCGGACAAGAATACCGGTCGCAGCATGGGTATAATGATCCGGCGATAAAGCTGCAGGGTCGAAGCTCCATCGATCTGAGCCGCCTTCATGATTTCGCTATCGATGCCGCGCAGCCCGGCCAGAAACATCGCCATGACAAAGCCGGAGGCCTGCCAGACACCAGCAATTACCACTGTGTAGATCACGAAATCCTTGTTCTTGATCCAGTCGAAATGAAAACTCGTCCATCCGAAATGATGAAGCGTCTGTTCAAGGCCGAGGCCGGGATCGAGAAACCATTTCCAGGCAACCCCTGTCACAATGAACGACAGGGCCATTGGGTAGAGAAAGATCGGGCGCAAGACGCCCTCTCCGCGAATTTTCTGATCAAGCAGGATCGCCAGAAAAAGACCGAGCAACAAACATATTGAAACGTAGAGAACGCCGAAGATTCCCATGTTGGTGATCGAGGTGTACCAGGACGACGGGGGATCGCTTTCAAAAGTCCAGCGCCACAGGCGTTCATAGGCCCGCGTGCCCGTCAAAGTGTAGGACGGAAACGTCTTGGAGTTCGTGAACGATAGATACGCCGTCCACACAATGAAACCGTACACGAAGATTATGGTGATGGCGAAACTTGGAGCCAACACGATCTGCGGCAAGATCGTCTGAAATCTGGCGCGCATGGAAGCGGATTTCGCCGGCGTCAAAATGGGTTCGCTGGTCGCGACGCTGCTCATGATAGGGTCCTCTGGGATCGGTAGACGATCAACCTTCTCCGCCGATAGGCGGAGAAGGTCTTCTGATCGGTCTTAGCGAGCGTCGTCGATCGCCTGAACGAGTTGGCTTACAGCTTCGTCAGAGGTCTTGATCTGACCATGGACGAACTTGGAAACCACATCCTTGTAGGCATTGGCGATCGCTGGCGGAGCCCCGTAGCCCTGCGCCAGGGAACCGACGAGCTTGCCATCGGCATTGGCAGCCTTGAGATCGGCTATACCCTTCTTGCCGCAAGCGTCGAAGTCCGTATCGGGAACGTCCGTACGAGCGGGCACCGAGCCTTTGACAACGTTGAAGGCAGACTGGAAACTCTTCGAGAGCGTTGCCTTGGCCAAGGCAACTTGGGCAGCCTTGCGATCGGCAGGCACGTTGAACATACCAAACATATCGGAGTTATAGATCACGCTGCCTTCGGTGCCAGGGAAGCGATAGCAAAGGAAATCGCTGTCAGGCTTCTTCTTGGCGGCGACAAACTCGCCTTTTGCCCAATCTCCCATGACCTGCACGAGGGCATCACCCTTGATCACCATGGCTGTCGCAAGGTTCCAGTCGCGGCCGGAGAAGTTTGGATCGACATATTTGACAATCTTGGCAAGATTATCGAACGATTTCTTCATGGTGTCGGACTTCAGCGAGGCTTCATCGAGGTCGTTCATCGCCTTCTTGTAGAAGTCAGGACCGCCGGTCGACATGACGATGGAATCGAACATCGTCGCTTCCTGCCAATTCTGCCCACCCAGCGCCAGTGGAACGACGCCAGCAGCCTTTGCCTTGTCGAGAAGGGCGATCAGATCATCGAAGGTTTTCGGCTGTGTGCCGCCAATCTTGTCCATGACGGACTTGTTGATCCAAAGCCAGTTCACCGAATGAACATTGACGGGAGCTGCAACCCATTTTCCGTCATAGACGGAAAATTTCTGAAGAGCTGCAGGAACGGCTTTGTCCCAGCCTTCCTGCTTTGCGGTCTCGGTGAGGTCTCCCATCACACCGGCCTGCGCATAGTCCAGTACGGTATATCCCAGCATCTGAGAGGCTGTGGGATAATTGCCTGCGGCAACCATTGCCTTCAGAGCTGTCATAGCGGCGTCACCGCCGCCGCCGGCAACGGGGACGTCTTTCCACGCGTAACCTTCCTTGGAGAGGTCACCTTTCAAAACATTGAGCGCCGCGGCCTCCCCACCGGATGTCCACCAATGCAACATTTGCACTTCCTTGACATCGGCAGCCCGCGCGGCCGTGTGTGCGCCAGCCAAAGCCAGCACCAACATTGCAGTCGTCGTTAAAAACTTGCTCATCTCTATCTCCCAGCGCAAGTTTGAAGATGCGAGACCATTCCCGCATCGAGTACCCGCCCTCCTCGAGCGTGTATTCCGGCTGGCTATGCCAGCTTCTCATTCTGCGGCATCCACCAGTTGGTGCGCCCGCCAATGTGCATGTTCAGTGTTTTCGTCTCAGTGTAATCCTCCACGGCATGCCGCCCCAACTCACGGCCTAACCCGCTTTGCTTATAGCCCCCGAACGGGAGTTCGCTGGCCCCGTCCATGAACGTGTTCATCCACACGGTGCCTGCCCTCACCTTGCGTCCAATCGTTAGGCACGTATCGAAATCGCGGCTCCAAACGCCAGCCGACAGGCCGTAGTCGATGGCATTAGCGATCCCGATTGCTTGCGCCGTCGTTTCAAACGTCAACACGGAAAGGACAGGACCGAACACCTCTTCACGGGCAACCGCCATTTCAGGTTGAACAGCATCGAGAATGGTCGGCCCCATAAATTGCCCCATGCCGAAATCGAGCGGCTCTCCCCCATAAGCAAGCTTGGCGCCGCCCGCCTGAGCGCCGGCGACATAGGCATTGATCTTGTCCAGATGTTGCGGCGTGATGATGGCCCCCACCTGCGTGGCAGGATCGAGCGGATCGCCGACCTTTACATGGCGGGCAAGATCCGCGATGCGCTGTACGACATCTGAAGCAATGCTCTTGTGGAGGATCAGCCGCGATCCGGCATTGCAGCATTCACCGGCGTTGAAGTAAGCGCCAAATACAGCGGCATCTATGAAGGAGTCGAGATCGGCATCGGGAAAAACGATCTGCGGATTCTTGCCGCCAAGCTCCAGGGACACCTTCTTGAGGGTCTGCGCCGCGCTGACCATCGTCTGACGGCCAACGCCCGTCGAGCCCGTAAACGAGACCATATCCACATCAGGATGGGAGGTCATTACTGCGCCGACTTCGGGCCCGGTCCCTGTCACGATGTTGACGACACCTGCGGGAACGCCTGCTTCCAAAAGGATTTCACCCAAAATGACCGTCGAGCCAGATGTAAGCTCGGATGGCTTGACGACAGCAGTACAGCCAGCAGCAAGAGCAAATGGCAATTTCTGGGCGACGATGAGAAACGGGAAGTTCCATGGCGTAATAATGGAGACGACGCCGATTGCTTCGCGCAGGACAACGCCGAGAGTTCCGTCTCCTAATGTATTATAGCTTTCGCCATGCAGATCACGGGCCAAAGCCGCAGCATAGCGCCAGATGTCGACAGAGCCAGCGATCTCACCCCTGACCTGTGAGATCGGCTTACCAGCCTCGATCGCATCCAGCAGCGCCAGTTCTTCCGATCTTGCTGAAATCAGGTCGGCAGCCTTCAGAAGCACAGCAGACCGTTCGGATGCGGTCATCCGGGGCCAGGAACCTTGATCGAACGCCTTGCGTGCTGCCGCTATGGCACGCTCGGCATCAGCTCTCGTTCCCGCCGGAAAACGGCTGACAACGACGCCATGGCCCGGCGCTATCCGCTCGATTGGCGGCGAATTTGCCGGCTCCCACTTCCCGTCGATCAACATTGAAAAATCGCGAACCTTGTGATCGGTGAGCGCTTTGGGCGTGACCAGAACCGTCATTACCATTCTCCTTTGAACGTGGCGGGGCGCTTTTCGACAAAGGATGCGACGCCCTCCTTAAGATCGCCCGTCTTCGCGACAAGGATCGAGCCGAGCGCTTCCACCGCGCTGCCATTATCCTCGCCGCTTGCAGCAGCGATCATGAGTTTGACAACTTCCAACGCAGCGGGACCGCGCGTAGCGATACGTTCGGCATAGCTCCTGGCAGAACTGAGTGCATTTCCAGTTTCTGTGACAATATCTACGAGACCCAGTGAGCGTGCTTCTGGTGCAGTAAAGATTTCGCCGCCAAGCGCCATACGGCGCACGACCTGCGGGCCGAACCTCTTGACCAGACGTTGCGTACCGGACCAGCCTGGCACCATGCCTAAACCAGTTTCGGGAAGCCCGATTTTGATTTGCTCCTCTGCAATGCGGATATCGGCAACGCCGGCCAGCTCAAGTCCTCCGCCGAGGGCGTGGCCGTTGAGAGCTGCAATGAGGGGAACCCGCAGGGTCGCTAAACGCTCGAAAACGCGATGACCGTAGCGCACCCAGGCATGACCGAATTCCTCCGGACGCATGCCGCCCCATGCTCTGATATCGCCGCCTGCTGAAAAGCCCTTGCCTTCGCCTGTCAGAATAGCTGCACGCACCTGCGTGTTGGCTTCCACCTCGTCGGCGGCAGCCCCAAGCGCCTTCAGCATATCGAGATCGAGAGCGTTCAACTTTTCAGGACGAGAAACAGTCATGACTGCGACATGACCGATGACATCGACCTTCACTGTTCCGTTGGCCATCAAAGAACGCCTTCCAGAACGCGTGGGCTCTTGGTCGAAAGAGAAAGACCTATAAGCTCCTCGCTGAACAGTCTTGCGTCCATCAGCCTCAGCTCTTCGGATACGATCAGCGGAAAGTCGGCTTGATCGAGAATCTGGGTTTGCAGATCGACGCCAGGAGCGATTTCGGTGAGGACAAGTCCGTTCTGCGTCAACTTGAGAACGGCTCGTTCGGTCACATAGGTAATATCCTGTCCTTGCTGGATCGCGCGCTTACCAGAGAACGTGACATGCTCTACCTCATTGACGAGCTTCTTGAGCTTGCCTTCCTTCTCAATGACGAGCTTTCCGTTCGATATCGATAGTTTGGCGCCGGCGTTGAACATGCCGGAAAAGACGATCTTCTTTGCCCGGGCCGTAATGTCGACAAATCCGCCTGCACCCGCCGTCACGTGCGGACGAAACGAAAGCCTCGAAACGTTGACGGAACCGTCTTTTCCGATTTCGAGAAACGACAGGAGCGATGCATCAAACCCCGCGCCCTGGAAATAGGTGAACTGGTAAGGCGACGGCATATAGGCATCTGCGTTCGAGGCGCAGCCGAACGCGAAATCAAGCAACGGAACACCGCCGACTGCACCTTGTTCAATGACCCATGTCACGGCTCCATGAAGGCCCTCTTCCAGAAAGATTCTCGGGACATTGGCAGAGATCCCAAAGCCAAGATTGACACAGCTGCCCGCCTGCAATTCTTGCGCAACCCGGCGCGCGATCACTTTCTGGATATTGAATTCCGGAACCCTGAAGCTATCCAGAGGTCGCATGATCTCACCGGAAATTGCCGGATCGTAGAGGGTCTGCGTGGTCTGCTTCTGATCTGGATCGACGATGATGTAATCGACGAGCATGCCGGGCACCCGGACATCGTGGGGCTTCAACGACCCTTCTTTCGTGATACGCTTGACCTGCGCAATGACAATGCCGCCATTGTTGCGCGCGGCTAAGGCCTGATCGAGACCACCCAGATAAGCACCCTCGTGCTCATAGGTCAGATTTCCTCTTTCGTCCGCGGTCGTCGCCCTGATGATTGCAACTTTCGGCACAATTGCCGGAAAGAAGAGATAGTCATCGCCTTCGAAGGACATAGGCTTCACGACCGCCTCTCGAGAGGCAAGTTCATTCATGGCGCAGCCCTGTCGACGCGGGTCGACGAAGGTGTCGAGACCGACTTTTGTCAGAACGCCTGGTCTTTTTGCCGCCGCTTCACGGTGGATGTCGAACATGATGCCTGAGGGAATGTTGTAGGCCGGGATGTCGTTATTCGTGATCATCTGCCAGATGATCGGCGGCTCCGCACTCGATGGCCCGGACGGATAGGATCCGCCAATAATCTTTTTCAGAAGCCCCTTCTTGGCGATGTAGTCGATACCTTTTATGCCGCTCATATCACCCGCCGCGATGGGATGAAGCGTGGTCAAGTCGCGCGGGTGTCCAGTTTCGTCGAACCGCTCTCCGATCGCCTTCAACATCAAATCCGGGCAGCCCAACCCGCTTGACGATGAGACAGAAACAATTGCGCCGTCCGGGATTAAAGCTGCAGCCTCGGTGGGGGTGATATGTTTGCTCATCGTCTACAGCCCTATTCGAACGTCACGGCAGCGCATGCGGCGACCGCCTCGGCAATGTTGATAAATTTGCAGGGATCAATCATGCCTCGGCCCTTTCGAGAGCCGCACCGCAGCTTTCCCGGACGACAAGACGAACAGAGGAAACAATGCTTTCCGCCTCAGCCTTGCCAGCACTGATTTGCTTGAGAAGAAGCTGCGCGGCCCGCCTACCCATGCCTTGCGGGTCAACCGAAATAGTCGTTAGGGCAGGCACCGCGGTTTTGGCTTCAATCACGTCGTCAAAACCGACTACGGCGAAGTCCTTGCCAGGCTCAATTCCGTTCGCTCGCAGGCCGTCACAAGCTCCAAATGCAACCGCATCGTTAAAGCAAACAGCAGCAGTCGGCTTGTTGACAAGTGATATGGCACGGCCGATCGCATCCGCACCACCAGCTCTCGAGGGCGGCGCATCGAAAACAAGATCATCGTCCTGATCGACCAGACAGGCAGAAACGGCATCACGGTAACCGTCCACCCGCTCCTGAAAAACGGCCGTGTCGCCAAATCCGCCGAGGAAAGCAATACGCCGATGACCTAGCGAAGCGAGATGCCGGACGGCAGCAAATAAGCCTTCGCGATTGTCGGAGCAGATCGAGGAAACTTTGGCTCCGGGAACGTTCCTTACCGCAACGACGACGGGGATATCGGCCGATACCAGCGGCTTGAGGTCAGCGCCCTCGGTGCCCCTCGCCGGCGACAGGATCAGACCGGAAATGCCATGCTCGCGCATGGAGGCAATGACTTCTCGCTGGCGATCAACACTTTCGCTCGTGTTGGAAAGAAATTGAACAAAGCCAGCTGACTGCACGACGATGTCGACACCGACCGCAAGCTCCGCAAAAAAGCTATTGGTGAGATCGTTGACCACAACGCCGATGATCTTTGAATTGGATCCAGACTGCCTCAAATTAGCGGCGCCGCGATTATAAACGTAGCCAAGGTCGCGCATCACAGCATTGACCTTTGCCCGCGTAGCCTCGTTCACCAAGGGCGATCCACGCAAGACCAGCGAGACGGTCGACTTTGACACGCCCGCCACTTTCGCAATATCGACGACGGTCACCCGATCCTTCGTCAACGAACCCTCCTGTCTCCACTAACAGAAGTCTTATTTGGAACGTTCCAATTTTACAAGAGGATTCTTATTATTGAAGCTTAAGTATAGGATAAAGCATTATGCTATTGATATATAACTATTTTAATATACTCATTACGTCGGAGCATTTCTTACAACTGGGGAAAAATTGGAACGTTCTAAATCAAAAGAACTTGATTTATCCCATAGTCACGTGAGGCCTGCAGATGCAGGACGCTCCAACATTATGGATTGAAGAGCTAACATCAGCCAGATTAACGTGAAGACAGGGGTGTAGCGTAAGGACCGACTGCCGTTACTCTCAAGGAGCTGTCCACACGAGCTGCTGGTAATTCGCGGAACGTTAGACAGATCTGATGTTTGTCCAACGACAAAACTCGCGCGAGCCGAAAGGCCCGGGAAGCGGCAGCGTTCAACTAATGTTAGGTTTCTATGAAGACGAAGGAGCGATCTGCGGTCTCAAGCAGGGTATCGGCAACGCGACCGTAAGAGAGTTGCTTTCCAGCGCGGCGGCTGACGCCGAGAATGATCAAGTTGAAGCGCCCCTGGCGGGCGTGTTTCAATATTGCCAGCTCAGGCGTCGATTCCTCGGGCGCGATCTTGGAGACATCGACACCGTAAAATGATGCGATATCATCCAGCTGGGCGAGCGCCACGCGATGCGCATTTCCGCCATCGCTGATCCGCGGAAGCTTCACAGCCTGCGCCGGATCGCGGAAATAAACGGCCGTCACCGAAGCACCCGCAGCCTTGGCGACCACGAAGGCAAATTCAGCCGCCCTCATTGATCGCTCCGTTCCACTGATGGGGACAAGAATTCTCAAATCCTTGTCGTCTTCGGGCAGTATCCCTCGGGACGCAACAATCGCGGTAGCGCCCTTGAAAGCGGCAACCATGGCAGTCAACTGCCGGCTATATCGGCCTCTTTCGCCAGTTGTGGGTTCGATCCCGACAAACATGATGTCGTGACCTTTTTCAGCGCTTTCAGTGAGAATATCCTCCAGCTTTGCATCCTTGTCCCGCACCGAGATATGGACGGGATCATTGCTGCCTTGCTCTTCATTCTGCTGCGCCTCAACGGCAGTTTCCGCACTCTCTCTGACGCGCTCGCTAATGCCTTGTGAACGGTTTTCGATTGGCGGCGTCATATCCCCGGTGGGTGCCTGCTGCTTTTCGTTACCGGCAACAATATCCAGAACAGTCACGGGCATCTTGCGCAGCGCAGCAAAGTGCCCGGAGATGCGTGCGGCCAAATCGCTGCTGGCGGAATGATCGGTTGCCAGCAAAATGCGTTCGAGTTGCGAGATAAAGCTCTGCTCCTCGAACGCCTCTTGCTTCAAGCGATGCTTTTCCTCTGCACGCATGGGAAGACGCGCCAATGCCCACCGAAGTGAAGGCGGCATCGCCATGGTGGTCACCACAGCCATCGCAACAATGACGGAAAACAGTCTCTCATCGAGGACCCCCACTGAAAGACCGATCGACGCGACGATGACCTCTGTCGAGCCGCGCGCATTCATGCCGCAACCAAGCGCCATTGCCTCCGCATTGGAAAACCCACCGAACTTCGCGCCGACAAAGGCTCCGCCAAACTTTCCAATACTGGCAATGACAATCAACCCGATTGCGAGCAGCAAGATCGACGGGTCGGCAAGCACGCTGAGGTCCGTGTGGAGACCGGTCAAACCAAAAAATACCGGCATGAAGAGAGCGGTGGTGAGTGCCCTCAACTGGGTCTCGATCTGACGAGTCAAGATTGGTGATTGTCCGACCAGAATTCCCGCTACGAACGCACCGAGAACAGTGTGGACCCCGATCGCATCTGTCACGATCGCCATCACGCCCATGATTGCGACAATGGCGCTGAGCACAGGCAAATCGCTTTTGAATTTGTCGTTCGTCCAGCGAATGATTTCAAAGACAATCCGGCGACCGATCGTGAAGCTGAACGCCATGAACGCAATCGTGCCGATGACGCTTTCCGCAACGGTGCGCAGGTCCACGGCACCGTTTTCCGCCAGGCTGAAGGTCACCGCGATAATCACCCAGCCAACTGTATCGTCTATGATTGCCGAGGCGACGATCAACTGCCCGACATTCCTTCGCATGAAGTCCATTTCTCGAACAACGGACGCGACAATCTTTACTGAGGAAATGGAGAGCGCCGTTCCGATGAAGAGAGACGTTACAAGCCGGGCATCAGGGTTCGGCAGGAGACTTGCCGGCAAGATTTCGCCAAGCCCAAAGCCGAATGCGAAAGGAACAACGATACCACTAAGGGAAACTCCGGCCGCCGCACGGCGCAATCGGAGGGCTAAGGCAAGATCGGTTTCCATGCCGGCGAGAAGCAGCAGAAAGAGAATTCCGAGTTGCGCAACCGCATCCGTCATTGCCTTTTGGGTGGCAATGTCAGGGAACAGCGTTGACTGCAAACCGGGCATGAGCAGTCCGAAAACGGACGGCCCAAGAAGGATGCCGCCGATAATCTGGCCCATGATCGACGGTTGGCCGATCCGGACCATTGCTTCGCCGAGCAGTCGTCCCAAAACAACCAGCACAACGACCTGGATCAGAAAAAGAGCCTCAGACGGTCCTGAGGTCTTTCCCTCTGCTGCAAATGCAAACATTGAATTGTTGAAGAAGATGCAGCCCGCAAGGACCGACATCCACAAGTGTCGGAGACGCGCGGAACGTGTCCAGGTAATCATGCGTGGAGAATTCCTGTGATGTTCTGCAAGAACGGTTTCGAGGATCTTCTGTTCCCGTCGGCAGGCGTCAGTTGATCTTTTCGAAAGCCGCAGTCAAAACCGTTTTGGCGGTTGAGATGCGCGCTCGTCAACCGAAATTTGCCGAAGCCTAGAACCATTTCTGAGGAACAGTTTCGACGTCCTTTTCGTTTCTTGTGAGTAGAAAGGAACTGGTGATGACGGGCTCAATTTACACAGCGGAAGGACTTGCCGACCGCTATCAGATCAGCCATCAACAAGCTCTGCGATATATTGCACGTTTCGGCGCCGACCGAGAGGAGCTTGATAGGCTTCTCGCCTCTTCCCATAGAGCGGATGTTCACCGCAAGGATGAGTTGGATCGCACGTCCACTGATGTCGCCGTCGGTTAAGGCCAGCTTAAGTAGCCGGGGCAAGCTCAGACAACCGGTAAGCCGGCCGCAACTTCACATGAACGTTTGCGTGGCTGAAGCTCTTTTCTAGCCTGACCGACTTTTTCTTTGCCACCAAACAAACAGGAGCAAGCTGTCAACGCCACCCAGGCGCCCTTAGACGTTCAGGCAAAAAGGTATTCTTACCCATCTTTGTTATACGCTACATCCCGTATCTTACCGACAAATGGATTAGTTCCTCAATCGATGTCCAGTTTTGAACATCCAACCAAGAACCCCAAGACAGAGTGCTAGAAATACAGCAATCATCCCAAGGCTCACCAGCGGATTAACGTCAGATTTTCCGTAGAAACTCCACCGAAATCCGCTGATCAGATAGAGAACGGGATTGGCGTGACTTACCGTCTGCCAGAAAGGTGGCAGCATACTGATCGGATAGAAACTTCCGCCCAAGAAAGTAAGTGGAGGGACTACCAACATCGGAATTAGGTTCAGTTGTTCGAAATTGCCTGCCCATATCCCGATCAAGAAGCCAAACAGACTGAATGTCACGGCCGTTAACAGGAAAAACACCACAACCATTAGAGGATGTTCGATCTGGATGGGGACGAAACGACTCGCCGTGAACAAAATGATAACTCCTATCAACAAGCCTTTGGTCGCCGCCGCTCCCACGTAACCAAGCAGGATCTCAGTCATAGCGACAGGAGCAGACAGTACCTCATAGATCGTGCCCGTGAATTTTGGGAAATAGATGCCGAAAGATCCATTGCTGATACATTGGCCGAGGAGGGCGAGCATGATCAAACCGGGCGTTATAAACGCGCCATAGGAGACCCCTTCCATGGTTTGTATCTTGGTCCCGATTGCCGCCCCAAAAACGATGAAATACAAAGAGGTTGATATGACGGGAGAGACTACGCTCTGTAACAGCGTACGACGGGTTCGCGCCATCTCGAAAAGATAGATTGACTTGACCGCTTCGAAATTCATTTGGCGTCTCCTACCAGAGCAACAAAAATATCTTCAAGAGAACTCTGGCGTGTCGATAGATCCTTAAATCTAACTCCTGCTGAAGTTAGACGGATCAGAAGTTGAGCGGCATTTTCTTGCTCAGTATCCCTGTCCAACGTATGAACAAGCCGGTAACCGTCGTTTTCAAGTGACAGTTCGTGAGCCGCAAACCCCTCGGGAAGTGTCGAAAGAGGGTCAGTCAGCTCCAAGATCAATTGTTTACGTCCGAGCTTTGCCATCAGCGCAGCCTTCTCTTCTATCAAGAGAAGCTTACCGCCATTGATCACGCCAATCCTGTCGGCGATCGCTTCAGCTTCTTCGATGTAGTGGGTTGTCAGAATGATCGTAACGCCGGACTCGCGCAGCCTCTCGACGACGCGCCACATATCTTTTCGCAAGGTGACATCGACGCCTGCAGTCGGCTCATCGAGAAAAAGCACTTCAGGCTCGTGGCTCAAAGCCTTGGCGATCAAAACGCGTCGCTTCATGCCGCCTGAAAGTTGCCGCAGCGTGTTATCTTTCTTGTCCCAGAGGGAGAGGTCCCGCAACACCTTTTCAATATGTCCAGGGTTTGCTTTCTTGCCATGCAAGCCGCGGGAAAAGCTTACGGTATTCCACACCGTTTCAAATTGATCGGTGGTCAGCTCTTGCGGAACCAGACCGATCATCGTTCGTGTTTTACGGAAGTCCTTGACGATGTCATTTCCGCCGACCTGCACGTTGCCACTGCTCGCATTGACAATGCCGCAGATAATGGAAATCAGCGTCGTTTTGCCCGCACCGTTCGGGCCCAGCAGTGCAAGGATCTCTCCCTTCGCTACGTCTAGATCAACACCTTTCAGGGCTTCGAAGCCATTGGCATATCGTTTGGTGAGTTTGCGGATAGAAATGATAGGAGTCATAGGCCTCGGTCGCTTCTTCGTTCCGCCCTTATATAGTTGCAGATCCAAAAGCTGACATCTGGAACGGTCGAATTAGATGCAGCGTGCTCGCGCCCTCGCCTGCATTCCATTTGCCATCAAAAGTCAAAGCCAGATGGCATCATCAAATGCAGTACAACGACATTTAAAAGAGCTGTCCAAACAAGCGGCAGCTGATGACGTGGCCGATCAGCATTCGAACGTCCAGTGAATGAAAAGCTGTGTCTCTAGGGCTCATTGATCCCGTCTTAGACGGAATCTACCATCATCCGTCACGAAGCCTTCAGTGTCAGGGCTCATAGAATACGAATAGTCTTCGCCACCGATGATACCGAGTTTGATCTCATCGATTTGCCAAGCCTCCACTTTCTTTTTGACGCTTGCGCTGCAATCGCCGTCAATCCTTATGCCCTTACTGTCATCGGAGCGTTTAGAGGGCGAATCCAAGAGGGTGATATGGCAAAGGGCCCTACCCTTTTTGTCGGTCAATACCCATTTGCCGAGCGCTTCTTTCTCAGTTGCAGCACGATCGATGTTGCCCGGCTCCGGAAGAAAATAGATGCGAGGCGTCCGCTCTATATCGGTAACCCATGGGCCGACCTCCCGCTCACCAAAAGCGATGACTTCTTTTCGTGTTGCATCGCGCAGGACGATGCCTGGACCTGCGAAATCCCAAGCCGCAATCTCATTGTGCCAGGGAGCGCCGCACGTATTACCTTCTTTAACCATGCGTCCGCCGATGGTTTTCTCTTTGCCAAGCGTAACGTGGCACCCAAGGCTGCCGTCCTCGGACACGATCAGCCATTCTCCGATAGTCGCATCCACAATGTCTTGGCTAACCTCTTGTGCGCGGGCGATGCCGCTCGAGGCCGTCAATAATATCGCTGCCAGCACTCCGCCCCACATCCGCATCATTCTCCCCCAAAAAACGCGCATGTCAGCACTTGGCCACAGCTTCGCGTGTCTAGCAAGCGTCCAACGAGACATCCCGCGTTGGAACGAGCGCCGGGAGTTCGGGATGGAAGCGATTTGGATCGCAGGCAAAATGGAGATTCAAGCCACGGCTTCTGTCACACTTCCGATCGTGGCCGGACGTCTAGAATTCCTAAATTCCATTGTGTACAACCTACCTTCTTGATCTTTGCAGCCGAACC
This sequence comes from Oryzifoliimicrobium ureilyticum, assembly GCF_037199735.1. Lineage (NCBI taxonomy): Bacteria > Pseudomonadati > Pseudomonadota > Alphaproteobacteria > Hyphomicrobiales > Rhizobiaceae > Oryzifoliimicrobium > Oryzifoliimicrobium ureilyticum. The sequence goes on along the minus strand of NZ_JBBBVQ010000023.1, from coordinate 10,994 downwards.
TGTTCCCGGAGAGCGAATGACAAATCAAATAACCCCCGGGAGCGATACGCAGACACGAAAGTTTCTGGCCCTTCTTCTGGGATCCATCGGGGTTGTCTATGGCGATATCGGAACGAGCCCGCTTTACGCCTTTCGCGAGTCCCTTCGCCCATTTTTAGCGAACGGCGTCCAATACGACCAAGTCATCGGGCTGATCTCGTTGATGATATGGACGCTGACCATCATCGTAACGTTTAAATATGTGCTCTTCCTGCTCCGAGCCGACAATGAAGGTGAAGGCGGTACCCTTGCCCTGCTGGCACTTCTAATGAAGAAAACCGGTCGCTCCATGCCCGTCCTGTTCTTTGCAGGACTTATCGGTGCAGCCCTGTTTATCGGCGACGCCATGATTACTCCAGCTCTCTCGGTCATGTCTGCGCTGGAAGGGATGAAGCTCGTCACGCCGGCATTTTCTTCTTACATTCTGCCCCTATCCGCCGTCATCATGGTTGTTTTGTTCGCGGTACAATCTAAGGGAACGGATGCGGTCGCGAAACTTTTCGGTCCTATCACTGCGATCTGGTTCTTGGCGATGGCATGGGGAGGCATCATCCACGTCAAGGACAACTGGGCGATCCTTCACGCCCTCAATCCGGTCAATGCGCTCTGGTTTATTACCCATGTTGGATGGGCAGGTCTGATCGTCCTCGGCGCCGTCTTTCTGACAGTTACCGGCGCAGAGGCCCTCTACGCCGATCTGGGGCACTTTGGGCGCCGGCCGATCAGCGTCGCCTGGTTTATCCTCGTATTCCCTGCGCTTGCGATCAATTATCTCGGGCAAGGCGCACTTGTGCTTAGCGATCCGGCAGCCATCGAAAACCCCTTCTACCGCCTCTACCCGAATTGGGCTTTGGTTCCCATGGTCATTCTCGCCATGCTCGCGACGATCATTGCGAGCCAGGCAGTCATTACGGGTGCCTTTTCTCTAGCAAGCCAGGCCGTCCACCTCGGATTTCTTCCCCGCTTGAAAATTCGTTTTACATCCGAGACCCATACCGGTCAGATCTATGTACCAGCGATAAACGCAATTCTGTTCGCCGGCGTCATCCTGTTGATCTTTTCGTTCCGCGACTCATCATCACTCTCCACCGCTTATGGCATCTCCGTCACCGGTGCCATGCTGGTCACGACGCTCATGGCATTTTGGTTCCTCCGGTCAATTTGGGGCTATACTCCCCTGACCACAGGCTTGCTTCTCGCCCCGCTGGTACTGATCGAAGTCGTATTTCTTGCGGCCAACCTCGTCAAAATCCATGATGGGGGATGGGTGCCGGTTGCTATGGCTATCGTCATCATGCATCTCATGTGGACCTGGACGAAGGGGACGGGATACCTGAAAAAGAAGGCCGCGCGGAACGAAGCTCCGCTGAGCGCATTCATCAAGTCTTTAGAACGCTCGATTGAACGACAATCAGATGCGGCACCTTCCATTGTGCCGGGCACAGCCGTATTTCTCACCAGCGTTCCCGCCAATGCACCTGCCGTCCTCCTGCACAACCTCCGGCACAATCGCGTCATCCACGAACAAAATGTCATCTTGACGGTCTGGACACAGGACAAGCCGCGCATTGCCGATAGCGAGCGAGTTGAAATCACCGTGCTTTCAAAGCACTTCATCCAACTCGACATCACCTTCGGATTCATGGAAGAGCCCAACGTTACCAAGGCGCTAACCTTGTGCAGGAAGAAGGGCCTTAGATTCGAAATCATGCAGACCTCGTTTTACTTGAGCCGCCGCAAACTGATTGCAACGCCCAATACAGGTCTGCCGCGATGGCAGGAAAGTCTCTATATCGTTCTCGCCGATCTTGCGATCGATCCGGCTGGCTATTTCAAACTTCCGCCCGGTCGCGTTCTGGAACTTGGCGAGCAGGTGACGATCTGATTTAATTTCGCATCGAATTCAACCAACTGTTCGGTTACCGCCGGTGCAGCATTGGGATGAAACACGGCTTGCCCTGTTGTTGTCGGCATCGAGATGGCACAACGCGCGGAGATCTGCGCAAGTCGAGCTGATCTCTTCACATACAACTAGACGAAAAATGCTCAAACGCGCCCCAGTGCAACCGCAATGCCCTGCCCCACACCGATGCACATGGTGGCCAGTGCATAGTTGCCATTGCGGGACGAAAGCTCAAGAGCGGCCGTACCAGCCAGTCGCGCGCCTGACATGCCCAGCGGATGTCCAAGCGCGATCGCACCGCCATTCGGATTGACGCGAGGATCTTCATCGGCAATGCCAAGTTCTCGCAACGTGGCAAGCGCCTGCGAGGCAAATGCTTCGTTCAGTTCGATCACGTCGAAATTATCTTGCTGCAGGCCCTGTAGCGCCATCAACTTTTTGGACGCAGGTGCGGGACCAATTCCCATGACACGAGGAGGAACACCGGCTGTCGCCCCGGCAAGAACGCGTGCTATCGGTGTTAGCCCATATTTGACTGCGGCTGCCTCCGAAGCAATGATCAACGCCGCTGCACCGTCATTCACGCCAGAAGCATTCCCGGCTGTCACAGTGCCCCCATCTTTTTTGAAAGGTGTGCCGAGTTTTGCAAGCGCCTCGATCGAAGTTGCTCTCGGATGTTCGTCTGCCGAAACAACGACGGGGTCTCCCTTACGCTGCGGGATGGCGACAGGTGTGATCTCGCGAGCGAGTCGACCATTTTCCTGGGCAAGGGCAGCTTTAGTCTGACTGCGAAGAGCAAAGGCATCCTGATCTTCACGAGATATCTTATAGTCTTCCGCTACATTCTCACCTGTCTCGGGCATTGAATCAACGCCATAGAGCTTCTTCATGGTCGGATTGACGAAGCGCCATCCGATCGTTGTATCGTAAATCTCTGCCGTGCGGGAAAATGCTGTTTCTGCTTTCGGCATCACGAACGGGGCGCGGCTCATGCTTTCAACACCGCCGGCAATCATCAATTCAGCTTCGCCCGCTTTGATCGCGCGCGCTGCGGTGATGACTGCGTCTAGGCCCGAGCCGCACAAACGGTTGATGGTCGTCCCTGTGACGGAATCCGGCAGCCCAGCCAGAAGCAACGACATACGCGCGACATTGCGATTGTCCTCACCGGCTTGGTTGGCGCATCCATAAACCACATCACTAACCGCGCTCCAGTCTACCCCGCTATTTCGCCCCATGAGCGCTTTGAGCGGTATAGCCCCGAGATCATCGGCTCTTACGGACGAAAGGGAGCCGCCAAAGCGGCCAATGGGCGTGCGGATGTAGTCGCAGATAAATGCCTCGGCCACAATATTCTCCTCACAGTTCAGGGACAATCAGATCGGCCACGGAAGCCTCGATATGAAGCCTTGCGCCTGTCATCGCCTGGAGATTTTCGATACTGAGATCGGCAAGTTTTTCGCGCAGCACAAAGCGTTTATCGACAATATCGACCACCGCATGGCTGGTATAGACACGCGTGATGCAACCGACACCAGTAAGAGGAAACGTGCATGTCTCAACCAGTTTCGGTTCGCCGTTCTTTGTGACATGCTCGGTGATGACGAAAACCTGCTTGGCACCGTGAACAAGATCCATCGCGCCTCCAACGGCAGGGACGCCCTTCGAGCCGACCCGCCAGTTTGCAAGATCCCCATTTTGCGCAACCTGCAGTGCGCCCAGGATTGCGACATCGAGATGACCGCCGCGGACCATCGCGAAGCTGTCCGCATGGTGGAAGAACGAGGCACCCGGCTTCAGTGTGACCGCCTTTTTTCCGGCATTGATGAGGTCCCAGTCCTCTTCGCCTGCTTTCGGCGCTTCACCGAAATCGAGAATGCCATTCTCCGTGTGGAAAATCGCTTCGCGCCCCGGCGGCTGGTACCGGGCGACCATTTCTGGAAAGCCGATGCCGAGATTGACATAGGCACCGTCAGCAATGTCCTGCGCCGCACGCCACGCGATCTGGGCGTTGCTTAGCTTTTTCTCTTCATGTGCGGTCATGGTCATACGTAGCTTACTCCAGCTCGAATGAGTTCCTCTTCCTGGCGTGGCTGCGAAACCTCGACAACACGATCGACGAAAATGCCTGGCGTTACGACGTGTTCGGGATCGATCTCGCCAGCCTCGACAATCTTCGAGACCTGAACGATTGTGCAGGCAGCCGCCATGCACATCAGCGGATTGAAGTTTCGAGCCGCCTTATTGTAGGTGAGGTTGCCATGACGGTCACCGGTATTGGCCTTGATCAGAGCGAAGTCGGCCTTTAGCCACCGCTCTTGAACATAAAGGCGACCGTCGAATTCCCCAATGGGCTTGCCCACAGCGAGCTCGGTCCCAAAGGCCGTCGGCGTGTAGAATGCCGGTATCCCTGCACCTCCAGCACGGATACGCTCTGCAAGTGTACCTTGAGGCACAAGTTCCAGCTCAATTTCTCCGGCCAGGTATTTATCCGTGAAAGCGCGTGGATCCGACGACTTGGGGAATGAGCAGATCATCTTTCTGACCATGCCGGCGTCAATCATCGCGGCGATGCCGATGCGGCCGTTGCCGGCATTGTTGTTGATGACCGTCAGATTTTTTGGGCCTTTGTCGATCAGCGCATGGATAAGCTCTATCGGCGCTCCCGATCCGCCAAACCCGCCGATCATCACATTCGCTCCATCCGCTATATCGGATACAGCCGCCGCCAGGGTCTCGGTTGTTTTATTCATCCGCAACTCCATTGATCGCGTGTGGGTCTTGCCAAGTCTACAGCTCATCCGAAGCTAGCCTCGGCGGCTCTCGACCACAAGAATTTTGTGCGTTATTGTGTATTTGTTACATTATCGTACAAATCGGAACCTGGGCCTAATGACGATAAAGCAAGGCGACATGATGGGTGGATTGGCGAAGGGTCTTCGCGTCATAGAAGCTTTTTCGGCCGAAAGACCGCGATTGAGCATATCGGACGCGGCAGAGATCGCTGGTCTAGACCGTGCAACCACACGACGATGCCTGCTGACGCTCGCCGAACATGGGTATTGTTCCTATGACGGGAAGTTCTTTACGGTAACGCCACGCGTCCTGCGTCTCGGCACTGGCTGCCTTGCCTCCATGCCGCTACCACGCATCGTTCAGCCGTGGCTCGATCACTTGTCTGAGAAGATCAATCAAAGCACGTCGGTTGCCATTCTGGACGGTGCCGAAATTGTCTATGTCGCGCGAGCGGCCCAGCGAAAGGTGATGTCGATCGCGCTCATGCCTGGGTCTCGCCTGCCTGCTTATTGCACATCGATGGGGCGTGTCATGCTTGCCGCACTTCCCGAAGACAAGGCTCGTGAACTTCTGGAGTCTCATCCGCTTCAACGAAGAACGGACCGCACCCTTCACGACGTCCAGACCATCACGACGGAACTCGCGCGGGTCCGTATGCAAGGCTACGCGGCGGTTGATCAAGAGGTGGAGCAGAGTTTGAGATCTATCGCTGTCCCGGTGAAAAACGCGCGTGGCAGCGTAGTAGCGGCCTTGAACACAGGGCTTGCCGCCTCGAGTGAACCGATGCCCTCAGTGATTGAGGCCTATCTTCCGCCGCTTCAGCAGGTGAGCAATGAGCTTCGAGGGGTGCTCTCGTAGCAGCCCCGACTGGCAGCCGTCATCATGCTAGGGGTGGCTTGCAGCCTCCCGGATCGTTTGCAGCAAGAACGACATTGCAATCGAGGGAACAACATCAGTCCGCATGGTGAGGCCAACGGGTCCTTGCGTGTCGCTTGTGTCGATCGGCAATCTCTGGATCAGCCCGTTCTGGATATCGCGCAACACCACTCCGGACGAGATGATCCAGATAGCGTCGCTGGTCAGCACGAAAGCTCGGCCAAAGGAGTCGGAAATCGTCTCAATTTGGCTTGGAATACCGGAAATGCCATTTGCGATCAGGAGCCGATCAACGAAGGGGCGGATGATCGAACCAGTGCTTGGCATGAGGACAGGGTAAAGGGAAAGCTGCGAGAAAAGCGAGTCGTTCGATGACAAAATCGGGTGTTTAGCCCGCACGGCGAACACGACCTGTTCGGAGTAAAGATGCTCAAAGGTGAACCCGGCCATTTTGTCGGCATCGGCCAACCGACCGACGACGAGATCGAGTTCTCCGAACCGCAATTGCTCCAGCAGCACTGAGTTCTCACCAGAGACGATCTTGACGCGGCTTCCCATTCTCTCCTTCAAAAAAAGATTCATGGCACGCGGCATGATGCGACTGGACACGGTCGGAAGCGCGCCAACCCGGATCAGAGGCGCTTCTCGCAATCGCTCATGGGAAACGGAATCTATGCCATGGCGAAGAGCGGCGGTTGCCGCCCCAGCATGCTTCAAGAATACTTCGCCATAACGTGACAGCCGGATCCCTCGCCCCTCACGTTCCACCAGCGTAACGCCAAGCGCGTCTTCCAGCTCGCGAATGGTTTTCGTGACAGCGGGTTGGCTCACGTTGAGAAACCCAGCTGCCTTCACGACGCTTTTGAGCCGCGCAACCTCTATAAAGGCGTGAAGGTGACGAAATTTGATTGCTGGTTCGCCCATTGAGCCATAACCTCCAAGCTATAGAAGGTACCAAAAAAGTCATTTTACCTAACTGTATCGATATACCAAGATAAATGAGGGAGAAAATTCAATGCAGTTCGCGCGGATTAACGAAGTCACAATCCACTACCAGACCTTGGCAGGTCCTCCAGACAAACCAGTCATCGTATTCGCAAACTCGCTCGGTACGGACTTCCGTATCTGGCGTGACATCGTCGTGCGTCTAGCCGGCGACTATCCTGTCATTCTTTACGACAAGCGGGGCCACGGACTTTCGGATATAGGCAAGACCCCCTACTCAATCGAGGATCACGCAGAAGATCTCATTGGCCTTCTGGACCTTCTCAACGTCTCAAATGCGGTCGTCTGCGGCCTTTCCGTTGGAGGGCTTGTTGCGCAGGCAGTCTTCCACAAACGGCCCGATCTGGTGAAAGCCCTTATCCTTTGCAACACGGCTACCCAGATCGGTTCAGCTGAAATGTGGAACGCACGCATCGCTGCTGTCGAGGAAAGCGGTATTACGAGTATCGTTGATGCAGTCATGGAACGATGGTTCACTCCGGCTTTTAGAAGCCCCGACAACCATGCCTTCCAAGGTTATTGTAATATGCTCGCACGCCAGTCGAACGAAGGCTATGCAGCTACCTGTGCTTCTATCCGGGACGCCGATTATACCGAAGCGGCTAAACGCATCGCCGTGCCAACGCTCTGCATTGGGGGAGATCAGGACGGTTCAACGCCGCCCGATCTCATCAGGAGAACGGCCGGGCTCATCCCTGGTGCGCATTGTGAAATCATTGAAGGTACAGGCCATATTCCCTGCGTCGAACAGCCCGAAGCACTGACAGGTCTGATCCAGAACTTCCTTGGTAGAACCATAGCAGTAAGCAGAAGCCAATGAGTGATATCGAGAGTGACCGGCACCGATTGGGCATGGCCACAAGACGCTCTGTCCTGGGCGACGACCATGTTAATCGAGCGATTGCAAACTCCACCGAGTTCGACGCACCATTTCAAACGCTCATCACGGAATCGGCGTGGGGCCATGTCTGGTCTCGCCCGAACTTTACGCCTCGAGAACGGTCGATCATCACAATCGCGCTTCTCGCGGCGCTCGGTCAGGATGATGAAGTCGCCATGCATGTGCGGGCCACCGCCAATACCGGGGCGTCGCGGGAAGATGTGCGCGAAGCACTGCTGCACGTCGCCATTTATGCGGGCGTACCTGCCGCAAACCATGCAATCAAGATCGCAAAACGCGTCTATGACCAACTGGATGCAAATAAAACATCGGATGAGGAGGCCTGAGGATGTCCACAAGTTCTAACCATAGGCCGGAAACCGGGGCATTTTTTGCGCGTGACCGCGCTTGGCATTCCCCCGCCCTAACGCCTGGCTACAAAACGTCAGTCCTGCGCTCGCCTCAGCGCGCCTTGCTATCACTTGATGGCACGATTTCAGAAGTGACCGGTCCTGTTTTCGGTCATTCGATCTTGGGCGAACTTGACAATGATCTCATTCACAATTTTGCCCGCCCTGGCGAAAGCGCCATCGGAGAGCGGATTATCGTCCATGGAAGGGTTCTCGACGAACAGGGACGCCCCGTTTGCGGTGCCCTTCTTGAATTCTGGCAAGCCAATGCCGGCGGCCGGTATCGTCATAAAAAGGAAACTTATCTGGCCGCAATCGACCCTAATTTTGGCGGCTGCGGTCGTGCCATCACCGATGATGATGGCCGCTATGCGTTTCGCACGGTCAAACCTGGTGCCTATCCCTGGCCCAACGGAGTGAACGACTGGCGCCCGGCCCATATTCACTTCTCGATCTTCGGACACGGCTTTGCCCAGCGCCTGATTACACAAATGTATTTCGAAGGCGACCCAATGATCTGGAAATGCCCGATCGTCAATACGATCCCGGATCGCAAAGCGATCGAACAATTGATTGCGCCGCTCGATTGGGGTCAGACGATCCCGATGGATTCGCGTGCCTTTAAATTTGATATTGTTCTACGCGGACGCCGCTCTACGATTTTTGAAAACCGGCTGGAGGGCAATTGATGGTCCAGGATCTCCAAAGACTGAAGGAAACGCCGTCGCAAACTGCCGGTCCCTACGTGCATATCGGACTGACCCCGAACTATTGCGATATTCCCGGGATCTACGATCATGATCTCGGAAATTCGATGATCAACGATCAGACTCTTGGCGAACGCATCACCGTGTGCGGCCGCATCTTCGACGGCGCAGATACACTGGTTCGAGATGCCGTGGTGGAAATCTGGCAGGCAGACAACGCCGGGCTCTACAACAGCCCGTCAGAGATGCGCGGCACCGCCGACCCGAACTTTACCGGATGGGGCCGCTGCCCGACAAATGGTGAGGATGGATATTTCAAGTTCGAGACCATCAAGCCTGGCAAGGTTCCATTCAAAGACGGCCGCCTCATGGCTCCGCATATTACGCTCTGGATCGTCGCGCGCGGGATTAACATCGGCCTGCATACCCGCATGTATTTTTCCGACGAGATGGAAGCGAATTCGGTTGACCCATTGCTCTTGAGGATCGAACACCGCGAGCGCGTAGAAACATTGATTGCGCAGAAAGACCGGGACACCTACTCGCTCGACATCCATCTGCAGGGGCCAAAGGAAACCGTGTTCCTCGATATTTAATCGGCGCGCATCTGAGACGGAGACATGATGGCGTTTTCACCTTTTGAGCATCCGTTTCTGTCTGGTTTGCTGGGCGACGAGGAAATTGCTCCCTATCTTTCAGCAGATGCGGATATCAAGGCGATGCTTCGCTTCGAAGCCGCACTCGCAGAGGCAGAGGCGCGCCTTGGACTTATTCCTGCAGAAGCGGCGGAGGACATAGTTGCTGCATGCGATAGGTTTGAGCCAGATGTCGCGAAGCTCAAGGTGGCCGTCGGACAGGATTCCGTGGTGATACCCGAACTCGTGAAACAACTCAGACAAGCGGTCGGCGGCACCTCAGCGGAATACGTCCACTTTGGCGCAACAAGTCAGGACGCGATCGATACCAGCCTGATGCTTCGGCTGAAGGCGGTCCGAGCAATCCTCTTGGATCGTCTAACGCAGATCATCGAACGTCTGGACGATCTCGATCGGCGCTTCGGATCGAACAAGCTAATGGCCTATACGCGTATGCAGGCCGCGATTTCGATCAGCGTGCACGATCGCATTCAAAGCTGGCAACTGCCGCTTACGCGTCAACTTTCAGCACTAAAGCAGTTTGAGTTCCCGGTCCAATTCGGCGGCGCAGCTGGAACTCTCGACAAGCTCGGACCACACGGCGCTGCCGTGAGAACAGCGCTTGCAGCAAAACTGGGTTTGGCTGACGTTCCGCAATGGCAAAACCAACGCGACGTCATCGCCGAGATCGGCCATCGCCTCGCTTCGGTGACGGGGGCAGCCGGAAAAATCGGGCAAGACCTTGCCCTGATGGCTCAATCCGGAAAGGAAATCATGACGAGCGGTGGAGGTAAATCCTCTGCTATGGCGCACAAGCAGAACCCGGTTGGCGCAGAAATTCTCGTAAGCCTCTCCCGCTATAATGCCGTCCAGCTCTCGGGCCTACATCAGGCAATGGTACACGAACAGGAACGCTCGGGCGCAGCTTGGACACTCGAATGGTTGGTCCTGCCGCATATGGTGATGGCCACGGCGGCCTCACTCCGCGTCGGTATTAAGACACTCGATCGAATAGAACAATTGGGCATCAACGAGCAAGGTTCGTCAAATTCAGCATTCAATTGAGGTTTCAGTAGGTCAGGATCGCATTGCGCTACACAATGCGATCAAGGTCAGCTTTGACCCGCGCAGCACAAACGGCTTCAGCCCCTCATGGGGGTTATTGGACTTTGATGGTTTTGGTATTTTGGTTGCGGGGGCAGGATTTGAACCTGCGGCCTTCAGGTTATGAGCCTGACGAGCTACCGGGCTGCTCCACCCCGCGGAATTGAGTGGTGGTTGGTTTGTGCTGAGAAGCGTTGCGTTTTGCAGACCTGGCAGTGACCTACTCTCCCGCGTCTTAAGACGGAGTACCATGGGCGCAGGGGCGTTTCACGGCCGTGTTCGGAAAGGGAACGGGTGCATCCACCCCGCTATGACCACCAGGTCGGCGAAGCGCAACGATGAGAAGCTGGATTTTGTGACACGTTTTTGTTTTCACGATGTTTTGGAGATGGCGCGTTTGGCACCAGCAGCCGGCAAAGCCGAGCCGCCGATATCAGGCGCGCCGTCTGCAGCGCAGCATCCGCAGGATGCGACAGCGTGAAGACACAAGTCATCTACGCGACTAATGCCTTTGGCATTTGCGCTGTCACGACAAATGCGTTGCATTTGCGTGGAGATGAGCATGGTCAATGAGAACGATTAAGCCAATCGAGCTATTAGTACCGGTAAGCTTCATGCGTTGCCGCACTTCCACACCCG
>NZ_JBBBVQ010000022.1:0-105717 GCF_037199735.1 Oryzifoliimicrobium ureilyticum | reverse complement strand
AGCGGCTGCTCGCCACGGAAACGGTCCGTCCAGTAGCAGGACCCCGTTCTCGAAACATCGTGGTGAGCAAAGGCATTATTGGCTTCAAGTACTGACAGGCGGGCCGATTGCAGGACGTGCGTGAATTCGGATCGAACTGGATAGAACGTCCGACCAGCTTTTGCCGACGACAGGCCCAGTCTAAGATCTAAGACGACGAAAGGGCAGGCCTCGCCATTTGTAGAAACTCCTCCGTTTGCATAATGGAGACCTGAACCGAATACCGGTCTTCCATGACCTTCAAGATCGCGTCGTGCGTCTCGTCTGCGCCGCTGCAAAGCGCGTCCCGTAAAAGAATGATGCGGTAACCAAGATCGATCGCTCCGAGAGCGGCCGCGAGAACGCAGACTTCCGTTTCTCCACCGGTGAGAACGATGGCATCAATTCCACGTTTCACAAGAGTGGCATGAAGACGGCCGTCGACCCACGGCGAATAGGTCATCTTGTCGAAGATGCACGCCGGCGGCACAAAATCTTGCAACGGGGCGATGAGGTTGATGTGTTCGCTCGGCATCTCATCGCGCGTCATCACATGCCATTTTTCATAATAGTGTCGCCACGATCCGCTCATCGCGGTTGCATTGGTGGGCGGGACGAAGCGCGTAAAGATCGTCTTTTCTGGATGACGGTCCGCGACAGCGACGATGTTCGGAACGACCCTTGCCATCCACGGAACATGCCAAGGCGTGTCCTCCGCGAACATCCTCTGGACATCAATACATAAATGGACCCAAGCCTCTTCCATTATCTTCCTCCTCTAGATCGAACCGGAAGAGGCAAGGAGAGTTCCAATCACCCGCGTGTGTGGGCGCTCGATCCATCTAGAAAATTCAGATCCCTGGCAAAACCCGATTCGGTGGCCGGTGTCCGTCGAAGAAGGTGCGTATATTGATAATGACCTTATCGCCCATATCGATGCGACCTTCGATGGTCGCCGAACTCATATGAGGAAGAAGGACGGCTTTCCCTTCATTGGCGAGTTTCACCAGCTTCGGATTGACGGCTGGTTCGTTTTCGAAAACATCAAGGCCTGCACCGGCAATACGGCCTTCCCGAAGGCACTTGATCAACGCCGCTTCATCGACCACATCGCCGCGCGCCGTATTGACGATATAGGCTGTTGGCTGAAGCAGCCCAAGGCGTCGCGCCGAGATTAGGTGAAAAGTTGCCGGCGTTGATGGACAATTGACGGAAACGATATCGACTCTCGCCAGCATCTGATCAAGGCTCTCCCAGTAGGTGGCCTCAAGTTCCTCTTCTGTCGCCGCACTCGTGCGTTTGCGATTATGGTAGTGGATGGAAAGCCCGAAAGCCTTGGCACGCCGCGCCACGGCGGTCCCAATCCGTCCCATCCCGACAATGCCGATTCTCTTGCCATGGATGCGGCGGCCCAGCATCCATGTTGGCGACCAGCCCGCCCAGTCACCCGGATGTTGGGTGAGGACACGGGCTCCCTCGCCAAGCCTTCTCGGCACCGCTAATATTAGTGCCATGGTCATATCGGCGGTGTCCTCCGTCAACACGTTGGGCGTGTTGGTGACGGTGATCCCCTTACGCGCGGCCGCTTCCACGTCGATATGGTCCGTCCCGTTCGAGAAGCTGGCAATCAGTTTCAGTTGTGGCCCCGCGGCCTCGATCAACTCGGCGTCGATCCTATCGGTGACCGTTGGGACCAATACGTCCGCCGTCTTCAGCGCCGCAGAGAGCTCCTGCCGCGAACGCGGCGCATCATCGATATTAAGCTCCGCGTCGAAGAGTTCGCGCATGCGCGTCTCCACCGCGTCCGGCAACTTACGCGTGATATAAACCGTCGGTTTTTTCTTCACTGTCATAGCGGCGGCATAGCCTTGTTTAGAGGTCTTTAACCAAGATGCTGGATAGTTCCCCAGTCGGGCAATTTCTACCAGACCCGCCAGCGAAGACAACAGAACTCTCGACCGCACTTGGTCGGATGCGCACGCGCGGCGGGCTGACATGAGCCGGATGCCCTATCGAAAGAACGGTACGATGCGTCACAGAGTTTTCAGGTCTTCTTTAATTTTGGCAGTTGCCATGGTCCTGACTGGCAGCGGTCTTGAGGTGGCTCATGCACAAGCGGCCAAAGGTCCGAGCGGACTGCCCCTGCCTCGTTTCGTGACCTTGAAGTCGAAACGCGTCAATCTGCGCATTGGACCCGGAACGGATTATGCCACGTCGTGGATGTACATGAAGGCGGGATTGCCGGTCGAGATCGTCCAGGAATATGACAACTGGCGGCAGATCCGCGATGCTGATGGCACTGAAGGCTGGGTGAACCAGTCGCTTTTGTCAGGCTCCAGGGCCGCAATCGCGGCGCCATGGATGAAGGGCAAGGGTAAGAACGTCTTCGTCAATATGCGTCGAGACGCCCTGCCATCTTCCACCGTCACGGCTAAACTGGAACCAGGCGTTCTCGTTCACATCAAGGAATGCAACGGCAATTGGTGCTTTGCCAAAACGGACGGCGCTGAAGGCTGGGTTGCGCAATCCGAAATCTGGGGCGCTTATCCAGGCGAAGCCTTTAAATAAGCGCAGCCTTCTTGGCGGCGTCGGCGAGCGATATCATCGGACGGGGTCCGATCTGCTGGATGACGATACCTGCGGCAAGGCAACCCAACTTTCCGCTGTCTTCCAGCGAATGGCCGTTCGTGTAACCATAGAGGAAGCCCGATGCGAACAGGTCGCCAGCGCCTGTTGTATCCACCAATTGTTGAAGTGCAATTGCATCGATTTTATAGCGTTCGCTGCCTTTGAGGATGACGGCGCCGTGCTCGCTGCGAGTGACGGCAGCGATCTTGCAATCGTTGGCAATGGCCTTGAGTGCCTGCTCAAAATCCTCGATTTCGTAAAGGGCTAGTGCCTCCTGCTCATTGGCAAAGACGATATCGACCGTGCCGCTGCGCATAAGGTCCAGAAACTCTTCGCGATAGCGGTCCACGCAAAAGCTGTCCGACAAGGTCATCGCGACTTCGCGGCCGTTCTTATGGGCGATGCGCGCGCATTCGCGAATTGCATCCTTTGCCTTTGGCGGATCCCAAAGATAGCCTTCGAAATAGGTGACCTTCGATTGTGCAACGATCTCGTCTTCGACGTCTTCAGGACCGAGTTCCACACAGGCACCCAGATAGGTGTTCATCGACCGCTCGCCGTCTTCGGTCACAAAGATCATCGAGCGGGCTGTCGGTGGGAAGGTGCCTTTGGCCTTGGTTTGATAGTGAACGCCCTGTGCGCGGATATCGTGAGTAAAGATCGCGCCCAGCTGGTCCTCAGCGACCTTTCCAAAATAGGCTGCCTTGCCGCCGAAACCGGCGATACCGGCCGCTGTATTGCCCGCGCTTCCGCCGGAAGCCTCAACAGCGGGACCCATACGGCTGTAAAGCAATTCGGCACGTTCTGCATCGATGAGGTTCATTGCCCCTTTCGTGATGCCGTTATCGGACAGGAACTGGTCGTCGCATCGCGCGATAATGTCAACGATAGCGTTGCCGATGGTGAGAACGTCGAATTTGATCATGAAAAGTAAAGTCCGGTGTTGATGAGACCCGGACTTCGGTCTTACCGGAATTTCCGAGAGAAGAAAGCAGAAAGACGACCCTCCCGCAAATGTCACGAAAAATAAAAGGAAATGTCACAGGTCCGTTACGCCCGATCGCTAGCCTTTCCAGCAAAGGTCGATACTTATCCGATCTATGCTGCGGCGCGTCTCTTGGCGCCGAAACCGCCGCATGGCTTGCACAATGCATGTTTCGCCCGAACAAGTTTGTTCAGACGCAACGTGCATGGGCGATGCGATGCTGACCACGGATGAACTGGCAGCACCGCATCGCCGTTTCTCGTTGCTCCCGCCTCTGTGATGCTCAGCGCGGCGTCTAGATCAAGGGCAGGCAGTTATCCTGGATCAAGAGTTCGAGCTTGTTGGCGACGTCGTCCGTCCAGCGTGGATGAGCCAGAAGCGCAGGTGGAAAAAGACCGGGCAACTGGAGGAGCGCCTGCGAGACAGCGGCGCCATTTCTGGCGACCCCTTCAAGCCTTTCCGCAATCTCTGCTTCACGCGGATCGCGCAGCGCATAGGTCTTTCCGTGCCGATCCTCGCCGAGCGCATAGCGCATCCAGGCCGCAACAGCGATCGCATAGGTTTCAGCGGCATCGCCCCCCTCGAGCGCTTCGTTTGCCGGAAACAGGAGGCGCTGCGGCAATTTCTGCGTGCCATCCATCGCGATCTGATAGGTCTTATGCGCGATGGCGCGATTTGCAAAGCGCGCTATGAGCTCGTCGGCATAGGCTTCAAGGTCCATGCCGGGGACGGTTCCAAGCGTACTCGCGGCTGCCCTCATGTGGCGGCGCGCCAAGGCCGCAAGACCAGGGTCTCCCATCACGTCACGGATATATTCATAGCCGGCTATAAAGCCGAGATAGGCAAGAAGGGAATGTGCGCCGTTCAGCATGCGCAACTTCATTTTCTCATAGGCTTCGACATCTTCGACGATAAGGGCGCCGACCTCTTCCCACTGAGGTCTTCCGCAGGCGAAGTGATCTTCGATGATCCATTGCCGAAACGGTTCGGTCTCGATGGCGGCAAGATCACGCTGCCCTGTCAGCCTTTCAGCATCGGCATAGGTCTCATCGGTGCTTGCAGGCGTGATGCGGTCCACCATGGTGGCTGGGAAAGGTACGTTGCTATCAATCCAGTTCGCGAAATCGGCATCAAGATGATTTGCGAAAGAAAGAACCAGCCGCCGCAACATGCCGCCATTGTCGGGGAGGTTGTCGCAGCTCAGCGGCGTGAAAGGAAGATTGCCGGCAATATGTCTCCTGCGCAATCCTTCTACAAGAAAGCCGATCGCCGTTTTGGGTGATGAAGGCGTTTCGAGGTCATGACGGATATCAGGATGGTTAAAATCCAGCCCGCCGCTCACCGGATCGATGCAATAGGCCTTTTCTGTAATCGTCAGGCTGACGATCCTGATATCGGGATCAGCGAGCCGTTCAAGCACTGCGTTTGGGTCGCGCGGCGCAACATAGGTATGATGCAACGCGCCGACCACGATCGCCGATGTTTGTTCGTCGTCACGCACGAGCAGTGTGTAAAGACCGTTCTGTTCGTTCAGCGTTTCTGCAGTCTCGGCAGATCTGAGGCTGGCTGCGTCGATCGCCCAATCGCCGCCCAGCAACGACAGACTGTCTTCCGTATAGGCGGCAAGATGAGCGCGAAAGAAGGCGCCGGGTCCGAAATGAAAGATCCCGACTTTGGTCGCGTCGCGATCGTAGGCAGGCTGACGAACAGCGATGTTCAAATTGGTCAGTGACTGAAGTCGCGTCGCGGCCATCCGCGCCCCTCCCAAAAGATGCGAATACTGGAAAAATCGCAAAAAGGGCTAGCGCACAAATGATGCATCGACAAGGCGAGTTTAAACGCTGGAGGATCTCCCGGAGGAAGTTTTCAATTCGCTGTGGACCCGCGGCTGGCAGCAGAATAGACAGAACATGATTTCATTGTTGCGCGCGCGGACGAAGCCAAGATTGAAAATACGGATTGCGGTGACCGATAGGCCAAGCGTTTCGAAGGCGACGATGGCATCTTCAGGAGGTAGTTCATGCAGGAATACGACCAGCGCCTCCTCGTTCTGGAGGAAACAATCGCGCATCAAGCAAAGACGATTGACGAACTGTCTGATCAACTTGCCGAGCAATGGAAGCTTCTCGAGCAGACAAAGCATAAGCTCGATCGCCTCACAGACCGGTTCCTGGAACTCGAGGAGCAGGCACTAGAGGCTCCGGCCATCACCAAGCCGCCGCATTACTGAGCACTGTCATGCAAGGCCAAAGATACACCGCAGAGCCCCTCTCTGCACTATAGCCTCAGATAAAGATGGAATCGACGGAAAACGAGATGCCCGCAACAATCCGCTATCACGAAGGTGACATTTCAGAAGAAGATGCCGCGCGCTACACCGATGCCATTGCCATCGACACGGAAACGCTGGGGCTGGTGCCACGCAGAGACCGCCTTTGTGTTGTGCAATTGTCGCCGGGCGATGGAACTGCGGATATCATCCGGATAGCAGCGGGCCAGACACAAGCGCCTCGTCTCGCGGCCATGCTTGCCGATCCGAACCGTCAGAAAATTTTTCATTACGCCCGCTTCGACATCGCGGTCCTATTCCATACTTTCGGGGTCACCACTACGCCTGTCTTCTGCACAAAGATTGCCTCGCGCCTGTCACGAACCTACACCGATCGTCATGGCCTTAAAGACAATCTGAAAGAGATGCTGGAAGTAGACATCTCGAAAGCACAGCAGTCGTCGGACTGGGCAGCTGCAAAGCTCTCTCAGGCACAATTGGAATATGCCGCTTCGGATGTCCTTTACCTTCACGCACTGCGCGATCGTTTGACGGAGCGGCTCACGCGAGACGGGCGGCTGGAGCATGCAAAGGCCTGTTTCGAGTTCCTGCCGACGCGCGCCAAGCTCGACCTTCTTGGCTGGGAGGAAACCGACATCTTTGCGCATAGCTGATGTTCGGTCGTTATAGGATGGTTAACCACTATCGAAGATAATCAGGCTGCCTTTTCAAGTGCGGCCTTTTCGCTGCGTAACGATGTTGTGCCCAGCGCCGGATGATCACGGCTCGCTCAATTCAAGATGTCGCCCGTCCTGAAGGAGAATGCGATGCTGTCTCCCGTGCGCCCTGCGTCCACTATTGATCGAATGCCTGGGGCTGAGACCGCGCCTGCCGAAGCTGCGACCTCCGCTAGGAACGGCTCCATCCTTATCCCGACATCTCAATTGCAGGCCGCGACGCTCAATTCGCCGGTTGCCGGGAAATTGAACATGCTGGTCCTCGCGGTCCGCACGCAGATGATCCAGGCACTGCTCGATGTCCTTCAGCAACTCAGCAAATCCCTCGGGCTGATCCGCCGTCAGGGTGAAAGCGATGCCGCTTTCGCAGCACGGGTCGCCGAAGCCATTTCCAAAATGGATGGAAACGCGACTGACAGCGTTGATCTTCCTCTAGCTGCCGACAAGGCGGCGAGTGTTCCCTTACGCATCTTGGCCGATGCGCTGGCCAATCCCGCTGGCCCCCAGGCGCAGAAGGTGATCACCTATCTCGAAACCTTGAACAGACCGCCGCTCACTGCTGCCTATTCCATGATCGAGGCGGATCCTTTGGAACAGCAAAGCTCTCTGGCCTTTCCCGCGGACGAAGAGCCGTTAGTCGACGCTGAACAATTGCCTCCTTCCGCAGGCGAAGAGGAGCCGGCATCCCCGACGGTCGTTGATCGATCCGTTTTGAACCGCCAGCCATCACCTGATAGTGGAAGAAGCGGACAGGCACAGATGGCCTCACGGCCGCCGCTTACCGCGGCCAGCGTCCAAACCAGGCCTTCTTCTGCGACTGCCCCAGAACCCCAAAGCGGGCATCAATTATTAGCGAGTGCCACTGAGCCAACGAGAGATCTCCATAGCCAGCCTGCGGCAGGCCTCACAGGAGCCCAGAGCGGCACGAAACTAGCCGACCAAGCCCCGGCCCATCATTTACAAGATACAGCAAGCGTGCCGTCCCCAAGAGAGGATGCGCAACAGCAGCTAACGGCGCGCGCGAACGAAGATCAGCCGGTCGGAAAGGCGGCCGTATTATCAGAACCGGCAGTACCGAAGGCGTGGCCAGGAATTGCTGCGGTCTTTTCGAGGATCTCTTCCGAACAGTTGGCAACCCTCTTTTCAGCGCGGCCACTGAAGATCATGTTGGAGGGCGGTCTGCCCATACTGGATATGCACGCGGTTGAAGAGATCGAAGCTGCGGTCCACGAAGCTTTGAGAGAAAATCACGAGGACGCGGCAGTGCTCGTCAATTCATCAACCCGCGCGGCCCCCCAGAGCGGGGCGTCTCCTGCGGCTGGCGTTCTTCATGAGGAGCAGGCTCTCGCATTGCCAAGCGAGGATCCCGACATGACCGCTCAGGAGGTGTTCACGAACCGCTCGGCGCCCCCGGCCGTCCGTGTGTTCGATGGCATTGCCTATGTCCCGCAACCCTATCCGTTTACAGGTGGCATTGAAGCGGATGAAGATCCCGGCGCGTTCTATCGTGAAGACGCGAACCGTGATGAACACCAATCCGAGGACGGTGAGGAGACCGGAGAGGGTCCACAAGAAGAGCAGCACGATGAGCCGCAGATCTCCGAGACAGTGCCGTCAGACGATGAGAAGCAAGAAGCGCGCGACGGCGCAAGTCGTCAGACCGAAGAGCCTGCCCGTTTGGCTCCGCAAAATTCCAGCATCGCCTTCAGCTTTTATGAGCAGATGGCGCATTTGGACTAGCGGTTGAAAGCTGGCCTTGCGTTGAAACAAAAAAAAGCCGCCGGACCGATGATGTCGATCCGGCGGCTTGCATTTTAGAGCGGTGATATTATTCGCCGCGATTCTTCAGGGCTGCGCCCAGGATGTCGCCGAGCGATGCGCCCGAGTCGGACGAACCGAACTGTGCAACGGCTTCCTTCTCTTCAGCGATTTCAAGCGCCTTGATCGAAAGCATGATCTTGCGGTCCTTCTTGGAGAAGTTGACGACGCGAGCATCGACAACCTGACCAACCGAGAAGCGCTCTGGACGCTGCTCATCGCGATCGCGGGAGAGATCAGCACGGCGAATAAACGAAGTCATGTCTTCGTGGTCGACGAGCTTCACTTCGATGCCGCCATCGTTGACGGCAATGACTTCGCACGAAACGACAGCGTTCTTGCGCAGTTCGCCGGAAGCAGCAGCTTCACCGACAGCATCGCGGCCGAGCTGCTTGATGCCGAGCGAAATACGCTCCTTCTCAACATCGACGTCGAGAACGACAGCCTTGACCATGTCACCCTTGTTGTACTCTTCGATGACCTGCTCGCCCGGACGATTCCAGTCGAGATCGGAGAGGTGCACCATGCCGTCGACGTCGCCATCGAGACCGATGAACAGGCCGAATTCCGTCTTGTTCTTAACTTCGCCTTCAACGGCGCTGCCGGTCGGATGGTTGCGAGCGAAGGCAGCCCATGGGTTCTCGAGGGTCTGCTTGAGACCGAGCGAGATACGGCGCTTCGTCGGGTCGACTTCGAGAACGACAACTTCGACTTCCTGGCTCGTGGACAGGATCTTGCCGGGATGTACGTTCTTCTTGGTCCAGGACATTTCAGAGATGTGGATGAGGCCTTCGATGCCTGGCTCCAGCTCAACAAACGCACCGTAGTCGGTGATGTTCGTGACCGTACCGGAGATCTTCTTGCCTTCCGGATACTTGGCCTGGATGCCTTCCCACGGATCGCTCTCGAGCTGCTTCATGCCGAGCGAGATACGATGCGTTTCCTGGTTGATGCGGATGATCTGCACCTTGACCTGCTGACCAATGGACAGGATTTCCGACGGATGATTCACACGGCGCCATGCCATGTCGGTAACGTGCAGCAGGCCGTCGATGCCGCCGAGGTCCACGAATGCGCCGTAATCGGTGATGTTCTTGACGACACCATCTACGACTTGGCCTTCTTCGAGGTTCTGGACGATTTCAGAGCGCTGCTCAGCACGGGACTCTTCGAGGACCGTACGGCGCGATACGACGATGTTGCCGCGGCGCTTGTCCATCTTGAGGATTTCGAAGGGCTGCGGGTTGTGCATCAACGGGGTGACGTCGCGGATCGGGCGAATGTCGACCTGGCTGCGTGGCAGGAAGGCGATAGCGCCGTCGAGATCGACGGTGAAGCCGCCCTTGACCTGGTTGAAGATAACGCCTTCAACGCGCTCGCCAGCTTCGAACTTGGCTTCGAGCTTGATCCAGCTTTCTTCGCGGCGAGCCTTCTCGCGCGAAAGAACAGCTTCGCCGAGGGCGTTCTCGATGCGCTCGACATAAACTTCGACTTCGTCGCCGACCTTCAGCGAACCGTCCTTGGCCTTTGCACCGAATTCCTTCAGCGGAACACGGCCTTCAACCTTGAGACCGACGTCGACAACGGCGACGTCCTTTTCAATGGCGGTCACGATGCCCTTGGTGACATAACCTTCGGCCAGGTCATGCTGAGCAAAGGATTCTTCGAGAAGGGCCGCAAAATCCTCGCGAGAGGGGGTAGCTACTGACATAAAATCTCCTGAACGGCATCTTTATCAAGATACCGCGAATGCGCCGTTGGTTTGTGTTGAACGTGCCTGAAGTCCAGTCCGTCCCTTCTGGGACATCCGGCGCGTGGACGGAGCTTCAGGCTTATTTTCAGCAGGCAAGGCTCAAACTTTTAAGCTTGATGCAAACGCCCAGCTATGTCTTATTTCTGATCAGCGCAGCATCGATGATCGATTTTGCAGTCTGAAACGCGGCCTCTATACTCATTTTCGAGGTGTCAAGCAAGTGTGCGTCGGCTGCCGGTCGCATTGGGCTATCGGCGCGCTCTGAATCGCGCGCATCCCGCTTTTGCACATCCTTGAAGATTTCGTCGTAGTCGGCAGCAAGTCCGTTGCCGATGATTTCTTCGTAGCGTCGTTTTGCCCGCACATTGGCGGCTGCCGTAACGTAAAGTTTGACGTTCGCGTCTGGGCACACAACGGTGCCGATGTCTCTGCCATCGAGGACAGCGCCCGGAGGTTTAAGGGCAAAATGCCGTTGCGCCTCCACAAGTGCCCGGCGCACGGCCGGCATCACGGCAATTCGCGATGCGGCCTCGCCAATCTGGTGCGTGGAAAGGATGCTCCGGTCGAGACCAGCGAGATCGACTTGCTGCGCGATCTTCTCGGCAATGAGTTCGTTGTCCAAGGGCATCCCGGCGTCAAGCAGCGCCTTGGCCGTCGCGCGGTAGGTCAGTCCGGTATCAAGGTGATGGAAACCATAGGTTTCGGCAAGGCAGCGCGCCAAGGTCCCTTTGCCGGCGGCGGCCGGTCCATCAATTGCAATCGTAAAGGTTGCTGTCATCGGCCTTTGCTCATCATTCAACGCGCCGTGTTCGGTTTTGAGCGTCATAACGGCAATGCAGGGGAAGGCCAAGTCTTCTTACGCCATTGGTGCTGTCCGCGGTACGTGCGCGTTCCATTGCCGGCGCCATCGTGAAGTTTAGCTTTGACATCGCCTTCCGCAGCAATTATGGGACCGACCTTATCTATCTGAACGGAAAGCCGGCTTGCACGGCACTTGCCGAATTGTGCATTCGGCTACTTACGAGGCGCGTTATGGCGAAAGCTGAACTTGGAACCAAGCGTACCGATCCGGAAACCGGCAAGAAGTTTTACGACCTGAACCGGGATCCGATCGTTTCTCCCTACACCGGAAAGTCTTATCCGCTTTCTTTCTTTGAAGAGACATCTGCTCTGAAGGAAGTGGTAGAAGAAGACGAAGTCGCCGAAGTTGATACGGAAAATCCGGAAGTTGAACTCGTCGCGCTCGAGGATGCCGATGATCCGGCATCCGGCGACGATATTCCAGATATCGGCGACGATGATGTCGAAATCGAAGGCGATGACGATACCTTCCTCGAAGCAGACGAAGACGACGACAACGACGACATGAGCGACCTCATCGGCTCGCGCGACGACGACGAAGTTTGATCATCGGCAAGGTCCGGCTAAAAAAGTGCCGGACCTTCTTTTTTGGGCTTGCTATCTGGCAGAACCAGAAGTAATAAGCCGCCACCCCGCAGGGCGATGAACTGCAGGGTTCCCAAGGACCGGTATGCCGGACCACCCTGATGGGGCTATAGCTCAGCTGGGAGAGCGCTTGCATGGCATGCAAGAGGTCAGCGGTTCGATCCCGCTTAGCTCCACCAAATTTCCTTAAAAATTATCTCACGCTTCTGATGATCAAATCTTTTGCCCGATCGTGCTATTTTAAGTTGCAAATTTAAGAGAAATTGCACCTCATTCTCACTTTTCAGGCATCTCGTCTGCTGCTTCCTTGCCTCATTTCCCGTCCCATCGTATGTCGGAAAAAGGCGAAGCAATCTCGTGGACAATCATATGTTGCCAGCAGAGCGAAGAACGCCAGAGCACGCGATTGGTGCTTCATTCTATTCCCCTGAGGAGCTTGTCCAGTCGGGCAACTTCTCTACTGCGCTTGTGCACACCATTCAGACCCTACTCGATTTGCATCAGCGCCTTCCGCGCGAAGTTCGCCATTTCGCCGACATTCAGCGATGGATGGTCAGCCAGGCGACCATCGCGCTGCATTTCGAGCGAAAGCTTGACCCGATGAAGCCGCCGGTGACGCCTGGTAACGTTGTGGGCTTTTTCGACGGATTGCCGATTGCGAGCAGGAATACGATTCTGTCTTTCCTGATGGAGATGCGCCATCGTCGTTATGTGGAGGAGGTCGCCTCCCATGACCGTCGACAGCGTGTCTTCGAAGTCAGCGAAATGGCTGAGCAACTCATTCGCGTCTGGTTCCATGCGCATCTTGAGGCATTGGATCTGATCGACGGCGGATCACGGATCGACTTGTCGAATGCAGACCTGAGCTTGATCTGCTATGCGCATCCAAGGATGATGAGGTTGCTTCGCAATCGGGATGACTGGTTTCGCCCGGCGCCCGGCGTGGCAAACTTCGTGAAATCCGATTCAGGCAGCAGCATCCTTCATGACCTTGTGATGGCAGCGCCCGATGATTGGAGGGAGCATGCGCGCGTTTCGCTTGGCACCGTCTCGCCGAGCCTCATGGCCAAACGCTACTCGATATCATCAAGCCACACGTCACGGCTTTTTTCCAAGGCGCGTGAACAGGGCTATTTCGGCTGGTCGGAACAAGGCTATCGCGGTGACTGCTGGTTATCCACGGATCTCATTCGTGCCTATCGATATTGGCAGGCGATTAAGTTCTCCGTCATCAGCCAAGCTTTTCATGATGCTCTCAATATGAAGACCAAGGTGCAAGACAATCGGTACCACGGGTCGTTTGAATCCTGAAGCCGTCAGCCTCTTGCGGTTTCTGTTGAATAAGACGGCGTAGCGGCTTAAAGCCCACACGTCATCGTTCCGTCGCCGGCGTGTCACGTTGAAGAAATCGGTTCCGGCCATCGAGCGAATACGGTAGCTGTCACACTCCCGACATAGCCAAAGCTGATAGAGCGAAGGCTGCCTTCCTCTTTCGGAGATCGATGTGTTCGTCTTGTCCAAACTCGCCTGGGTCTTCGGCCAGCCCTTGTCAGTGGCATTCTTCCTGGTGTTTTTGACGCTCGTTGCGATCATTTTGCGGAGGCGGGCACTTTCCCTGGGCTGTTCAGCCCTTGCAACAGCGATACTGTTCGTCGCCTTCTTCACGTCGGCCGGCAATTTTCTCATGGAAGGGCTGGAAAACCGCTTTCCGAAGCCGTCCGATCCCCCTGACGTCAAGTGCATGATCGTGCTCGGCGGAGCCTTTGAAAATGAGGTCAACACAGTCAGGCATGGAATAGAGTTTAATGCCGGCGCCGATCGCTTCATTGAGGCTTTGCGTCTCGCCCGCAAATATCCGGCATCAAAGATTTTGATCTCCGGCGGGGACGGCTCCCTTTCCGGCGTCTATGAGGGCGATGCTGCCGCAGCCGATCGCTTCTTTCCCATGTTCGGGGTCCCTGCAGATCGGCTCATCAGCGAGAAAACCTCGCGAACGACATTCGAAAATGCCATCAATACCAAGCAATTCTTGGCCGATAACGGCCTGACTGGCTGCCTGCTGATCACATCTGGCTATCACATGCCGCGTTCGGTTGGAATTTTCCGTAAGTTAAGCATCGATATCATCCCCTGGCCAACAGATTACCGCACCGATGGGCAAGTCCGCTTTGCGCTCGACTTCACGCAGCCAAGCCTCAATGTCCAGAATCTCTCGACGACCGTTCGCGAGTGGTTCGGACTTGTCGGCTATTACCTCGCCGGACGAACGTCGGAACTCTATCCACGCTGATCTCGCGATCAGCGTGGCACGGCTACTTTTTAGAAATGGTGAAGAACTTGACGCCGCGCACGCGTGAGATGATGACGCAGGGATCGCCGCCGCTACGGTCGCAAAAGCGCGGATTCATCTTCATATCGAGCACCATATTGCCGTAGCGCTTTTCCATCTCGTAGCCGAACATCTGGGCTGTCGCGATCAGGAGATAGCCGCCTTCTGCGACTTGAACGTAAAAGTTATAGGGGCATCCGTCGTCATTGCATTGCGGTCCCTTTTCGCCCTCGCAGGTCAATTCCCCTTCATTGATGACAACGTCCGTCAGGCCGTCGTTGTTGATGTCGATACGGCTCGCGAATGCGCCTGAAAAGGATGCCTCTTTGCACTGCGCCTGAAAATGCTTTTGCTCAAAGGCGACCGGATCGTCGACCAGGGATTGTTGGGCGGCGGCATAGGAAGAGGCCAAGGTCAAAAGGCAAAGGCTGATAATCGCAAAACGCTTCTTCAAGACTCAAGCTTTCTCGTGCAGGGACGCCAGGGTTATCAGCCATTTTCGCACGATCGCCTTGCGTCGGTCTTGCGGCCATGGTTTTTATCCGAGCGGGGGCGTCCGGAGCGGTCTATGTCATTTCTGGCTTATCTTGATTATGTGGGCGTGGCGTTGTTCGCCGCGACGGGCGCGCTTGCCGCCTCTCGAAAGCAGCTGGATCTGATCGGTTTCTTCTTTTTTGCAACCGCCACCGGCATCGGCGGCGGGACCATTCGCGATATCGTTTTAGGCCGTGTGCCGGTCTTTTGGGTTTTGAATCCGGTCTACATCGTGGTCTGCTGCGCTGTCGCGCTGGTTGTCTTCTTCACCGCGCATCTTTTCGAATCGCGTTACAAGCTCCTGCTTTGGCTTGATGCGGTCGGATTGGCTGCATACTGCGTCATGGGCGCCGCCAAAGGGCTGGCCGCCACGGGTTCTCCCACGATTGCCATCGTAACTGGCGCGTTGACCGCAACATTCGGGGGCGTGCTTCGAGATCTTCTTGCAAACGAGCCTTCGGTTTTGCTCCGGCCGGAAATCTACATCACGGCTGCCATCGTCGGCGCGGCAACCTTCACCACTGCCAGCTATCTCAGCTTCCCATCGCTGGCGTCTTCAGCCGTCGGAGTGGCTGCGGCTTTTGCCGTGCGCGGAGGCGCCCTCTACTTCGGCTGGAGCTTTCCCACCTATAAGCACCAACCAGGCCGTCATCCCGATGACGTGATGTAGAGGATAAATGTCGAAACGCACTATAATCTAGCGCTTCGGCCTCAGACGAATGACGACATCGATATGCGCGATTTCCATGCCGTCCGGCGGCTCCGGAACGTTATCGATCGTCAGGTTGCTGATCGGGATATCGAGAACTTCGTTGTCGCCCTCGATGAAGAAGTGATGATGGTCGGAAACATTGGTATCGAAATAGGTTTTTGCACTCTCGACGCCAAGAACGCGCAGAATACCCGCTTCCGTGAACTGATGAAGCGTGTTGTAGACGGTCGCTAGCGACACCGGCACACCCGCATCTTGCGCTTCTTCGTGAAGCTCTTCAACGGTCAGATGCCTGTCGCCCTTCGCAAAAAGTAGTTCTCCCAACGCGACGCGCTGGCGCGTTGGACGAAGCCCCGCCTTACGCAGCCGTGTCTCGATCGGTATCGGCGTTCCAATCGCCATCGGAGAACCCTGAAAATCTATCGTCATTTAATCATGTTTCTATAAGCCATATAACTTTTACAAAAAAGGCTTTCAATAGGCACAATGGCGCCCGGACCCCGAAAAACAGCTCATCCAGCGACCTGATGATGAAAATTGGTCTGGCTGTTGCCTTGCCCTTGCTGTATGCGACCACCAACTTGGGTGTTAACCAAGACAAGCGGATGGGCCGGCCATGCTAATGCTTCATTTTCCGCCACACTTGCACTAAACACTCCATCAACGGCACTTTGCGGGGAATCTTTAACGTTCATGACCACCAGACAATCAAGCTTCAATTATGAGGAGATCCTAACCTGTGGGCGCGGCGAATTGTTCGGCCCCGGCAACGCACAGCTTCCGCTGCCGCCGATGCTGATGTTCAACAGGATCACTCAAATTTCGGAAGATGGCGGCCCGCATGGAAAAGGCTTCGTGCGCGCCGAATTCGACATCACGCCTGATTTGTGGTTTTTTCCCTGCCATTTCCAAGGTGATCCCGTGATGCCTGGTTGTCTTGGGCTTGATGCAATGTGGCAGCTGACCGGCTTTTTCCTCGGTTGGCTTGGTGAACCTGGCAAAGGACGAGCGATTTCGACGGGCGAGGTGAAATTCACCGGTATGGTCACGCCCAAGACGAAACTCGTTGAGTATGGAATTGACTTCAAGCGTGTGATGCGTGGACGGCTTGTCCTCGGCATCGCAGATGGCTGGATGAAGGCAGATGGCGAGGTCATCTACAAGGCGACCGATCTGCGTGTTGGCCTTTTCCAGGAAAAGGCCGCGTAATAGCGATCGCGCATCTGGTTTCACGATAGAACAACGAAAAGGTCGAACGAAATGAGACGGGTAGTTGTCACGGGTCTTGGTGTTGTTTCCTCCATTGGAAACAATGCCACCGAAGTTACGGACTCGCTACGGAACGCGAAATCAGGGATTTCCTTCTCGCCTGATTTTGCCGAGCACGGATTCAAGTGCCAGGTCTGGGGTCGTCCAAATCTCGACACCACGGATCTGGTGGATCGTCGTGCCATGCGCTTCCTGTCTCAGGGCGGAGCCTGGAACCATGTCGCGATGAACCAGGCCATCGCCGATGCCGGTCTCGAAGAAAAGGACTACGCCGCCAACGAGCGGACGGGGATCATCATGGGGTCCGGCGGTCCTTCGACCCGAACCGTCGTGGAAGCTGCCGATACGACCCGCAAAAATACCAGTCCGAAGCGTATCGGTCCTTTCGCAGTGCCGAAGGCCATGTCATCGACCGCTTCCGCCACGCTTGCGACTTGGTTCAAGATCCACGGCGTGAACTATTCCATCTCTTCTGCCTGCTCGACATCAGCGCACTGCATCGGCAATGCGGCGGAGATGATCCAGTGGGGCAAGCAGGACATGATGTTCGCCGGCGGTCACGAAGATCTCGACTGGACCATGTCCAACCTCTTCGACGCCATGGGCGCGATGTCTTCCAAGTTCAACGAGACGCCTGAGAAAGCCTCTCGCGCTTATGACGTCGATCGCGACGGTTTTGTCATCGCTGGGGGGGCAGGCGTTCTCGTTCTCGAGGAACTCGAACATGCCAAGGCGCGTGGCGCCAAAATCTATGCTGAGATCGTTGGCTACGGCGCAACCTCAGACGGATACGACATGGTCGCCCCATCGGGCGAAGGCGCGGTCCGGTGCATGCGGCAGGCGCTCTCCACCATCAAGGGCGACGTCGATTATATCAACACGCATGGCACCTCCACGCCCGTCGGAGACAGCAAGGAGATCGGTGCCATCCGTGAAGTTTTTGGTGACAAGATCCCGCATGTCCAGTCCACCAAGTCGCTGACAGGCCACTCCCTCGGTGCTGCAGGCGTTCAGGAGAGCATTTATGCGCTGCTGATGATGCAGAACGGCTTTATCGGCGAAAGCGCGCATATCGCGACCTTGGATCCGGAATTCGAAGGTGTGCCGGTCGTCCGCAAGCGGATCGACGATACCAAGATCGATATCGCTCTTTCCAATTCCTTCGGCTTCGGCGGCACCAACGCCACGCTCGTGTTCCAGCGCTATAACGGATAAAAAATATGACGGGAATCATGCAGGGCAAGCGCGGGCTCATTATGGGCGTCGCAAACAATCACTCCATCGCCTGGGGTATCGCAAAGGCTGTCGCCGCTGCCGGTGCAGAGCTCGCCTTCACTTATCAGGGCGAGGCCCTCGGAAAGCGTGTCAAGCCGCTGGCGGCGGAACTCGGCTCAGACTTCCTCCTGCCCTGCGACGTCGAGGATATCTCCTCCATTGACGCTGTCGTGGAAGAGATTGCCACGCGCTGGGGTCGGTTGGACTTTGTTGTCCACGCGATCGGTTTTTCCGACAAGAACGAGCTGAAGGGGCTTTACGCCAATACGACCCGTGAAAACTTCAGCCGGACCATGGTTATTTCATGCTTTTCCTTTACGGAAATAGCAAAGCGCTGCGCACCTTTGATGGAAGATGGCGGTGCGATGCTGACGCTGACCTATAATGGCTCCACGCGGGTCATCCCGAACTATAACGTCATGGGTGTTGCTAAGGCCGCGCTGGAAGCCTCCGTACGCTATCTCGCGGCCGATTATGGCCCACGAGGCATCCGCGTTAACGGGATCTCTGCTGGCCCGATCCGTACGCTTGCAGGTGCCGGCATTTCCGACGCCCGTGCAATTCTGGCGTGGAACCAACGTAACGCCCCCTTGCGCAAGACGGTCACCATCGATCAGGTCGGCAATTCGGCGCTTTATCTTCTCTCGGACATGTCGACCGGTGTAACCGGCGAGATCCATTTCGTCGACGCGGGCTACAACATTACGTCGATGCCGACGCTTGAAACCTTGCGGTTTGCCGACACCGAATAGCCGCTTGAAAAAGCGGGTTCGAATTCATGACTCAATGCGGCTGCGCCGGCAAAGGATTGCAGCCGCATTGAGCATGACCGTTTGACGGCCAGCGAATCATTGCCACTTGTTGCTTGGTGCAGGCTAAGATGCTCATTTCGGCGCTCAAGCCGTCAGCCGCTTTTCTTCCGCGACCAGCCTGTCGGGTCTGCCAATGAGATAACCTTGAACGGTATCGCATCCGACCGCCCGCACGAGAGCGAGCTGACTGTCTGTCTCGACGCCCTCGGACAGGATCGATATCTTCAGTTCTTTGCCAATTTGTGCGATCGCTCGCAGAACGGCCAAGGCCTGCGGATCTGCTTCAGCCGACGCAACGAAGCTTCGATCGATCTTGATGCGATCGAAAGAGAAGTCCTTAAGATGCGCGAGCGAGGAATAGCCGGTGCCAAAGTCGTCCAGCGCGACCGTAATCCCGAGCTGCCTCAGAGAATGGAAGATGCCGCAGATCATTTTCCGATCCGTCACCATCGCAGTTTCCGTCAGCTCTATCTCAAGTCGGTGCGGCAACAATCCGCTCTTTGCCAGCGCACCGGTGAGATGGGCTAGTAGGAGCGGGGATCTAAGCTGTGTTGCAGACACGTTCACGGCAACATAGCGGTCGTTTGGCCAGGAAGCTGCCTCCCGGCATGCCTCTTCCAGCACCCATTTGCCCATCTCGAAGATCTGGCCGTTCTCTTCCGCGAGCGGAATGAAGATGTCAGGAGATATCGGGCCCTTTTCAGGATGCTGCCAGCGCAGCAGCGCTTCATAGCCGATGATGCAATCGCGGGAAAAGGCGTAGACCGGCTGATAGACGAGATGCAGTTGTCCTCGGTCGATTGCCTGGCGCATGTCATCTGAAAGCCTCTGGCGCTCTGCGACAGCTTCCAACATTCCAGGTTTATAGATGCAGATCTTTGCCCCACCGCTTCGCTTGGCTTCGTAAAGTGCGATGTCGGCCTGCTGCATGACGTGTTGTACGTCGATTGTATCGTCAGAACAGCAAATCCCGATGCTGCAGCCGATCGAGATCATCTGGTTGTCGACGACGAATGGGTCGTTCACCGCCGCAAGAATCCTCGTCGCGACGTCCATGGATTGGTCGAAATCGCCGTAAACCAGAACTGCCAATTCATCGCCGCCGAGGCGCGCCACAAGACCGTTTACCCCTGATGTTACGACAATCCTCTGGCCGGCCTCGAAAAGGATCTGATCTCCGACATGGTGCCCGTAGGTATCATTGACAGACTTGAACCCGTCCAGATCGATCAGAACGAGTTTGAAGCGCTTTTTGGGATCGAAATCCTCCTGCATCTGTCGCTGTAAAGCCCGTCTGTTACCGAGCTTTGTCAGCGGATCGATATAGACAAGATCGGCGATGCGCTTTTGTGCTTCGCGCTCCCGGCTGATATCGTCAAAGGTCACGACCACACCACTGCGGACCTCCGTTGTGCGAGAGTTCACCTCGATGACCCGCCCATCACCGGCGATAAATTCGTCCGTATCACCATCCGCCAGCGTCAGCCAACGTTGTAGGGACTGTTCTGCTTTTTGGCGATGCTCGGGCGACCAGCGTGCAGACCGATGCAAGGCGTCGAGAAGGCGGTCCACAGACATGCCGATCCAGATGTCGCCCCGTCCAAGTCTGTTCATCTCCATGAAACGCTTGTTGAATAGGGCAAGGCAGTTCCGCCGATCAATCATGATCAGGCCGTTCGACATGTTGTCGAGCGCCGTCGAAAGGGCAATCGAGTGGGCTTTCTGCTTGCTTTCGAGATTCCGAGCCATCGCCATGACAGCAATCGCCCCGAGAAACAGGATCGCAGCGCCAGCGCCGGTGAAAACGGTCAGGAGAAGGTGTTCGTCCGCGCCGGAGGCGAAGGCATGCGTATGGAACATATAGGTCCCGAGCAGAGCTCCGAAATGGGTGGAAGAGACGGCAAGTGCAAAACACAAAGGCGACAGGATCTTGGAAAGCTTTGTCCTCTGCACTAGGCAAGATAGCGACAGAAAGAAAGCTCCCATCAGCAAAGCGAAGATATTCGTGCCCGCGGATGTTCGCACGACACATCCTGTAATAGCCAGCATGCCGGTTTGGTGCATCGCGCCGATGCCAAATCCGCCAATAGCGCCGAGGCCTGCTCGCCAGATCAAGCCGGGCCTTATGACAGACAGAGCCAGTGGAATGCCAACGGCGGTGATGGCGACGACCGCGGACATCAGCGTGATCGGACCGTCGAAGCCGAGCACGAAATCCGGCCGGTATCCCAATATGGCGATGAAATGCGTCGTCCAGACGCTAAGACCCGCTGTCAACGCGATACCGATCAACCAAAGATATCGATATGGGCGACCCAAGTGCGAATAGCTGTGCTTCAGGTCGGAAACCAAGCACGCACCAATCAGGCAGATGAAGACAGCCGCGACGACAAACCACGGAGCGTGAGTACCGATCAGCAGAGACAGCGTTTCAAACATGACGCACTTCTACCGAACAGTGGTAAAAGAAGCCGCATGAGAGTCAGTTAATGAAGGATTTACTAGGCTCTAAAGCTATTTTTGCTAGGGGATGAAGTAGATCGAGACAGCGGATCTCGTATGTACTTATTTTTTGCCCCAAAGGATCTTGAAACGGGCGTTCCTGCATGTTTCGCCGCTTTCGCGGAAATTGCCGGACAGGATTTCCTCATAGGGCAAGCCGCGGTTTGCGACCAACATGAGGCGTCCTCCACCCCTTAGAGCACCAGCCGCAGCCTTGATCATCGCCTGTCCGATTGCGGGATCAGCCGCATGGCCCTCATGGAAGGGCGGGTTCATCATGACGAAATCATACTTGTCCTTGATGGGTTCGCCGGAAAGATCGTGCCAGAAGAAGCGCGCAGCCACATCAGGGCAGTTCCTATTGAGGTTGTCTTTGGCGGCTTCGAGCGCTGCATAATCGGCCTCATAAAGATCAAGACGAGAAACGCCTGGAGACCGTTCGGCAAGCTCGACAGACAGATAACCCCAACCTGCGCCAAAATCTGCCACGTCACCCGTCAGTCCTGTCGGCAGGCGGCTCGCCAGAAGCTCCGAGCCTGCATCGATGCGGTCGTGGGAGAACATGCCGGCTGCCGTTTTGAATCGCTCATCGACATCGACGGGATGACCTTTGAGTTTTTGACCCACCTGCTCAGCCGCCGCCGATTTTTGGAACCAGACAACGACGCCGTGATACTTCGGCATGTGCTCGACATGAAGGCCCATTCCTTCCACACGCTTGCGCAGGGATTGAATGCCGTCTTCCTTGCCGCCTGCAATGATGATGAGGCCGCCATCGCGCGTTGCTGCGATCGCCGTCGCGATATTGTTTTCATTGGCACCGCGGTGCTTGCTGCACAGAACCAGAGCCATGTCGTAAGAAGCGCCTGGCAAGGTCGGATGGACGTCGATGCGCTGCGCCGCAAGCTGCCTGTAGAGCGGACGGAGCGGCTGGACCGCCGTCAGTTCGGCAGTAAAGTCCTTGGGCAGCGCAAAACCCGCCTCGGCGCCGAGAAAAAGCACACGCTCACCTTCCTGCGGCGCGTCTAGCGTCTGGCTGGCAAAGGGATGAAACAAGGTCTTCAACGTATCGAGGCTCATGGCACCAACCACTATCATATAAAAAGGGGCGCGGAATGACCTCCCGCGCCCGACTGATCGAGAAGAAGACGGGCTTATTCGGCCGCTTCATCCTTCTTTTTCTCAGCGACGATTTCAACACCCGTTGCCTGATCGACAATCTTCATGGAAAGGCGAACCTTGCCGCGTTCGTCGAAGCCCAACAGCTTGACCCAGACCTTCTGGCCTTCCTTCACGACGTCCGTCGTCTTTGCAACGCGCTCGCTCGCAAGCTGCGAAATATGAACAAGACCGTCGCGTGAGCCGAAGAAATTGACGAATGCGCCGAAGTCGGCCGTCTTGACAACGGTACCCTCGTAGATCTGACCGATTTCCGGCTCAGCTACGATCGAGTGGATCCACTTACGGGCTGCTTCGATTTCCTTGCCGGAAGAAGACGCGATCTTCACGGTGCCGTCATCTTCGATGTTGATCTTGGCGCCGGTCTTTTCAACGATTTCGCGGATAACCTTACCGCCGGAGCCGATGACTTCGCGGATCTTGTCGACCGGAATGTTCATGACTTCAATACGCGGTGCAAATTCGCCGAGCTGGCCGCGGCTTTCGGAGATAGCCTTGGCCATTTCGCCGAGGATATGCAGACGTCCGTCCTTGGCCTGGTTCAGAGCGACTTTCATGATCTCTTCGGTAATACCGTCGATCTTGATGTCCATCTGAAGCGAAGTGATGCCGCTATCGGTACCGGCGACCTTGAAGTCCATGTCGCCAAGGTGATCTTCATCGCCCAGGATGTCGGAAAGAACAGCGAAACGCTCGTCTTCCTTGATAAGGCCCATGGCGATACCGGCAACCGGCTTTGCAAGCGGAACGCCCGCATCCATCAATGCCAGTGACGTACCGCAGACCGTGGCCATCGAGGAAGAACCGTTTGACTCGGTGATTTCGGAAACGACGCGCAGTGTGTAGGGGAACTGCTCGACTTGGGGCAGCATCGGATGGACGGCGCGCCATGCGAGCTTTCCATGACCGATTTCGCGGCGACCCGGAGAACCCATACGGCCTGTTTCACCCACCGAGTAGGGAGGGAAGTTGTAATGGAGCATGAACTGCTCCTTGTACATGCCCGTCAAGGAATCGACGAACTGCTCGTCCTCGCCGGTGCCGAGGGTGGCGACAACCAGTGCCTGCGTTTCGCCGCGCGTGAACAGCGCAGAGCCATGCGTGCGTGGCAGAATGCCAACTTCAGCAACAATCGGACGAACGGTGCTGAGGTCGCGACCGTCAATACGCGAGCTGGTATCGAGAATGTTCCAGCGAACGATCTTGGCTTGCAGGTGCTTGAAAATCGCACCGACTTCCTCGGCCGTGTACTTGGCTTCGCCTTCTTCTGGCAAGAAGTGGGCCTTGACCTTTGCTTTTACGGCATCGACGGCAGCATAACGATCCGCCTTCTGCGTGATCTTGTAGGCTTCGCGCAGCTCGGTTTCGAAATGCTTGAGCATCTCGCCTTCGAGTTCGGAATAATCCTCCGGCTGGAAGTCGCGTGGTTCCTTGGCAGCAACTTCGGCAAGCTTGATGATCGCATCGATGACCGGCTGGAAACCGCGATGACCGAACATGACGGCGCCGAGCATGACGTCTTCCGGCAGTTCCTTGGCTTCGGATTCAACCATCAGAACGGCTTCCTGCGTTCCGGCCACAACCAGATCAAGGCTCGACTCGTCCATCTCATCGAGATGCGGATTGAGGACATATTCGCCGTTGATATAGCCGACACGCGCACCGCCAACGGGACCCATGAAAGGAACGCCAGAGAGCGTCAGAGCGGCCGAGGTTGCAACCAGCGCAAGGATGTCTGGATCGTTTTCCAGGTCGTGCTGGACAACAGTTACGACGACCTGGGTGTCGTTCTTGTAGCCTTCAGGAAAGAGCGGACGAATCGGACGGTCGATCAGACGCGAAACAAGCGTTTCATTTTCAGAAGGACGGCCTTCACGCTTGAAGTAGCCACCAGGGATTTTACCGGCAGCATAGGTCTTTTCCTGATAATTGACGGTCAGCGGAAAGAAGTCCTGCCCCGGCTTCGGAGCCTTTGCCGAAACGACCGTGGCGAGCACGACGGTTTCGCCGTAGGTCGCCAGAACAGCGCCATCGGCCTGACGCGCGATCTTACCCGTTTCCAGCTTCAGCGGGCGGCCTGCCCACTCAATTTCAACTTTATGTGTATCAAACATATTCTTGTCCTTCATACGGGAAAGCACGCCTGGTTTAAAAAAACGGGCAGAGCGGGCTTTCGACCGCATTGGTGCGACGCATCACGGGCAAGACAACAGGAAGCTTTGCAAATACTTCGTTTCAGAAGCGTGGCGGTATAGCGTCCGCCGAAAGCATCCAGCAATCCTGCCCCATGACAGGTCTGCGGTTATTTTGGCGAAACCGGCCCATCCGGATCCGCCTTTGTATGCCGCTGCCAAAGTGCCGCGGCTGACGATGGGCAATGCCCTTTAAAATAAAGGCGGGCGCTTCCTGATGGAGCGCCCGCCTGAAAACCTTAGCGGCGGATACCCAGGCTACCGATCAGCGAGGTGTAACGGCCTTCATCCTTCTTCTTGAGGTAGTCAAGAAGCGAACGACGGCTGGAAACCAGCGTCAACAGGCCACGGCGGGAATGGTTATCCTTTTTGTGGTCCTTGAAGTGTTCCGTCAGGTTATTGATACGCGCGGTCAGAATTGCGACCTGAACTTCCGGAGAGCCGGTGTCGCCTTCGAAACGTGCATATTCCTTGATAAGAGCTTGCTTGCGCTCTGCAGTGATCGACATCGGTAGATCCTTTCTAAAAGAGGATAACGGGACGCCATAAGCCGGGATGTCGTCCAGCTTTGGCCGTGAATAGCTAGCCTCTGAAGACTAGTTGGCGCTGCCTATAACTGAAATGCAGCGCTATGGAAAGAAAAAACACCATAAGGCCTTTGGCCGAGTCGGTCTGCAAGCGTCCCGGCGATGAACTTGGCCAAGCGAGGCTACAGCTTTATACGAACACCCGCTTCGGACGGAATTCGCCCTGTCCGATTTCACCGATCGCGACCAGCTTGCCTCTGGCGGTGGCATAAGCCTCGCTTTCGGCTACGGGCGCGTCCCGGCCGCGAACCAGGATAGGATTGCCCATCCGCAGCCGATGTGCTTGGTCGTCGTTAATCACCAGATGCGGCAAGGTGGACAAAGCCTCGCTTGTGTCGATCAACAAGGCGTCGAGGGCGGCGAGCCGTTCGTCCGCGTCTTCGATCTTCTCAAGCGCGATGAGCTCCGAAAGTGCCACCATGCTGTCTTCGGAAAATGGCGCAACGAATGTTCGACGCAGATCAGAGATATGGCCAAAGCAGCCAAGCTCGCGGCCAAAGTCGCGTGCAAGCGCTCGAACATAGGTCCCCTTGCCGCATTCTACCTCGAAGTGCGCCCTGTTCGTTTCGCAAGACAAAAGCGTCAGGCGGAAAATCTCAACTTCGCGCGCTGGAATGGCAACGGCCTCACCTTCACGCGCTAAGTCATAAGCACGTTCGCCGCCAATCTTGATTGCCGAAAATTGAGGGGGGATTTGATTGATGATGCCCGTATAGGAAGGCAGCAACGCGCGGATATCTTCCTCATGCGGCCGGTTATCGGATTGGTGCGTAACTTCGCCTTCCAGATCGTCGGTAGAGCGTTCTTCGCCCCAGGTCACCGTGAATTCATATATCTTGCGACCATCCATCACATAAGGAACGGTCTTCGTCGCGTCCCCAAGAGCGATTGGGAGCATACCGGAGGCCAAGGGATCAAGTGTGCCGGCATGGCCGCATTTTTGAGCCTTGAACAGCCACTTGATCTTTGAAACGGCTTCGGTCGAGCCAAAATCGACCGGCTTGTCGAGGATAAGCCAGCCGGAAACAGGCCGGCCCTTGGGCTTGCGAGGTTTAGACATGTTTTATGTTTTCGCTATTCGTCTTTTGCGTCGTCGCTGTCGAGATCGCGCGCCACTTCGGGAGAGCGTAGCAGCGCGTCGATTTTACTATAATTGTCGAAGCTGGTGTCGTCGCGGAACCGAACTTCGGGCATATACTTCATCTGCCGCAAATCTGATCCCATACGGCCGCGAATGAATTTCGCATGTCGATTAAGGGCGTCGATGACGGTGCCGTGGTCGGAAACGCCAAGTGGCGTGACATAGGCCGTGGCGATCTTGAGATCGGGCGACATGCGAACTTCCGATATGGATATGACGGTGCGTTCGATGAGATCATCCCGCACTTCGCCACGCTGCAACACCTGCGTAATTGCGGCGCGAACCTGCTCGCCAACCCGCAGCATACGCTGGGACGGAGCGGAGGATGTGGTCTTTTTTGCCATGTTCTTTTCATCCTACAGCATGTCCCGCCGAAGCGGGAGCCGGTTACGGCAATACATGCATGCCAACAGAGAAGTAAGCTGGCCTCATTCTTCAAAAATGCGCCATGCTTAAAAAGGCGGGCGCCGGATAGTCATCCGGCGCCCGTATCCTTATTTTGTCACGCCGATAATTAGAGCGTACGGGTAATATGCTCGACGCGGAAGCACTCGATCACATCGCCAGCGCGGATATCTTCGTAGTTTTCGAAGGCCATACCGCATTCCTGACCGACAGGCACTTCGGAAACTTCGTCCTTGAAGCGCTTGAGCGTCTTGAGCTTGCCTTCGTGGATGACGACGTTGTCGCGGATAAGGCGAACGCCTGCACCACGCTCCACTTTGCCTTCGGTAACGCGGCAACCTGCGACCTTGCCGACCTTGGTGATGTTGAACACTTCCAAGATCTCGGCATTGCCGAGGAACGTTTCGCGCCGTTCCGGAGACAAAAGACCGGACATCGCAGCCTTAACATCATCCGTGAGGTCATAGATGATGTTGTAGTAGCGAATTTCGATGCCGGCGCGCTCTGCAGCGGATCGTGCCTGCGCGTTGGCGCGGACGTTGAAGCCGATGATGGCCGCGTTGGAGGCTTCTGCCAGCGAAACGTCCGACTCGGTTACACCGCCGACGCCCGAATGGACGATCCGGGCGCGCACTTCATCCGTGCCTAGCTTGTCCAGAGCACCAGCAATGGCTTCGATAGAGCCCTGCACGTCACCCTTGATGACCAGCGGGAACTCCTTGACACCAGCCGTCTGAAGCTGAGTCATCATCTGTTCGAGCGAACCACGCTGACCGGACTGGCGTGCAGCCGCCTTATCGCGGGCCAGACGCTGACGGTATTCAGAGATCTCGCGTGCCCGGCCTTCGTTTTCGACCACGGCAAACTTGTCACCTGCCTGAGGCGTGCCGGAAAGACCGAGAACCTCGGCCGGCATGGCAGGGCCAGCTTCCTTGATATGCTCGCCCTTGTCGTTGACGAGAGCGCGAACACGGCCCCAGACATCGCCGGCGACGATGATCTGCCCAGGACGCAAGGTTCCCTTCTGGATCAGAACCGTCGCAACCGAACCGCGACCGCGGTCGAGCTTGGCTTCAACGACAGATCCTTCAGCCGTGCGGTTCGCATTGGCCTTAAGATCCAGAATTTCGGATTGAAGCAGGATTGCTTCAAGCAGCTTGTCGAGACCGTGACCGGTCTTTGCCGATACTTCGACGTCAAGCGTTTCGCCGCCCATCGATTCCACGAAGACTTCGTGTTGAAGAAGTTCCGTGCGAACCTTCTGTGCGTTGGCAGCAGGCTTGTCGACCTTGTTGATCGCAACAATGATCGGAACGCCGGCCGCCTTGGCGTGATTGATGGATTCAATCGTCTGCGGCATGACGCTGTCGTCGGCGGCAACCACCAGAATGGCGATATCGGTAACCTGAGCACCGCGAGCACGCATTGCCGTAAACGCGGCGTGGCCCGGTGTATCGATGAAGGTGATCTTCTGGCCGTTATGCTCGACCTGATAAGCACCGATGTGCTGGGTAATACCGCCAGCTTCCCCGGAAACCACATTGGCTTTGCGGATGGCGTCAAGCAGCGATGTCTTACCGTGGTCGACGTGACCCATGATGGTCACGACCGGCGGACGGGACTGCATCTCGCCGTCGGTATCATTGATGTTGAAGATGCCTTCTTCAACGTCAGACTCCGATACGCGCTTGACCGTGTGACCAAATTCGGTCGCGATGATTTCAGCAAGGTCGGCGTCGATGACGTCACCCGGCTTCATCATCTGACCTTCCTTCATCAGATACTTGATCACTTCGACAGCCCGTTCGGACATACGCTGTGACAGTTCCTGGATCGTGATGGTCTCGGGCAGAACGACTTCACGCGAAATCTTCTCGCGAGTCTCCTGCATTTGGCTGCGGCGGAATTTCTCCTGACGGCGGCGGATGGCCGCCAACGAACGACCGCGTGACGTACCGTCCTCATCTTCGCTAACCGTTGTGACAGTCAACTTGCCACGGCGGCGATCTTCTTCACCCTTCGGACGTGTCGTGACCGGCTTAGCGGGCTCAGGACGAACAACGCGGCCGCGCTGTGGGCCACCGCGCGATCCGCGATCGTCCTCGTCGCCGTCGTTATGACGACCTCTGCCGGCCGGCGCCGGAGACGCGGGTGCTGGGCGTGCCTGCGAAGGGGCAGGGCGCGTCGGGGCAGCTGGTTGGTTTCTCGGCGCATCGTTGCGAGCCACANGATCCGCGATCGTCCTCGTCGCCGTCGTTATGACGACCTCTGCCGGCCGGCGCCGGAGACGCGGGTGCTGGGCGTGCCTGCGAAGGGGCAGGGCGCGTCGGGGCAGCTGGTTGGTTTCTCGGCGCATCGTTGCGAGCCACAACGGCGGGGCGCTCGACAGCAGCGGGTGCAGGAGCGGCAGCCGGTTGGGGTTCAACCTCTGCCGTCTTGGCTTCAAGAGCTGCGGAGGCCGCTGCAGCGGCCTGTTCGGCAGCCTGACGACGTGCCTCTTCCTCGGCCGCAGCCTTGCGAATGGCGTCTTGTTCGGCGCGGCGCTTTTCTTCCTCGGCACGACGAACGGCATCTTCCGCTTCACGGGCCTGGGCCATGGCAAGCGCGCGACGGCGAAGATCCATTTCTTCCGGAGAAAGGCCGTTCAGCACGACGGGCCGTGCCCGATCCTGCTGACGCGGCGGCTGTGAAGGCTGCTGCGGGCGCGCAGACGGTTGCGGACGCGAAGGTTGTCCGCTCGGCTGGTAGCCGCGTGTCTGCTGCGGTGGCCTTGGTGGTTGCGGTGCTGGAGCCGGTTCGGCAGCACGCGGCGCTGGCGCGCTCACGACTGGACGCTCGTCCTCAGGCCGTATTGGGCGCCGCTTTTTCGTCTCGACGACGACAGCCTTCGTGCGGCCGCGACCCATGTCCTGGCGCACGGTGCCCTGGCTCATTCCTGATGGCTTCAGGGTGAGAGTCTTCTTGCCCGTTACGCTCAGCGTCTTGTCGTCATTACTATCGGTCATTCGTTCCCGTTCCTTCGGACAGGGAAGCGATGACGCCTTTAATCCCTATCGTTCACATACTGT
The DNA here is from genome assembly GCF_037199735.1 of Oryzifoliimicrobium ureilyticum. Taxonomy (NCBI): domain Bacteria; kingdom Pseudomonadati; phylum Pseudomonadota; class Alphaproteobacteria; order Hyphomicrobiales; family Rhizobiaceae; genus Oryzifoliimicrobium; species Oryzifoliimicrobium ureilyticum. The sequence goes on along the minus strand of NZ_JBBBVQ010000022.1, from coordinate 76,058 downwards.
CGATCAATGAAAGGAAGCCGGACATGTCCGGTGACCCTGTCATTGCTTTTGCCGGCCAGCGCCGCCCGGTGCCCGGGACTGACCGCCGTTGCGGTACTGTTCGAGCATCTTTGCGCGCTTCACTACACCCTCTCCTGCCTGCCCCGCAAGCGCTGCAGCATGGATAAAAGCATTCTGGCCCATCACTTCCGCCATTTCGCTCTCCGAGAAGAGACAAAAGGACGGTATTTCTTCCTCGGCGTCAGTGCCGAGATGCCAGGCCTTGCGGGCCTGATTGATCTTCCGCACACCATCTTCAGCCGCATCGGTGGCGTGAAAGACGGCAATTGCGGAACCGCTGCGAATGGCAACGTCCACTTTTGCTGCGCCGGTGATGAACTGGCTCGCCTTGCGCGCCATGTTCATCATCTGCATCACTTGCAGCGACAGAAGCTTATCCACCTCGGCGGGCAGGCTGTCGGTCACCTCTACATCTCGCTTCAGGGCGCGCCCGAAGAACTTCTTTGCAACCGCACGCTCGACCAGCGTTCGATCGATTTTTACCCAGCATCCCCGGCCCGGAAGCGTACGCTTCAGATCGGGAACCACTTTTCCGTCAGGCGCCGCGACAAACCGGATCAGTTCATCGGGCGATCCCGTTTCTCGCGTCACAATGCACATGCGGCTGTTGCCGTCATAGTCGGCAAGCCCGTCATCGTGAGAAGACGCATCGGCCGCGGCCATCATGCTTCTGCGGCCGTCTCGGCGTCCGTATCCTCGACCTCTGCCTGACGCGCGAGATCTTCTTCGGTGATCCAGCCGGCCAAGAGGCGCGCCTGGACGATCATCTGTTCTGCTTCGACGCGTGAAACGTCGAACTTGGAGAAGAGACCTTCGAACTTCTTGGTCTCGCCGTTCTTGCGCTCCGTCCAGCCGACGAGATCGTCTGCCGCGCAGCCTGCAAAATCCTCGATCGACTTGATGCCGTCTTCGCCGAGCGCCACCATCATGCGCCCATTGAGGCCATCGATCTGCCGCAACTCGTCGGATACACCCAGCGCCTTGCGCTTTTCGTCCATCTCGCCTTCGATCTTTTCAAGATACTCGCGAGCACGCTGCTGGATTTCCTGTGCCGTTTCCTCATCGAAACCATCGATGGAGGCAATTTCGTCGAGATCGACATAGGCAAGTTCTTCGACAGCAGCGAAACCTTCAGATGCAAGGACCTGGCCGACCATTTCATCAACGTCGAGCGCGTCCATAAATAGATTTGTGCGCTCGTTGAATTCCTTCTGGCGACGCTCGGACTCTTCGGCCTCGGTCATGATGTCGATATCCCAACCGGTCAGCTGGGAAGCGAGGCGTACGTTCTGTCCGCGGCGGCCGATGGCCAGCGAAAGCTGTTCGTCGGGGACGACCATTTCAATGCGCTCGGCATCTTCGTCCAGCACCACCTTGGCAACCTCAGCCGGCTGCAGAGCGTTGACGACGAATGTCGCAGGGTCCTGCGACCAAGGAATGATGTCGATCTTTTCACCCTGCAATTCGCCGACGACAGCCTGAACGCGGCTACCGCGCATACCGACGCAGGCGCCGACAGGATCAATTGAGGAATCGTTGGAAATAACGGCGATCTTAGCGCGCGAGCCAGGATCGCGTGCCACCGACTTCACCTGAATGATGCCGTCGTAGATTTCAGGCACTTCCATGGTGAAAAGTTTGACCATGAATTGCGGATGCGTACGCGACAGGAAGATCTGCGGACCGCGCTGTTCGCGCCGAACATCATAGACATAAGCACGAACGCGGTCGCCGTAACGGACATTTTCGCGCGGAATCATCTCGTCGCGGCGAATGATGCCTTCCCCGCGGCCAAGATCGACAATCACGTTACCGTACTCGACGCGCTTGACGGTACCGTTGACGATTTCTCCGACGCGATCCTTGAACTCATCGAACTGGCGGTCGCGTTCGGCTTCGCGTACCTTCTGAACAATTACCTGTTTGGCAGACTGGGCGGCAATACGGCCAAAATCCATCGGCGGCAGCGGCTCGGCAATGAAATCGCCGAGCTGCGCATCGGGGTTGCGATCCCGCGCCAGCTCAAGAGGGATCTGCGTCGAATAGTCTTCCGCCTTGTCGACAACTTCGAGAAGACGCTGAAGACGAATTTCGCCGGTCTTCGGATTGATGTCGGCACGGATATTGGATTCCGATCCGTAACGGGAGCGAGCTGCCTTTTGAATTGCATCGGCCATCGCAGCGAGAACGATCTCGCGGTCGATCACCTTTTCGCGTGCCACAGCATCTGCAATCTGCAGAAGTTCAAGCCGGTTCGCGCTCACTGCCATTGTCTGGTTTCTCCGTCTTGGTGTTCCGGCATCTTTGGCCAGGATACGCCGTTTACGTTAGTCTTGGTCTTCGTCCGTCTCGTTCTGATTGGCAGCTTCTGCCTTCGCCAGCTTATCGGCCCGCAATGCCTCGCGGATCAGATCGTCGGTCAAAATCAATTTTGCATCGCTCAGCGCGCTGAACGGAATGGCGATGGTTCGATCCTCGCCGTAGAGCGGCTGATCGGACTCGATCGTGAACGTCTCATCGTCCGATTTGACGATCACGCCGCGGAAACGCTTCCGATTGCCGATCATCACCGATGTATCACACTTCAGCAGGTGACCTTGCCAGCGCGTGAAATCCGACTTGCGGACCATCGGGCGGTCGATGCCGGGCGAGGATACTTCCAGATGATACTCCCGATCGATCGGATCTTCCACATCCAAGACCGGAGAAATTGCCGTAGAAAGCTTTTCGCAATCCTCGACAGTCATCGTGCCATCAGGCCGCTCTGCCATGATTTGCAGCGTCGATCCGTTCTGGTTCATCATGCGAACGCGGGTAAGCCGATAGCCCATGTCCATAATCACAGGCTCGACGATCTCCGCGAGCCTTTGGTCAAGACCAGTTTCCGTAATCAGCCGCGGCTCGTTTTCGGTTTGAGTCGTTTCCGACAAGCGCTGCTCCTCGCAGAGTCGTAAGATAGGGATGATCGCGGTAATAAAAAAGAGCGGGTCCTTGCGGCCCACTCTTCATCATACGATCAAGATTTAACGGCGATATAAGCGCTTTTGCGTGCAATTGCAAGTCATCGCGCTGCAGTCGTCAAAGACGCAGGGTCTAATGCAGGCGGCCTTTGAAGGATGCCTCCGGATAGCAAGTCAGCGATAGTCCGTTTTTCTCCTGCCACTTGCCGATCGACCGGCGCGTCTTATAGCCCGGCAACCCGTCGGTTCCTCCGACATCGTATCCTTGCTTCTCAAGAGCTTTTTGCATGTTCGCCACGTCGGATCGCAGCATTTTGCCGACGTCGCCCCATGTTCCTTTGAAGGCGCCTGATCCCGAAGCGATGCGATCGGCGAGGTTGCCGATATAAAGCGCGTAAAGATCGGAATTGTTATATTCTTTAAGAATGTAGAAGTTCGGTGTGACAATAAATTCAGGTCCGTCGCGACCGGCTGGCACGAGCATCATCCCATCGGCTTTCGCTTCACCGGAAGAAAAGGCCTTTCCGGAGATGCGCTTGATGCCCATGGCCTCCCATTTTGCAATCGGACGGGCAAGGTCTGGTCCTTCCTGAGCGCAGGAAACAGCGTTTGGGATCGTCACTTCGTAGCCCCAGCCGCGCCCTCTTTGCCAGCCCTTCTGCGCCAGAAAATTGGCGATGGAGGCAAGCGTATCGGGAACGGAGGTCCAGATATTGCGGTGCCCGTCTCCGTCAAAATCCACCGCATATTTCAGATAGCTGGTCGGCATGAATTGCGGCTGGCCAAGCGCTCCTGCCGACGAGCCGCGAAATTCCGCGGGGGAAACGTCACCGCGGTCGATGATATGAAGTGCGGCGATCAACTCTGTCCGAAACATGTCCTTGCGTGTCGACATGAAAGCCTTGGTGGCTAGAACGTTTAAAGCGGGCTTCGGAAGCTTCGCAGCGCCAAATCCTGTCTCACGGCCCCAGACCGCGAGGACGATTTCGCCCGGCACGCCATAGGTCTTTTCAATCCGCTTCAACGTGGAGCCATACTGGCTTGCAAGTCCGCGTCCTGTGACAGCAAGACGTTGCAAGCGGTCCTCATTGAAATAGGGCGCTGGCGAAGAAAATTCCGCTTGTGTCTGCTTGCGCTCTTTAGCGGGAGGAAAGCCGGGTGGTGCGAGGTCATCCAGCGACCAGTCCAAGGTCACGCCATCCAGAGCGACATTGAGCGTCTTATCCGAGATACCGTCTTGGCGGGCACGGGGTCGAAGGTCATCGCGCATCCAACGCTCGAACTGGGCTTCCACTGTTATCTTCGAAGGCTCCGCCTTTACGCAGGCTGGGAGAAAATTTGCCATCACGGCCACGAGCAGAGCGATGCTACGCGTCCTGTTCCCTGTTTGGGCCTTCACGAGGTTCAATGCCAATCCACTTCTCCTCATATTGCTGTTCTGGAGCGTAGAGCAGCAGCCAGCGTTCCCTCATCTAGATAATCGAGCTCGCCGCCAACAGGCACTCCATGGGCAAGGCGGGTGATCTTCAGGTCGAACCCAGCAAGTTGATCGGTCACATAATGCGCTGTCGTTTGCCCTTCGACAGTCGCATTGACGGCCAGAATAACCTCTCGGACGCTTCCTTCGGCCACTCGGTCGATCAGGCTGCGCAAGTTGAGATCGTCGGGACCAACACCGTCGAGCGGAGACAATGTTCCTCCGAGAACGTGATAGGCGGCATTCATGGCGCCGGCACGCTCCAGCGCCCAAAGGTCTGAAACGTCTTCAACGACAATGACAACGCTTTGGTCACGCTGCGGATCGATACAGACAGTACATGGATCGCTCGTATCGACATTGCCGCAACGAGAACAAACCTTCACCTTGTCGAAGGCCTCGCCCATGGCATGTCCAAGAGGTCCCAGCAACTGGTCCTTCTTTTTGATCAAGTGCAGCGCTGCCCGGCGTGCCGAACGGGGCCCGAGGCCCGGCACCTTTGCCAAAAGCTGGATCAATTTTTCAATCTCGGGTCCGGTGACTCGCTTTGCCATGGGTCGTTCTTAGCTCATAAGGATGAAAAACGAAAAGACCCTCGGAGTGTCATGATGAAAATCCTTGCCGTTTGCAGCGGACTGCCGGAGAGGCTGCCGAAAAAGACTTACAAAACAGGGATCTTCAAAAATTCACGGCAAGGCCCCGTCATGGTCGACGCACATGGTTTGGTCGGCGATGCCATTTGCAATACAAAGCATCATGGCGGCCCGGATCAGGCCATTTACATTGAAGGCGGCATAAGCCTTGCCTGGTGGGGGATAACGCTCGGCATCGAAATGGAGCCGGGCGCCTTCGGCGAAAATCTTGCCATCGATGGGCTGGACAATCGCGATGTGGCGGCCGGTGACCTTTTCACGGCTGGCGATGTCGTCCTTCAGGCAACAGCGCCACGAATGCCCTGCGCCACCTTAGCCGCACGCATGGACGATCCCGGTTTCGTCAAACGCTATACCAAGGCAGGCCGTCCTGGCATCTACTGCCGGGTTTTGAAAAGCGGCATGATCGAAGCCGGACTGATCGTTGCCTACAAGCCTTATTCCGGCGAACGACTTTCGATGCCGTTCCTCATGGAAAGCTACGCGCGCCGTCTCTCAGCTGACGAACAACGGCGTCACCTTGAAGCTCCGGTATCCGGGCGGTGGAAGGAGCGTGTTTCGCGCACCCCTGCAACGAGAGCCTAACTTCAGCCGCGCACAAAGAGCACCAGCGCTCACACAAACCGTCTTAGAACGGCATCTTGAAGCCGGGAGGAATTGGCAGGCCAGCGGTCAGGGCGCGGGTCTTTTCCGCAGCGATCGCTTCGACCTTGTCTTTTGCATCTTTGTGCGCGGCAACCACCAGATCTTCTAGAATCTCGGCGTCGTCTTCCTTGAAGAGAGATGGATCGATCTTAAGGCTTTTCATCTCGCCTTTGCCCGACAGAACGACCGTGACGAGCCCGCCGCCCGACTTGCCTTCCGCCGTCAGTTCGGCGATCTCGGCTTGCATCTGTTCCATTTTGGACTGCATTTCCTTGACCTTGCCCATCATTCCCATGATGTCGCGCATCGGCCTCTCCTTCTTGTCGTTATCTCTAAAACTCTATGTCATCGCCAGGCAGGATGTCGCCTTCTTCCGATTCTGCGACTGCTGGCGGCACTACGTTTTCTTCTTCCGGCTCAGGGGCGCGCACGCGAACGTCGGTTATCTTGGCGCCGGGAAATTGGGCAAGAATGGCGGCGACGTCGGGGTCCTGACGTGCATCGTTGACCTGGCGCTCCTTGGCAAGAGCCTCGGCCTGCACCATCGTCGGCTGACCCTGTTCGCGGCTAAGGCTGACAATCCAGTGAACGCCGGTCCATTCCTTCAAGCGTACCGAGAGATCGTTGAGCAGGGTCGTCGGCGCGCCTTCGGAAAGGGCGGCGTCCAGCCTGCCGGGCTCGATTTTCACTGGACGCAGGAAGTTGCGAACCAGCGCTTTCAGTTTCGGGTCGCGATGCTCTGTCGCAAGATTGACGATATCGTCTACGGAATGGACAGCAACACGCGGCTTCGGCTGCTCCGCTGGCTTCACCTGCGGCAAGGTTGGCCGCTCAAGCTGGGGCTCGGCGGCAGGAACCGAGCGCAACATGGTCGCGCCGCTGCCCTGCGGTTGGCGTGTCATCGGCTGAGACGCGACAGCAGACGTCTCGCTCCGCACTGCCGCAGAGGGACCAGTGGAATTCGTGTTGCGTGACGCGGGACGGACAGGCCCGCCTGCCTCGCCATTGTTTGCAAGTTCCAAGAGGCGGCGGGCCGCATCTTCGGGCGCGGGCAAATGCGCCGCATGGGCAAGCCGGATCAGCACCATTTCGGCAGCGCCCGCCGTACGGGCGGCGCTCTCTGTCTCAGGGATGCCCTTGAGCAGCATCTGCCATAGGCGCGACAAGGTCGTCACGGCGACGGAAGTGGAAAATTCCGCTGCCTTGGTGCGCTCGACCTCGCTCAGTGAGGGATCGTTACCGGCTTCCGGGATATATTTGACGCGCGTTACGAGATGCGTGAAGTCGGCAAGGTCAGTCAGCACCACCACTGGATTGGCGCCAGCCTCGTACTGCGCCTGAAATTCTTTGAGCGCTGACGCGACGTCGCCTTTCACCACATGCTGGAAGAGATCGACGATGCGGGCATGGTCGGCAAGACCGAGCATATCGCGAACGGCTTGCGCCCTGACAATGCCGCTGCCGTGGGCAATCGCCTGATCGAGAAGCGAAAGACCGTCGCGAGCCGAACCTTCGGCAGCGCGGGCAATCATTGCGAGAGCTTCGGCTTCCGCCTCAATGCCTTCCTTTGCCGCGATCGTGGAAAAAAGCCCAACCAGATCGGCCGCGCCGATACGCCTGAGGTCGAAGCGCTGGCAACGCGACAAAACGGTGATCGGGACTTTGCGGATCTCTGTCGTCGCGAAGATGAACTTTACATGCTCCGGCGGCTCTTCCAACGTCTTGAGAAGGCCGTTGAACGCGGCAGTCGAGAGCATGTGGACTTCGTCGATGATGTAGACTTTGAAGCGGGCCGACACAGGGCGATAGCGGACTTGCTCGATGATCTCTCTGATATCGTCGATACCGGTATGCGAGGCAGCGTCCATTTCGATGACATCGACATGGCGGCCTTCCATGATGGCCTGACAATGCTCGCCCGGAACCTTCAGATCGATAGTCGGCTTATCGATATCGGCTGTCTTGTAATTGAGCGCACGCGCCAGAATGCGCGCCGTCGTCGTTTTGCCGACACCGCGCACGCCGGTGAGCATATAGGCTTGGGCGATGCGGCCGGTCTCGAACGCGTTCGTCAGCGTCCGCACCATCGGTTCTTGCCCGACCATCAGGTCGTTGAAATCTTTCGGGCGGTATTTGCGGGCTAAGACCCGGTAGCCGGTGCCCGTCGCGGCGTCCTGTGACTGTCGCTCGGTATCGCTCATCGCCCTGCTTCATCGCCCGCGATCAATCGGGCGCTTTGGAGGAGAAGGTGGGAGGCTGGCACGATGACCCGTGCCGGGCTCGTTGGGGCTGCTTCCTTCCGGACCTGACCCGGTTGGCGAGTGGCTCGTCCACCACCAACCTCCCGGCTGCACATATCGGCAATCTCGCTATCAAAAGCAAGCCAAGCTGAAAAAAAACTGCTACACCCGACAAAAAAGGGAGGCCGATTGTGAAAGAGTTCGCGCTGGATGCACGCCTTGAGCAGGATAGCCTGCTTCTGCTTCGCCTTTCTCTTTGTGAACTGCGCCTGTCGAAAGATGCGCGCTGGCCATGGCTTATCCTCGTGCCGCAGCGGGCCGACGTCAGCGAAATCACCGATCTCAAGCCGCTAGACCAGGTGATGCTGACATTCGAGATCGAGACGGCGAGTGCCGCTTTGAAAAAAGTGACGAATCCGACAAAGATCAATATCGGTGCGCTTGGCAATATTGTTCGTCAATTGCACGTGCATATTGTTGCGCGTTTCGAGGGCGATCCGGGCTGGCCCGGCCCGGTCTGGGGACATGGCGTCGCCGAAGCCTACGATGCTGAAAAGCAGGAAGAATTGATGATGCGAATAAGGGAGGCTCTTTCGTCATGACATCGCTTTTCGATGGGGCCTTGAATCATTTGGAGCCCAGCAGTCTGACGGCATTTGCCGGAAACGATCTGATTCGTGATTCGGAACATCGCGACGAAGAAACGGTTGCTGCAGCCCTAAAGACGGAAGGTGCGCATATCTTCGCCTTTTGCGAAGGCAACTTGATCCTGAAGCATGATGGTCAGATCGTCGATCCTCTGTTCTCGCGCTATGAGCTGGTCGATCTTCTTCCGGATTGGGACGAGACGGTGCTGCTCGGCCATCGCCGGAACGGTGAACCGCGCCTTGCGGTGCCGCTCAAAGTGCCCGAGGAATCTCTTGCCTCACATTTTAAGGTGGTCGATGGCCGCACGTTGTATCGCGACGAATTGATGGATGAGGCGCTGCTTGGCGAATTTGCTCAGGCTGCAAGCCTGATACGGTGGAATCGAGATAATCGCTTTTGTGGCCGATGTGGTGGGGCAATGGAGCTTCGTATCGGCGGTTACAAGCGGGCCTGTGTCTCCTGCGATCACATGATTTTTCCAAGAACGGATCCTGTCGTCATCATGCTGGTGATCGATGAAGCGCGCGATCTTTGTCTTCTTGGCCGCGGGCCGCATTTCGCGCCCGGTATGTACTCTTGTCTTGCCGGCTTCCTGGAGCCAGGCGAAACAATGGAAAATGCCGTCCGCCGCGAAACATTGGAGGAGGCTGGCATCAAGGTCGGCCGCGTCCGCTATCACGCGTCGCAACCGTGGCCAATGCCACACTCCCTGATGATCGGATGCTATGGGCAGGCCCTCAATACGGAGATTCACCGTGATGAGAAGGAGCTTGAGGACTGCCGATGGTTCACCCGTGAGGAAACGTTGGAGGTGCTGGAAAGGCCGGGAACGAATGGTAAGGCATCCCCGCCGAAAGGCGCCATTGCGCATCGGCTGATGCGCGATTGGGTCGAACGTAAACTCTGAAGACGGAGCTCGCTTGCCAGCCCCATCAACCTCGCCAAAATCGGAAGGGCGGCTGTCACGCTCCGAGCGGCTTCTTGCCCTCCTGCAGGCTCTGCGCCGCTACCGGCGCCCGGTCAGCGGCGCCGTTCTTGCTGAAGAAACGGGTGTGAGCATCCGCACGCTTTATCGCGATATTGCAACTCTTCAGGCTCAGGGCGCGGTCATCGAGGGGGAGGCGGGTGTCGGCTATCTCCTCAAACCAGGTTTCATGCTTCCCCCCATGACCTTCAGCGAGGAGGAAATCGAAGCGCTTGTCCTGGGTTCTCGCTGGGTGTCGAAGGTGGCCGAACCCCGATTGTCCAAAGCGGCAGACGATGCGCTGGCAAAGATCGCTGCCGTTCTGCCTTCCGATTTGCGGCTGAGTATCGATACGACTACGCTGATGGCGGGGGCGAAACGCAAGACCGAGGAAGACGTAGCGGACCTTTCGGCCATCAGGCAGGCGATCCGCAATGAGCAGGTTTTGGCGCTGAATTACAGTGACGAAGGTGGACGTACTTCGCAAAGGTTCGTCTGGCCTTTTGCGTTAGGGTACTTCGAAACAACGCGCCTTCTCGTCGCATGGTGCGAGCTGCGCAATGATTTTCGTCATTTTCGAACCGATCGCATTACGGCAATGACATCGACCGGTCGCCGCTATCCGAAGCGTCGTCATCAGCTTCTCAAAGAATGGCGGATCATCGTCGATATGGAGGTCGAAAATTGAGGCGGCTGCAGTGTTCTCGCAGACTGCTGCCAGAATTTGACAGGAGCTTTGGCTAGTCTTCCTCATCGCGACCACTGCAAGGAGGACCTTCACCATGCTCAGCCCCAATCTCATTCTTCTCTATGTCCGCGATCCCCTGGCGAGCGCGGAATTCTACGGGAAAATTTTTGGAAGCGAGCCCGTCGCCGTCTCTGAGAACTTCATCGCCTTTTCGTTCGATAACGGCGTGACGCTCGGCCTCTGGCGGCAAAGCAAGGTGGTGCCGCAACCATCGGCGATCGGCTACCGCGGTGAAGTCGCCTTCATGGTTCCTGGTAGTGAGGGCGTCGAAGCCCGATACCGTGAATGGCAGAGCCTCGGTTTACCGTTCGCTCAAGAGCTGACCCGGATGGACTTCGGGCCGACCTTCGTGGTGCTCGATCCAGATGGGCATCGGCTAAGGGTCTGCGAACCGGAGACCTGAAGGCGACCAAGGCCTGACCGCCAGGTTTGAGCTCCACACAAGACAATCAGTTCTGATCGCTGCCGTCCTACTCGACAGGCTGCTTTTGCAAAACACCGCGCATCGGGTGCCCCTTGTAAACGCCGAGAATCCGGACTTTTTCGGAAAAGAAGCCGAGTTCCTCCAGTGCGCGCTGCACGTTGGCGTCGTTCGGGTGTCCCTCGATATCGGCGTAAAACTGCGTCGCGACGAACCGACCGCCGAGCTGATAGCTCTCCAGTTTCGTCATGTTGATATTGTTCGTCGCAAAGCCGCCCAAGGCCTTGTAAAGCGCCGCCGGGATATTGCGCACATTGAAGACGAAGGTGGTGACGACCTTTTCTTCCGGCGCTTTGCGCTGCGCCCAGCGCTCGTCGCGGGACAGGACGACGAACCGCGTGACGTTGTTTTCGGTGTCTTCGACATTTTCGGCAATAATATCGAGATTGTAGAGATCGGCGGCAAGCCGCGGCGCGAGCGCCGCCATCGACCGGTCCCCTGTATCACGCACCATTCTCGCGGCGCCTGCCGTATCGCCTGCAATTACCGCCTTCCAGCCATTCGCGCGAACCACCTTACGGCATTGGCCAAGTGCATGGATGTGGCTGTGAACGGTTCTGATTTCTGAAGCGGTCACCCCGGGCAGTACCATCAACTGAAAATGGATCGGCATGAAGTATTCGCCGACGATATGCAGATGCGACTCCGGCAACAAATGATGGATGTCTGCGACCCGGCCAGCAATGGTGTTTTCGATCGGTATCATGGCAAGATCGGCTTCGCCATTTGCGAGCGCCGTAAACGCATCCTCGAACGTCTGGCAGGGCAGCGGCTCCATGCTCGGGAACATGTCCCTGCAGGCCATATCCGAATTGGCTCCGACATCGCCCTGGAACGCAATACGATTTGTCTTCGGCTTCATCCGCTCAAACCTTCTTCGAGGATAAGATATCCCGAGCCTTTTCAAGATCGGCCGGAGTGTCGACACCGAGCGGAACGGTCTCGATAACTTCGACATCGATCCGCATGCCGGCTTCAAGGGCTCTGAGCTGTTCCAGCGCTTCGCGCTTTTCAAGAACAGAGGGCGAGAGAGACACGAATCGTTCCAGCGCCTCGCGGCGATAGGCATACAATCCGATGTGATGATAAAGCGGCCCCTGGCCATAAGGTGCTGTCGTACGGGTAAAGTAGAGAGCCTTCAATCGTGAAGGAGAAAGCGGCGAGCCGACGATCTTGACCACCTGCGGCAAGGTCTTTTCCGCCTCGTCGGTAATTTCGACGGCAAGCGTACCGATATCGACAGCCGGATCGGAGAGCGGCTTCAGCGCGGCGGCAATTGCCTGCGGCTCGATGGTCGGCAGATCACCTTGCACGTTGATGATGGTCTTGACCTTGCGGTCAGGATCGACGACCGACAGCGCCTCATAGATCCGGTCCGAACCCGATTGATGGTTTTGCCCGGTCATCACGACCTCAAAGCCGGCATTGGAAACGGTTTCGAAAACCGCCTTGTCGTCCACGGCCACGATCACGCGGCCCACGTTTGCTTCACGGGCGCGCAGCGCGACCTGAACGATCATTGGAAGGCCATTTATGTCCGCGAGCGGCTTTCCTGGCAGGCGAGTGGACGCCAATCGCGCGGGAATAAGGACAACGACATCGTCGGGAATCAATTCCATTCTTCAGGGCCTTCTAATTCGGGCGGAAAGGTGTCAAAAGGTCTCATGTGCAAGACCGGTTCCACAGTTGCCACGCGCAGTCAAAAGACATAGGTTTTGCTTTATTTCAAGATGGTTCGGCCTTGGTATCCGGCTGCAAAGGGGAGCGTTGCAGATGAATTCATACGTCAACACAGCGTTGGGAGCGCTGCTTGGGACGGTATTCGTGCTTATGAGTATTTCGATTTCTTCGGAGGGTTTCTTCCACTCTGAAGCCCCGGAAAAAGAGGGTTTTGCGATTGTCGCGCAAGATGCGGCGCCGGCCGGCGGCTCCGGTGAGGCTGCGCCGGCTGCAGCGGTTCCGATTGCACAGCTGCTGGCCAAAGCAGACGCAAAGGCGGGCGAGGCCGTCTTCAAGAAGTGTCAGGCCTGTCATGACGGCACCAAAGGCGGTCCCAACAAGGTCGGGCCGAACCTTTACGGCGTCGTGGATCGTCCGATCGCATCTCACGAAGGCTTTGCGTATTCGAGCGCGATGAAGGACTTTTCAAAAGGTGGAAGCGAGAAGTGGACATTTGACCATCTGAACCACTTCCTGACCGCGCCAAAGAAATACATCGCTGGGACAGCGATGGGCTTTGCGGGACTTCCAAAAGATACCGATCGGGCCAATGTGATTCTCTATCTACACACGCTGTCTGATTCGCCCGTGCCTCTTCCCGATCCGAACGCACCGGCAGCCACACAGTAAGATCAGCACAACAATCGATGAGCGTGTAATTTGAGGACTCCGTCTTGATCCAGGGCGGAGTTCATTGCGCTGATACGCCCAAAATATAGGCCCAAAGCGTGACGGTGACGGCGCCGAGCGCAGTGGTGATCGTGATGGTCGAGGCTGCAAGTCCATGCCCGACGCCGAAGCGGTTGGCGATGAGCCAGACGTTGACGCCGCTGGGCACCGACGCGATCAGAACCAGAGCAGACCGCCACTCCGGACTGAGAGCCAGCAGCAGGCTGAATAGCCAGACGCAAGCCGGTAGAAGGATCAGCTTGAGGCAGGATGTCAGACAGGCGAGTTTCGCGCTCCCGGAGATCCCGTAGCGCTTCAGCGCCATCCCGAGCGAAATCAGTGCAACGGGCGCGGCAACATCGGCGATCTGCGACAAAATCGGTTTGACGACGATAGGGATCTTGAGACCGGTCAGATGTACGAAGGCACCCGCAGCCAAGCCGACGACGAGTGGGTTGCGGATGAGGTTGTTGGCGACTTGTTGTAGCAGCTTGAAAACGTTTCGGTCCTGTTTGCCTGAGGTCGCGTGCTCGGCGCGTTCCATCATGACCGTTCCTGCGATCATCATCACGGGCAAATGAACGGCAATGAGAATGGAAAGGGCGACGACGCCGTCTTGGCCAACCGTTCGCTCAACCAAAGGAAGGCCGATGAAGATCGTATTCGCAAATGCGGACGATACTCCAGACAGAACGCCGATGCGTGCATCTTGATCAAACAGACGTCTGGCAAGCAGATGTCCTGCCGTCCATGTCACGGCGACCCCGGAGAAGTAGGCGATCCACAGCCGGATCGGCGAGGCGCCCTGAAAGTCTGCCTCGGCGACCGTCCTGAAGAGCAGCATCGGAACGGCGATCTTAAAGACGAATTCGCTGAGCGCATCTCCGATCTCAGCCTTGAGAAGACGCGTTTCAACGATCGCCCAGCCGATCAAAATCATGATGAAGATCGGCAGCACATCGAAGAAAACAGCAGACATCGGAAGACTCGGGTGGAGAGGGCCAGCGCCAGGGTATCGTCGGGAACGACAAGATAGAGCCCCCACCATAGAAGATCGCGCGCCCCGAACAAGCCGGGACGCCGTCATTGATAGATTTACATGCCGCGGCGCGGGTCAGCGGTCTCCCAACTCTCCATGAATTCCTCAAGCTTCGCGTCTGGGCGCTCTGGCAGAACGACCTTCACGGTAGCATAGAGATCGCCATGGCCGCCCTTTTTCGGCGCACCCTTGCCTCTGACCCGCAAGACCTTTCCAGAACTTGAATTGGGGGGCAGGGAGAGATGAACGGCTCCCGTCGGGGTCGGAACCCGGATTTTGCCGCCGAGAACCGCTTCCTTGAGGGACACTGGAATATCGAGCTTGATGTCGTCGCCATCACGAGTGAAATAGGGGTGCGGCTTGACGCGGATCTCGATCAGCGCATCCCCGGCAGGTCCGTTGCCAAACCCCGGCTCACCCTTGCCCTTCAAACGCAGAACCTGGCCATCGCGCGTTCCTGGCGGGACTTGCACATCCAATGTTGGTCCATTCGGCAGGCGAACCTCGCTTCGCGCACCGTTGACTGCCTCCAGGAAATCGACATCCATCGAAAAGCGCCGGTCTTCGCCGCGCGATTTGATGCCACCACCAGCGCCGCCACGTTTGCGACCCGAAAATATGCCGGAAAGAATATCGTCCACGTCGCCAAAGCTCGAGAACCCGCCGCCGAAGGGATCGTTTCCTGCCGAGGCATACTCGCGATATTGGCCCCGCTGGTAGCGCGGTTGCTCCGTCCCGCTTGCGTCAACTTCGCCCCGGTCGAACCGGGCGCGCTGATCTTCCTCGCCGATCAGCTCGTAAGCTGCGGAGACTTCCTTGAAATGCTCTTCAGCCTTCTTGTCCCCGGGATTGAGATCGGGGTGCCATTTCTTCGCAAGTTTTCGAAAGGCGCTTTGTATTTCTTTCTGCGTGGCGTCGCGCTTCACGCCAAGCACGGTGTAAGGATCGCGGCTCATCTTTATCGTTCCATAAAAGGAGTGTTTGTTCGGTTGCCGTTAATGTAGGTGCCCTTTGATCGCCGCTCCAGAGATATCGTGCTATCGATGCTAATTTTTCGGGCATGCTTTAAAAGAGGGCATCGCCTGAACGAAAATGGCCGCCTGACAGGAGGCGGCCATCTCAAATGCAATCCATCGGCTTGGCTTACCCTCAGCCGAGCCTTGGTGTTCATTCAGTGCATGGCACGCGCAAAGAGCCGTGACAGTCTTTCCGCAAAGGCGCGGGGATCAGAAGGCTTGTCGCCATCGAGCACGCGGGCTTCGTCGAGCAGAAGAAGTGTCGCATCCTCGCGGAAGGTGTCATCCTTCGTAGTGGCAATTGCCTTTACCGTTGGATGATCAGGGTTGATCTCAAGAATAGGCTTTGCCGCCGAATTGAGGCGGCCGGCATCCTGCAGGATCTTCTCTAACTGGCGATCGTAGCCTTGTTCGGACGCGACGAGGCACACCGCACTTTCCGTCAATCGGTCTGAGCTGCGGACGTCGGACACCTGATCCGAAAGCCTTTCCTTCGCAAAGCTCAGGAAGCTTGCAATATCCTCGCTGGCTTCGGCCGGCTTCGAGTTCTCTCCCTCTGCCTTTGGCAGTTCGCTGAGATCGGATGCGCCCTGTGTGATCGATTTGAAGCCCTTGCCTTCGAACTCAGGCGCCATCGTCACCCAGAAACTATCGACGGAATCCGTCAATAGCAGGACCTCGATCCCGCGGGCGCGGAAGCCTTCCAGCTGCGGGGAGGCTTTCAACTGCTCAAGGCTGCTGCCGACAAGATAGTAGATCGACTTCTGTCCTTCTTTGGCATCCTTGATGTAGTCTGCCAATGAACGATGACCCTCGCCGGACGACGTCGTGCGAAAACGCGAGAGCGCAAGAAGCTGGGTGCGACGTTCGAAGTCTTCGTGGATGCCCTCCTTGATGACAGCGCCGAAATTGTCCCAGATTTTCTCATAAGCCGACAGATCGCTTTCGGCGAGCTTTTCGATATCCTTCAGGAGCCGATTGGTTACGCCCTTGCGGATAGAAGCCAGAAGCGGGCTTTCCTGCAGCATTTCACGTGAAATATTGAGAGGAAGATCAGAGGTATCCACGATGCCGCGGATAAAGCGAAGATAGCGCGGAAGAAGCTCTGCGCTATCGGTGATGAAGACGCGCTTGACGTAAAGTTTTACACGACCGTTGCGATCCGGGTCGTAAAGATCGAAAGGTTTGGAACCAGGAACGAAGGTCAGCGCCGTATATTCATGACGACCTTCGGCGCGGAAGTGAACCGTCATGGCCGGCTCGTCATACTGGCCCGAAACGCTACGATAGAAATCCGTATATTCCTCAGGCTTGATGTCATTTCGCGATTTGGTCCAGAGTGCAGTGCCATCCGTCAGGCGTGCAACTTCGGCGCCGGGTTTTTCCACGATGAAGATCGGCACTGGGACATGCCCGGACTGCTCCTTGACGATCCGCTCGACGGTCCAGCGGGAGGCATGGGACTTTGCGTCTTCAGTCAGATGAAGAACGATCCGTGTGCCGCGCGGCGGCGCCTGTATCGGATCGATCTGTGAAATCTTGTAACTGCCTTTGCCGTCCGAGGACCACAGCCAGGCTTCTTCGGATCCGGCGCGGCGAGACAAAACGTCGACACGGTCCGCCACCATGAAGCTCGAGTAAAAGCCGACGCCGAACTGGCCGATCAATTGTGCGCCTTCGCCTTGTTTGCTTGCCTCGATGCGCTCCATGAAAGCGCGCGTGCCGGACCTTGCGATGGTTCCGAGCGCCTCGATCATCTCTTCGCGGCTCATGCCGATGCCGTTGTCCTCGACAGTGACGCGGCGCGTCTCCTCGTCGAGCAGGATCGTTATCCGGCTTTCAGCATCCCCGGCGTTCAGGTTTGAGTTTGAGATCGCCTCATATCGCAGCTTTTCGCAGGCGTCGGCGGCATTGGAGATCAGCTCGCGCAGGAAGACGTTTTTATCCGAATAAACGGAATGCACCATCATGTGCAGAAGGCGCGCTACATCAGCCTCGAAGACATGGCTTTCAGCCGGCTTGTCCGCAACGGTTGTCATGAATCAGTGTCCCTCTATAGTTCCAGTGTGACAGGATAAATTCGGGCGTCAGGTGGATATGCAGTCGCCCTTTATCAAGTGGCGGCGCAAACGACATTGCGGCCTTCTTTCAGAATTTTAAGCACTGTCAGCGAGAGGCGCTGCGCCGCTTGTAGCCGATCACATCAAAGCGCGCGGCAAGCCCGTCATAGAGCATCAACCGTCCGATCAATGGATCGCCGGCACCGGTGATGACTTTGATGGCTTCCATTGCCATCATCGTACCAATCACCCCTGTCAGCGCACCCACAATCCCGGTTTCGGCACAGGCGGGAACGACACCCGGAGGGGGAGCTTCCGGAAAGAGATCGCGGTAACCGGGGTTCAATCGTCCCTCGGAATTCGTCTCGTAAGGCTTCAAAACCGTCAGTGATCCATCAAAGCGTCCGACGGCCCCGGTCACAAGGGGAATTTTAGCTGCCTCGGCAGCGTCGGCGGCCGCGTACCGTGTGTCAAAATTGTCCGAGCCGTCGATCAGTAGATCAAAATCAGACAGGAGATTGCCTGCCTTAGCGAGGGTAAAACGCTGGTTGAACAGCCGCGTGTTCACCAGCGGATTCAATGCCTTGATGCTTCGAGCCGCACTTTCGGTTTTCGACGTGCCGATACGGTCAGTGTCATGGATAACCTGCCGCTGGAGATTGGACAACGATACACGGTCATCATCGATGATGCCGATCGTGCCTATACCGGCTGCCGCAATATATTGGAGCACAGGCGCACCAAGCCCTCCTGCGCCAATCACGAGAACGCGTGACGCTTTCAGTTTTTGTTGCCCGGCCCCGCCAATTTCGGGAAGCAGAATATGGCGCTGATAGCGGGCAATCTCGTCTGGAGAAAGACTGGTCATCGTAAATTCCATCCTATCGACCGTGCGCACAACGCCTTGATGATCTGATCCTTCAAGGCGCTTCTGATGAAAGGCTGCCATCGGCGACATTGATAAACTGCGCCCTTTCACCAAGCGAGGAAAACATAGCGCGATCCGTTCCGGTCATGAACGCCTGTCCGCCGAGCCCGTCAACGAGATCGAAAAGCGCCGCTCGCCGGCCTTCGTCTAGATGGGCAGCGATTTCGTCAAGCAAAAGAACCGGTGCGAAGCCAGTCAGATTGGCGACGAGTCTTGCATGTGCGAGGACAAGTCCGACCAAAAGGGCCTTTTGCTCTCCCGTGGAGCAGCGTGCAGCGTCCATCTGCTTTTCGCGGTGCAAGACCAGAACATCCGCCCTATGCGGGCCTGTCAACGTCCGACCGGCAGCTGCGTCGCGGTAGCGCCCTTCAGCGAGCATTGCGGCATACTCTTCTTCCAAGTCCACCGCTGGGCGGGACAAACCCTCATCCATAAAGCCAGAAAGAGAAAGTGATGCTGAAGGAAAAGGAGAGGCATCGCGCGTTGCCTCGATCAGATGCGCCAGAAGATCAAGCATTTCCTGGCGTGCCAGCGCCATGGCAATGCCGAGGCTGGCCATCTGCTCCTCGATGCCGGCAAGCCAAGAGGGGTCGAACCGCCCCTCCGACAAGAGTCGGTTGCGCCCGCGCATGGCGCGCTCGAAATCGCTGGCGCGCCGACCGTGGGCGGGATCGATCGACAGAACGAGCCTATCGAGAAAACGGCGCCGGTCCGATGATCCACCGGTGAAAAGCCCATCCATAGCAGGTGTCAACCACAGGACGCGAAGGTGCTCGGTCAACTCGTCGATCGTTTTCGCGGCAGTTCCGTTGATCCGTAGCCGGCGTGCTGCACTCTCGTCCAGCGCTTCGACGCCCGTTCCGATATCGACCTCACCCTCCATCCCATCGATCTTGGCGAAGATGGAAAAGCCTGCCGCCGCATCATTGCGGATGACATCGAGATAGGCGGCGCGGCGCAATCCGCGTCCTGGGGAGAGAAACGAGATCGCTTCAAGAAGATTGGTTTTCCCCGCCCCGTTGTCCCCGGTCAGAACGACATGACGCCCTTCCAGCACCAGTCCTGCCGACTGGTAATTGCGGAAGTCTGTCAAGGTCAATCGATGAAGGGCGGTCTTTTGCGGCATCTTCCCGATGCTGTAGGCTGCGCCGGTGCGAATGGCAAGGGAAGGCGGCACACAGAAGCAACGTCGCAATTGCTTCGAATGCGACGTGGCCAAATGCAAAAGGCCCGCACGAGCGGGCCCCTTGGAGACCTGTAAAGGCGCTTAGACCTCAGCCCCTCGACCGGCAACGATTTCTCGCTTGCCCACATGGTTGGCCGGGCCGACCAAGCCTTCCTTTTCCATGCGCTCAACGAGTGAAGCTGCACGGTTGTAGCCGATACCCAGTCGTCGCTGGATATAGGAGGTCGAGCATTTCTTGTCGCGCATGACGACCTTGATGGCCTTGTCGTAAAGGTCATCGCCGTCTTCAGCGCCCATGTCGCTCTTGTCGAATACGGCCGTGTCCTCGACATCACCCTCGTCTTCTTCGTCGGCGGTTACCGTTTCCAGATATTCAGGGCGACCCTGTGTCTTCAGATGCGCAACGACCTTTTCGACTTCGGCATCTGAAACAAATGGACCGTGAACGCGGGCAATGCGTCCGCCGCCTTGCATATGCAGCATGTCGCCCTGACCGAGCAGTTGTTCGGCCCCCTGTTCTCCCAGGATCGTACGGCTGTCGATCTTGGAGGTCACCTGGAAGGAGATACGCGTTGGGAAGTTGGCCTTGATCGTACCGGTAATGACATCGACAGACGGACGCTGCGTTGCCATGATCAGGTGAATGCCGGCGGCGCGCGCCATCTGTGCCAGACGCTGGATCGCTCCTTCGATTTCCTTGCCGGCCACCATCATCAGGTCTGCCATTTCATCGACGATGACGACGATGTAGGGCATAGGAGCAAGATCAAGATCCTGCTCTTCCTCGATGGGCGCACCGGTTCCCTTGTCGAAACCTGTCTGAACGAGGATGCGCAAGACCTCGCCGCTATCGCGAGCCTGCGCGAGGCGGGCGTTGTAGCCATCGATGTTGCGCACGCCGAGCCGGGACATCTTCCGGTAACGGTCCTCCATTTCCCGCACGGCCCATTTCAGCGCCATGACTGCTTTCTTCGGATCTGTGACCACAGGCGTAAGGAGATGCGGAATCCCGTCATAGACGGAGAGCTCGAGCATCTTTGGGTCAACCATGATGAGGCGGCACTGTTCCGGCGTCATGCGATAGAGCAGCGACAGGATCATGGTGTTGATCGCAACGGACTTGCCGGATCCGGTCGTGCCGGCCACCAGCAGATGCGGCATCTTGGCGAGCTCTGCAATGACGGGCTCGCCGCCGATCGTCTTTCCAAGACCCAGCGCCAGCTTATAGCCGCTGGTGCGGAAATCGTCGCTTTCGATCATTTCGCGGAAGTAAACCGTCTCCCGCGTTGCATTTGGCAGTTCGATACCGATCACGTTGCGCCCTGGTACGACAGCGACGCGCGCTGAGATCGCGCTCATCGAGCGCGCGATATCGTCGGCCAAACCGATCACCCGCGATGATTTCACGCCTGGCGCAGGTTCAAATTCGTAAAGGGTCACGACCGGACCGGGACGCACGTGGATGATCTCGCCCTTGATGCCGAAATCTTCCAGCACGCTTTCCAGCAGTCCGGCATTTTGCTCGAGCATCTCCTGCGTCATGATCTCGGCGGAGCGTTCGGGTGCTTGCTGCAGCAGAGACAGGGGCGGGAACTCGTAGCCCGATGCAGTCACTTCACCGCGCATCACCGGCGGCAATTGGTGGGAGCGGAACGCATTTTGTGGCGGGCGCGCGCTCACGGTTCTGACCGGTGCGGCGATTTCGATTACCGGCTCAGGCGCTGATACCTCCACCGTTTGTTCTTCCGCGATGACAGGAGGAGGTGCCACTTCGACCTGCTTTTCCTGCTGTTCCGGCATGGCAGCTAGAGCAGCTTCAACGATGGCGGAAGGCAAGATTTCCATATGTCTTGGCGCGGGAGCGTCGGCCGAACCGCCCGATCGCCATTCCATGACGCGGAAATGGCGGACGATCGTTTCAGGACTGACGTAAAACGGCGAGCGCTTCAGCTGCTGGGGTGAAGAGGCGGCAGGGAAGGCGGCTTCGCCACCTTCGAAAGCCATCGCTTCCCAGAACGCAAAATCGGACAGCGCCGAAAATCCATGTTCTGCTTGGGACGGCTCGGGTACAGGTATCGGCATTACGGCCTCAATAGAGGAGATATCAAAGACTTCATGAATGTAGGGCAGGCCCTGGCGGAGCGGTTGCTCCTCGTGACCGGCAGCGCTCGCGGCCGCGATGACTGCGATGGGGCCTTCTTCTGCAAAGACATCGAAGGGAACATCGATCGAAATCGGCTCATCCGCTGTTTCGATGATGTCAGGAACCTCGATCAGCCGGCCAGAGGGGGCTTTGGGGCAATCGACTTCTGCGGCAGCATCGTCGATGATCTCTGCCACCATCGCCGGCGCTTCGGTTTGGCGACGCTTTGGCAGCAGGGCTTCGGGAGTACGGGTGAAGCGCACATTGGGTGCCAGACGAAAGTTGCTCTGCCACACGGGCAATTCCGGTCTTTCGCCGACAAATTCTTCCGACGGTTGCGTTTCGACCTCCGTCGAAAATTCACCGGCATCCGTCAGGTTAGTTCGAGGAAAACGCATGCGACCCGCTTCTCACTCATTGATTGGCATTCAGCCTTCATCGAATAGGAAACGAAGGTTAATAAGTTCCTTATTTTACGGAAGGCCCTTCAGGCAGAACAAGGAGATAATTGAGTAGAAACAAAGACTTATTACGTCATGAAAAATTTGACTAAAATTGAGGGTTTGCGCACTCCTTGTCTTCGTATCCGCGCTGATGGACGCCGGCTTGAGAGCTAAATGCGGCCATGGGCTGAGCTGGGAAGTCTTGAGCGCTAAGCAAGCGACGAACCGAAAATTGCAGGAAATTCCGGGATGGGCTAATGCGCCTCATCCCAGTTGCTCGCAGCGCGTGCATCAACCTTGAGCGGCACCCGCATTTCAAGGGCCGGCATGGCCGCATTTTCCATCACGGAAACAATGGTCGGGATGGCCTTTTCCACATCAGCGTCTTCCACTTCGAAAATCAGTTCGTCGTGGACCTGCAAAAGCATCCTGACACGCTCGCCAAGGCCGACTTCGGCAAGAGCGGGCTCCATGCGAATCATGGCTCTGCGAATGATATCTGCCGCGGAGCCCTGGATAGGCGCATTGATGGCCGCTCGTTCATTGAAGGCGCGCACGGAAGGATTAGATGAGCGAATTTCGGGATAATTGATTCGGCGCCCAAAGATCGTCTCGACATAGCCCTTATCGCGCGCCATCTGCTTGCGGCTTTCTATATAGTCGCGAATGCCGGGGAAACGCTCGAAATACTTCTTGATGTAATCGCTGGCTTCAGAACGCTCGATCGAAAGCTGGTTGGAAAGACCGAAGGCGGAAATCCCGTAGATAATCCCGAAATTGATTGCCTTCGCGCGTCTTCGTACCTCTGACGGCATGCCTTCGACCGGGACACCGAACATTTCAGAAGCCGTCATGGCATGAATATCGATCCCTTCTGCAAAGGCCTGTCGCAACTGGGGAATGTCGGCGACATGCGCGAGCACACGCAACTCGATCTGACTGTAATCGGCAGAAACGAGCTTGTGACCGGGCGTTGAAATAAACGCGGTACGGATCTTTCTGCCCTCGGCCGTTCGCACCGGGATATTTTGAAGGTTGGGTTCGGAGGACGACAATCGTCCCGTTGTGGTTGAAGCCAGAGAGTAAGATGTGTGAACCCGCTTCGTTTGCGGATGAACATAGCCGGGCAGCGCGTCGGTATAGGTGGACTTCAGCTTCGTGATCTGGCGCCAATCAACAATCTTGCGCGGCAGTTCCGCGCCTGCAGCCGCCAGATCTTCCAGAACGCTGGCCGAGGTCGACCATTGCCCCGTCTTGGTTTTCGTGCCTCCAGGCAGTCCCATCTTACCGAACAGGATGTCGCCGAGCTGTTTTGGCGAGCCGATTGTAAATCGCTCGCCTGCGAGCGTGTAGATTTCGTCCTCAAGCCGCGCCGCGCCTTGTGCAAGTTCGCCCGACAGCCGCGACAAAATTTGCCGATCGATCGTGATGCCACGTTCCTCCATATCAGCCAGAACCGGCAGCAGCGGTCTTTCCAGTCTCTCGTAGACGGCAGTCAGCCTTTCGGCCGCAAGCCGAGGCTTGAGAACCATCCACAGTCGCAGCGTCACATCGGCATCTTCGGCCGCATAATGCGTTGCCTTTTCGATATCGACGAGGTCGAAGGTGACACCTGTTCGACCGCTTCCGGCCACTTCCTTAAAGGTGATGGGTTTGTGGCCGAGGAATTTTTCCGATAGCGGATCCATGCCATGTGCACCGGTTCCAGCATCAAGCACATAGGAGATCAACATCGTATCGTCGAAACTTTTGGTGACGATGCCGTACCGCTTTAGGAGGAGATAATCATATTTGAGATTTTGCGCGACTTTAAGGACTGATTCATCCTCAAGCAGCGCCTTGAAGCGGCTAAGGGCCGCCTCGAAGGGAATCTGATCGGCAACAAGCTCGCCGCCGCCCAGCAGATCGCCAACGCCATTCTTGTGCAGCAGAGGGACGTAAGCTGCACGAATTCGCATGCCTTTGGGGTCTGATGCATTATCGGCAATCGCAAGCGAAAAGCCCACGAGTTCAGCGACCATTGCATCGAGCGAGGTTGTTTCCGTGTCAAAGGCAACGAGACCTGTTTCCCGCGCATCGGCAATCCACGCATCGAGCGTTTCAACGTCGCGGATCGTTACATAAGTCGCATGATCGAAGGGAAGCGCGGCAAAGCTTTCGGCGCGGGCCTGCGCAAGATTAGCCGGCGCATAAGTGCCGGTAGGCGCTTTCGCTTTTGCCTTGTCTGGTACGGGAACAGCTTCACCATCAAGCTTAGGCGTCGCCCCTGCCACAGGCTCTGGCTTCTCGACATCGAGATCGGGACCATGCGCTGCTGCGCCCTTTTCGATGTTGATCACAGCAGCTTCGATTACGGACGCGTCGCAATCACAATCCTCCGCTACGCGGCGCGTCAGGGATGTGAACTGCATTGCCTTAAGGAAGGCAATCAATTTGGGACCGTCTTGCGGGTGAAGAACGAGATCCTCTAACTTCAAGTCGAGCGGCACGTCGTCCCGCAGCCGCACCAGTTCGCGCGAGAGCCGCGCCTTATCGGCATTTTCAATAATCGTCTGCCGCCGCTTTTCCTGCTTGATCTCATGGGCGCGATCGAGAAGCGTATCCAGATCGCCATATTGATCGAGAAGCTGCGCCGCAGTCTTTGGGCCAATCCCGGGGATCCCCGGAACATTGTCAACCGAATCCCCTGTCATCGCCTGCAGGTCGATCATTTTTTCGGGTGGGACACCCCACTTTTCCACGACCTCGGGAATGCCGATCCGTTTGTCCTTCATGCTGTCGTAAAGGCGAATGGCTGGAGTGACGAGTTGCATCAGGTCCTTATCGGAGGAGACGATCGTCACGTCTGCACCGATGGCTTCGGCCTGACGGGCGTAAGTGGCAATAATGTCGTCTGCTTCGAAACCTTCCGTCTCGATGCAGGGCAGGTTGAAGGCGCGCGTTGCTTCCCGGATCAAGCCGAACTGGGGAACCAGATCTTCGGGAGGCGCACTGCGATTGGCTTTATAGGCGTCGTAAAGGTCCTTGCGGAATGTCTGCGACGAATAATCGAAAATCACTGCAAGATGCGTCGGCGTGACACCAGCTTCCGTGTTGCGAGCGTCCTTCAGCAGCTTCCAAAGCATGTTGCAAAAGCCGGACACCGCACCGACAGGCAGCCCATCGGATTTGCGCGTGAGAGGTGGCAGCGCATGGAATGCACGGAAGATGAAGCCGGAGCCGTCGACAAGGAAAAGATGATCGCCTTTTTTCATGCCGCATGGATAGCGCGCCCGTCGCCAAAGGTCTATTGCCGAATCCCGTCGCTACTGGCAAATCCGAGCAAGGTTCGGTTTGTCGCTCACCGAACTGTTACCAATTTGTAACGATGCCGCCCGGCCAATTTCCTTGAAAAACCACATTTCGGATCACACTTGGATCTCACCGACGTTGATAGCGTCGCGGGTCTGATAATGGCTTGTCCCCCGCCATGTCAGACTGGGCAAAGGCCTCATCCCCCTCTCCGGGCCTTTGTCCCCAAATTGAGCCGCCATGGTCCCCCCTCCAGGCCATGGCGGCTTTAATTTTGCCTTTCCATGTTTTCAAAGCTGCGCCATTGTTTTTGACAGGATTATCAGCCTAATTCCTATCATGGCTTTTGATTGCAAAGATTCGGGATCTTATTTGGCAAGCCAACTTGCCAAGGTCTTTTCGCGCTCTTTG
Organism: Oryzifoliimicrobium ureilyticum; assembly: GCF_037199735.1. Taxonomy (NCBI): domain Bacteria; kingdom Pseudomonadati; phylum Pseudomonadota; class Alphaproteobacteria; order Hyphomicrobiales; family Rhizobiaceae; genus Oryzifoliimicrobium; species Oryzifoliimicrobium ureilyticum. The sequence continues at coordinate 50,277 of NZ_JBBBVQ010000022.1, read as the reverse complement.
CAGCAGCACGCCGCCCATCTCGGATTTCTACCCGGTCAATTCCCGGTTCTCCTGGAATTATGGACGAACGAGGGGTTGACGCAAAAGCAGCTGATCGACCGTTTGGACGTCGAGCAGGCGACGGTCGCAAATACGCTCGTCCGGATGGAGCGCGACGGCTTGATCGAGCGCAGAGCTCATCCGACCGACCGGCGTGCCCGTTTGATCTATTTGACCGAAAGAGCAAAAACGATGCGCGACGACGCGCTTCAGGCTGCGCGGGAGGCTGATAGGGCTTTGTTCAACGGTTTTAGGAATTTCGAGCGCGAGCTTGCGCTCGAATACATGCGCCGCTTGATCGAAAACGCCCATAAGCTCGAGAATCTCTGAAAACGGCTCGGTAAGGCATAGCATCATTTTTTCTTTTTCGCCCCGAAAGCGCCGGAGCCTTGAACTATCGTCGGGGCGAATGTCTGTTGCGTCTGCGCTGATGCGCGGCCATAACCAGCGTCATCTCAGCTCTGCAGCGCCGTTCTCTTCCGATGCTGCATCGTCATTCGAAAGGAGTATCGCGATGACCGATATCGAAGGAGCGCTGTCTCGCGCCGACCAAAACCTTGATTCGAGCCTGGAGAAGCTTTTCGAGCTTCTGCGCATAAAATCGATCTCTACGGATCCCGCTTTCAAGGCTGACTGCAAGCAGGCTGCTGAATGGCTGGTATCCTATCTGACCGGCCTTGGCTTTGATGCGTCCCTGCGCGAGACCCCAGGCCATCCCATGGTCGTCGCTCACCACGCCGCTGGGGTGGCTGGTGCACCGCATGTTCTGTTCTACGGTCATTATGATGTGCAGCCGGTCGATCCAATTGAGCTTTGGGAAAACGATCCTTTCTCGCCGACCATCAAGGAGGTCGCAGCTGGCCACAAGGTGCTGACGGGTCGCGGGACCTCGGACGACAAAGGCCAGCTGATGACCTTCGTCGAAGCATGCCGCGCCTATAAAGAGACCAATGGTACGCTGCCCATCGAAATCACGATCTTGTTCGAAGGTGAGGAAGAATCCGGCTCACCATCCCTGAAACCTTTCCTCGAAGCCAATGCGGCAGAGCTGAAAGCGGACTATGCTCTGGTCTGCGATACGGGCATGTGGGATCGCCAAACGCCTGCGATCGCCGCAGCTCTGCGCGGCCTCGTTGGCGAAGAAGTGATTGTCACGGCCGCTAGCCGCGATCTTCATTCAGGGCTCTACGGCGGTGCAGCGGCCAACCCGATCCATATCCTCTCGTCGATCCTGGCAGGACTGCACGACGATAGTGGCCGTGTGACGTTGCCAGGCTTTTACGATGGCGTTGAAGAAACACCGGAAAACATCAAGCAATCGTGGGAAACACTTGGCCGCAGTGCTGAAACCTTCCTCTCTGATATCGGCCTTTCCGTACCTGCAGGCGAAAAGGGACGTTCGGTGCTGGAAATGACCTGGGCGCGTCCGACTGCCGAAGTAAACGGCATCCAGGGCGGCTATACCGGCGAAGGCTTCAAGACAGTCATTGCCTCGAAGGCATCCGCCAAAGTGTCGTTTCGTCTTGTCGGAAAGCAAGATCCTGCAGCCATCCGGGAAAGCTTCCGCACCTATGTGCGCAGCAAGCTTCCGGCCGACTGTACAGCGGAGTTTCACCCGCACGGTGCTTCGCCCGCCATTCAGCTTTCCTACGACTCGCCGTTTTTGAGCAAAGCCAAAGAGGCGCTCTCTGACGAATGGCCGCAACCTGCCGTGGTCATCGGAATGGGCGGCTCAATTCCTATCGTCGGCGACTTCCAGAAAATGCTGGGCATGGAGTCACTGTTGGTAGGGTTTGGCCTTGCGGACGACCGCATCCACTCCCCCAACGAGAAATATGAGCTGGTCTCCTTCCACAAGGGTATCCGCTCCTGGATTCGTATTTTGAATGCTTTGGCTGCCTGATCCAAAATTGGCTCGACCTTTTCCGGTTGAGCCAGACCAGACACCGTGTGCTGTAAAAGCGATGCGCGGTATCTCAGGGCTGCATGAGCCCTCATTGGCAAGCTTCAATGGCCGCTTGCTATAGAGATGGACCGATGTTGGAAAAAAGAAAAAGGCCGGAATCTCCGGCCTTTTGTCGTCGATCTGCGGCCCTGCCAGTACATCCGTGGTCAGGAGCAAATCAGACGTCCTCAAAGATTGCGCGAAAAAGGTTAACAAATGGTTAACGCTTTATTAGCAAGAACAAATCGGCCGACGACCTCGAGTTTTTGGGACCTTCAACTTGGCGGTTCTTGAACAAGCGCGATCCTGATCCATTCTTTAGCTTCGAGCAGCTGTCGAAGATGCCTTTCGTCATCATCCGCGCTGTTCATAGGAGGAGATACCGACTGGCTTGATTGTGAACAGAACCAGAAACGGCCGTTCAAGCCGGGTTCATTTCTTGTCGGTTACGAATTTTCAGAAGTCGAACCAGGACTCGATTATTCGGGTGTGTCCGTCGACTGAAGAATGGTTTGCGGCCTTTCGGATGCCGCTGAAAGAGGTGGATGTTGAAAAGAACATTGCTCAAAATCGCAGCTGCTGGCGCGTTGCTGCTTGCTCCGGCAATTGCCGAGGCAGCAGAAGGCTTTGCGACGGCCAACGTGAACATGCGTGCTGGCCCAAGCACGGCTTATCCTGCGGTCGTGGTGATTCCGGTCGGTGCGCCGCTCGACATTCACGGTTGTTTGGCTGAAGTTCCCTGGTGCGACGTTAGCTTTTACGGCGGGCGCGGCTGGGTCGCGGGCCGTTATGTCCAGGTCGCTTACCGCCAACGTCGCGTTTATGTCGGGCCCGAATACTATCGGCCCTTGGGGATTCCGACGATCCAATTCAGTGTTGGAAACTATTGGGATCGTTACTACCGCGATCGGGATTTCTATCGCGAGAGGGACCGCTGGCGCCGCAGCCCCCCGAGGCCCGATTGGGACGGCCCGCCGCCGCGCTTTGACAGAGATGCGCCACCGCCCAACTGGGACCGGGATGATTCACGAAGACGCGACTGGGATCGTAACCGCGACCGCGACCCAAGAGATTGGGACAGAGACGGCGACCGTCGTCGCCAATGGGAGCGGGATAGGGATCTAGATCGCGATCGCGACGGCGATAGACGCCAATCTTGGGACCGCGGCCCTGACGACTACCGTCAGCGTCCCAATGACGACCGTCAGCGTCCTGATCGTCGGCCTCCGCCCGGTGCTGATCGTCCGGCACCTCCGCCGCAGCCAGGTGCCGTGCCTCCGCAAGTGCAGCCGCAGGTTCAAACTCAAGTGCAACCCCAAGTCCAACCTCAGGGTCAGCCAGAGCGCGTTGTACCAAAGCCACCGTCGCGAAATTATCGTGGTTGCGCGCCTGATACACCGCAAAACTGCTGATCAAATTACCAAGAAGCGAAATGCGCCCACGCGGCGCATTTTTCTTTCTTGTCGCTTCTTCTTTGCTGAGCATCCACACTGTGAAAATAACGAAGGCCCGGTGCACCTGAGGAAGCACCGGGCCCAATTTGGATCGACCACATGAGGGGAAGTGGGCGATCGTTGCGGAACGCGAGGGGTTGTTCCGCTGCTTCAATAACACGCGATAATCTCAAAGGTTCCGCCGCTCTTGAAACAGATTGCGTCTCTTTTTGCAGAGCGGCCATCGGAAGCTTTGCCGCCCAGAACGTAAAAAGTCGTGACCAAATTTGTTCAGTCACGACTTATCGACGTTTAAGCATTTATCGCGATTTGATGAGTATAGGAGTGGAAGCGAGAAATCCTCGCTTCCACCTCGCAGATCACCAGTCGCGCCAGGGGCGGGGTGGAGGACGATGCCATCCGTGTGCCCATGGTGGCGGTGGCGGACGATGGCGCCAACCATAGTCACGGTAGATATACCGGCGTGGCGGCGGTCCACCCCAATTCGGCCGGCAATCGCCCCATCGCGAGAGATGAAAGCCTCGGCCGCAGGCATAATCAACCTTCACAACTGGCGCGGCAGACGGTTCGGAGACGGAGGCAATTGGCATAGCCTCGGCCACTGTAAGACCAGCTGTCGCAAACCCGACAGCAAGAGTAAGAACTTTCAGCAACATATCGTTACCTCTTATTTTCTATGTCCCTTGTTCGAAGTAAATACCCTCCAAAATGAACCGTCGCTGAACTAAATATGGCACTTGCATGGCGGGCTATGACAAGCACGTGAAGGCTGAAGGCCGGAAAATTCTTGCACTCAGGCGCAAAATCTGATCTCAGCACGCGAACATCACGCATCGTAAGAGATTGTTTACCACCCCTTAAATCGCCGCATTTAAAGTCCAACCGGATGCGCTGGGCCACATGGGGCAGGGCGCCTAAGTTGCGCCACTGGCAAGGGATTAAAGACCGTCGAGAATGGCAGGCAAAAAGAAATCGAACGACAGAATTGAACCATCTTTCAGCGGCCGTGATCGCCGCGACGACGATGACTTTTCGTTGGACGATGATGATCGTATTGCCGAAGGCAGCCGGCGCGGAAGACCTGTTCGCTCTGCGCCTGCAAAATCATCTCGCCGCGTCAAAGAGAGCCGTCAGAGCACGGGTTTTTTTGGCTTCATTCGCCGCTTATTCTACTGGGGCCTGATCGCGTCGATCTGGGCGACGATCGCCGTTGCTGGCGTGGTCGTGTATCACGGCTCGCGCATGCCAAGTGCCAGCACCTGGACGGTGCCCGCTCGTCCGCCGAACGTGAAGATCACGGCAGTCGACGGGACGGTCATTGCAAATCGCGGTGCCACAGGTGGCGAGGCGCTCTCGCTCGAGGAAATGTCGCCCTATCTTCCCGAAGCGATCGTTGCGATTGAAGACAAACGGTTTTATTCCCACTGGGGGGTCGACCCCTATGGTCTTGGCCGTGCCGTCGTCAATAATTTGACTGGGCAGCCGATCCAGGGAGGATCGACGCTGACGCAGCAGCTCGCCAAAAACCTGTTTCTGTCGCCGGAGCGAACGCTTGAGCGAAAGGTCCAGGAAGTTCTGTTGTCGTTTTGGCTTGAACATAACTACACCAAAGAACAAATCCTCACGATGTATCTCAACCGGGTCTTCTTCGGTTCGGGTGCCTATGGTGTGGAGGCCGCCTCTCGCCGCTACTTCAATAAATCGGCGCGTGACGTCAATCTTGCCGAAGCTGCGCTGCTCGCAGGTCTGGTGAAAGCACCTTCCCGATTGTCGCCGGCGCATGATCCCAAGGCGGCCAATTCCCGCGCCCAGGTTGTCCTGCAGGCGATGCGCGATCAGGGCTACATTACGGACGATGAAGTCAAGACAGCCATGTCACAGACGCCGGCCAAGGCGAGAAGCTATTGGACTGGCGCAGGGCACTATGTGGCCGATATGGTTATGGACGATCTGCCGGCGCTGATCGGCAACGTCAAGGAAGACATTGTTGTCGATACCACCGTCGACAAAGGTCTGGAAAAGAAAGCCGAGCAGGTCATCGAGCAAATCCTTGCGAAAGAGGGCGGAAAGTTTGACGCTTCTCAGGCTGCCTTGGTCTCGCTGGACGGTACCGGTGCCATCCGCGCGCTGGTGGGTGGGCGCGACTATGCAACAAGCCAGTTCAACAGGGCCGTGAAGGCAAAGCGCCAGCCGGGATCCTCGTTCAAGCCGTTCGTTTACACGGCGGCCATCGAAAAGGGTCTGACGCCGTTCTCCGTTCTTAACGATGCACCGATCAAGATCGGCGATTGGACTCCGGAAAACTACGAAAAGAAATATTATGGCCAGGTTACCCTAGCCACAGCGCTCGCCAAGTCCCTGAACACGATCGCGGCTCAGCTGGTCATGTATGACGGACCGGATGACGTCATCAAACTCGCGCATCGCATGGGCATTGAGTCGGATTTGCAGGCTAATGCATCGATTGCGCTTGGGACCTCCGAGGTTACGCTCGAGGAACTCACGGGCGCTTACGCAGCGTTCATGAACGGCGGTTATAAGGCAACGCCCCATGTGATCCGCCGCATCAGCACTGCTGATGGCAAGGTTCTGTACGAAAACACCTATGACAATCCGCCGCGCGTGCTCTCCGAGCAGGTTGCTGCGACCATGAACACCATGATGATGGGTGTCATCGACCAGGGAACGGGCCGAAGTGCACGTCTACCGGGCTGGCAGGCGGCAGGAAAAACCGGCACCACCCAAAATTCCCGCGATGCCTTGTTCGTTGGCTTCACGTCCAACCTCACAACCGGTGTCTGGTTCGGCAACGATGATGGAAAGCCCATGAAGAAGGTCACTGGTGGCGGCCTTCCCGCGAAAGCCTGGCAGGAGTTCATGGTGGCCGCGCATAAGGGTCTGTCCCCGGCACCCTTGTTTGGTGGCGGCCGTTACGACGTCTCGCCTGGCGCGCCGCAGCAGGACCCGCAACAGCCTGTCCAGCCAGCCGAGCCCGACGGTGGGCCCGCCGTGGCATCCGACGATGCGCGTCAGTGGAAGCCGTCGACGATCGGAAGCATCTTATCCGGCGTCTTTGGTGGTGGGGAAGAAGAGCACTATCCACCCAGACCAGCTGCGCCAAGCGCGGGAACCCAACGCCCGGCCCCTGCTCCGAATTATCCGGCGTCAGATTATCCACCTCAGGATTATCCGCCCCCTGATTATCGTTCTGCCGCGCGCCAGCAGCCTGTCTATCCGCGAGCACCGGTCCCGCCCGCCGATGTTGCGGAAGGTGATCCTTACGGCGATCCTTATGGGGATGGAGATCCCTATGCAGGGCAGTATCGAGACAGAAGGGGCTATAGGGAGGTGCCTCCATCCGATGTGCCGCCGGATGCGGTTCTCGAAGGCCCTGTTCCCACCCACCATCGGCGCGGAACGCTTCTTGATTTCCTAACGGGACGATGATGCCGATATGGTTTTGATCTGCGATGGAAGGCAAAACGCGCATATTTTAAAAAGTTAGGGCGCTATTCCGTTTTGCTTCTTTTCGCGTAGACTCTTGCCTTGCAGTCGCGAAAACCGCTCCTTATATACGCCCCATGAACGCAATCACGATTGCGTTAATCCCACAGAACCATCCCGTAAGGGGCTGTCCAGGAAATGCCTTTCAAGGGTTCGGGCAGCTTGCTTCAAGGAGAAGAATGATATGGCAAAAGTAATTGGTATCGACCTTGGAACGACGAACTCCTGCGTCGCTGTCATGGACGGCAAAGACGCAAAGGTGATCGAGAACGCCGAGGGCGCGCGTACGACCCCTTCGATGGTCGCGTTCAGCGATGACGGCGAGCGTCTCGTTGGTCAGCCGGCAAAGCGCCAGGCTGTTACCAATCCGACGAACACGCTTTTTGCAGTGAAGCGCCTGATCGGCCGCCGCTACGAAGATCCGACCGTTGAGAAGGACAAGGGCCTCGTTCCCTTCAACATCGTGCGCGGCGACAATGGCGACGCTTGGGTTGAAGCCAATGGCAAGCCTTATTCGCCCTCGCAGATCTCGGCGATGGTCCTTCAGAAGATGAAGGAAACCGCTGAATCCTATCTCGGCGAAAAGGTTGAAAAAGCCGTCATTACGGTTCCTGCTTATTTTAACGACGCGCAGCGTCAGGCAACGAAGGATGCAGGCCGCATCGCAGGCCTTGATGTTCTTCGCATCATCAACGAGCCGACTGCTGCAGCGCTCGCTTACGGCCTCGACAAGAAGGACGGCAAGACGATCGCCGTTTACGACTTGGGTGGCGGTACTTTCGATATTTCGATCCTCGAGATCGGCGATGGCGTCTTCGAAGTGAAGTCGACAAACGGCGACACCTTCCTCGGCGGCGAAGACTTCGACATGCGTCTTGTCGAATATCTCGTTGGCGAGTTCAAGAAGGACAACGGCATCGACCTCAAGAACGACAAGCTTGCTCTGCAGCGTCTGAAGGAAGCTGCCGAAAAGGCGAAGATCGAACTTTCCTCTTCACAGCAGACCGAAATCAACCTGCCCTTCATCACGGCAGATGCAACCGGTCCGAAGCACCTGACGCTGAAGCTGACGCGCGCGAAGCTGGAAAGCCTGGTCGACGATCTCGTGCAGCGCACCGTTGCTCCGTGCAAGGCAGCCTTGAAGGATGCTGGCGTAACTGCAGCTGAAATCGACGAAGTGGTTTTGGTCGGCGGTATGAGCCGCATGCCCAAGGTCCAGGAAGTCGTCAAGCAGCTCTTCGGCAAGGAGCCCCATAAGGGCGTGAACCCGGACGAAGTCGTTGCCATGGGCGCGGCTATTCAGGGTGGCGTTCTGCAGGGCGACGTCAAGGACGTACTGCTTCTCGACGTGACACCGCTTTCGCTTGGTATCGAAACGCTGGGCGGTGTGTTCACACGCCTGATCGAGCGCAACACAACGATCCCGACGAAAAAGAGCCAAGTGTTCTCGACGGCAGAAGACAATCAGCAGGCTGTAACAATCCGCGTCTCGCAGGGCGAGCGCGAAATGGCCGCAGACAACAAGCTGCTCGGTCAGTTCGACCTCGTCGGTCTTCCGCCATCTCCGCGCGGCGTTCCGCAAATTGAAGTGACCTTCGACATCGACGCCAACGGTATCGTGCAGGTATCTGCCAAGGATAAGGGCACGGGCAAGGAGCAGCAGATCCGCATTCAAGCTTCTGGCGGTCTTTCCGACGCCGATATCGAAAAGATGGTCAAGGATGCAGAAGCGCATGCTGCCGATGACAAGAAGCGTCGCGAAGGCGTCGAAGCCAAGAATCAGGCTGAAAGCCTGATCCACTCGACGGAAAAGTCGCTGAAGGATTATGGTGACAAGGTCTCGGAAGCTGACCGTACGGCCATCTCCGATGCGATTGCGGCTCTCAAGGCCTCCGTCGAAAAAAGCGAGCCGGATGGCGACGATATCAAGGCCAAGACCCAGACTTTGATGGAAGTTTCCATGAAGCTTGGTCAGGCCATCTATGAAGCCAATCAGGCTGAAGCTGGTGCCGGCGCCTCCGCCGGTGGCAATACCTCCTCTTCGGGTGATGACAACGTCGTCGATGCCGATTACGAAGAGATCAAGGATGATGACCGTAAGAAGTCGGCATAACCGGCTTTGAACGGGTGAATTGAGAGTGTTGCATTCCGGCTGCCTTCGAAGGCAGCCGGAAACACATTGCGGGGTTGAAATTGGCTAAGGCGGACTTTTACGAAACGCTGGGCGTGTCCAAGACGGCGGACGAAAAGGAGCTGAAGAGCGCCTTCCGCAAACTGGCGATGCAGTATCACCCGGACCGCAATCCAGGCGATCACACTGCTGAAGTAAAATTCAAGGAAATCAACGAGGCCTACGAGACGCTCAAGGACCCGCAGAAGCGGGCTGCCTATGATCGTTACGGCCATGCTGCCTTCGAACAAGGCGGAATGGGCGGCGGTTTCTCTGGTGGTTTCTCCGGCGGCGGTTTCTCCGACATCTTTGAAGACATCTTCGGCGAAATGATGGGTGGTGGCCGGCAGCGGCAGCGCTCCTCATCGGGACGTGAGCGCGGTGCTGACCTGCGCTACAACATGGAAATTACGCTCGAGGAATCCTTTACCGGCAAAACCGCGCAAATCCGGGTACCGACCTCCGTAACATGCGACGTCTGCTCGGGTTCCGGTGCGAAACCTGGGACGCAGCCAAAGACATGCGGCACCTGCCAAGGTTCCGGTCGCGTTCGTGCAGCCCAAGGCTTCTTCTCGATCGAGCGGACCTGCCCGACTTGTCACGGACGTGGAACGATCATTCCCGATCCGTGCCAGAAGTGCCATGGACATGGCCGTATCACGGAAGAGCGCTCGCTGTCGGTCAATATTCCTGCGGGCATTGAGGACGGCACACGCATCCGTCTGCAGGGCGAGGGAGAAGCAGGTGTGCGCGGCGGTCCAGCGGGTGACCTTTACATCTTCCTTTCGGTGAAGCCGCATGAATTCTATCAACGCGACGGTGCAGATCTTTACTGTTCCGTGCCGATCTCCATGACCACGGCAGCGCTTGGCGGCACTTTTGATGTAACCACCCTCGACGGAACAAAGTCGCGGGTGACGGTGCCCGAAGGAACGCAGGCTGGAAAGCAGTTTCGCTTGAAGGGCAAGGGCATGCCTGTCCTGCGCTCGACCCAGAACGGCGATCTCTATATCCAGGTGCAGATCGAAACGCCGCAGAAACTCACCAAGCGGCAGCGCGAATTGCTGCAGGAATTCGAGCAGATTTCGTCGAAAGAAAATAATCCGGAATCGACCGGCTTTTTTGCCCGAATGAAGGAATTCTTCGAAGGCTGATAGGCTGAGATAGAGATTGAGAAAGGCCGGGCACCGTCCGGCCTTTCGCGTTTATGCTCAGCCTTGCTTAAGGTCCTGCAGGAAGCCGTTGAAAACCCTGATCACGTTGAGCCTTGCTTCCTCGATCGACCCGCTGTTGTCGATCTCGACGACGTCGAAATCGCCGCGAACCGTCAGCGGTCCACGTGCCAGCCGGGCCATGATCTCGTCATGAGTTTCACGCCCACGCGCCTGCAGACGACCGGCAAGGACTTCCGCCCTCGCGGTGATGTTGACGACTTTCAACCGGGGGAAGGCAGACTGAAACAAGTGGAGGGCCGAACGTGATCCATTGGCCACGACCAATTGGCCTCGCGCGAGCGAAGACGAAACTTCGGCAGGGATCCCGTATTTCAATCCATGCGCTTCCCACCAGACGGCAAAGCTGCCGGCTTGCCGCATCGCGGCAAAACCTTCCTGACTGACGGAAATATGATCTTCTCCGCCTGCATCGCCGTCACGCGTGATCACCCTGCGCACGAAATGGACGTCAGGATGATTCGTAAAATGTTCTGTGGCAAGCGATATCAGCGTATCCTTGCCAGCCCCACTGGGTCCGACAACCACTGCCATGATACCATTTTCACTGCCGGCCGACGGATTCGCATTCTGCTGTTGCGTCATGCGACACGGCGTCCCCGGCGCCAAACGGAGCGACAAACCGGAACGCCTTCGTCTCGGAAGACCCGAACAACATCGGCGCGCAAGCCAGGAGCGATCCGGCCACGATCGTTGAGGTCGACCGTGCGGGCAGGTGTGGCTGTGACCATGGAAATTGCCTTTGGCAGGGTAATGCTTTCAACCTGATCGACCAGAAGGAATGGCGCGTAAAGCAGGCTGAGCGGGACATAATCCGACGAAAGGACATCAAGCACATCATGCTCGGCAAGATCCTTCGCTGCGATATTGCCGGAGTGCGATCCGCCGCGCACGATGTTCGGCGCGCCCATCAAAACACTCATGCCATTCGCATGTGAGGCCTTTGCAGCTTCGATGCTGGTGGGAAATTCCGCCAGTCGCACACCGTTTTCGATCGCTTCCTCGACATGGGTCAGGGTTGCGTCGTCATGGCTGGCAATGGTGATCCCGCGCTGGCGGCAGACTTCGGAAATAGCGACACGGTGCGGGGTCGAGTTGCGCTGCGACTCTTCCACGCGCTTGTCGACGAAGATCGCAAACTCCGCATCGCTCAGACCGCGCTTCTTCTGATAGTAGAAGATATATTGGTCCATCGTCTGGAACTGACGCTGACCCGGTGCGTGATCCATCAGTGATACCAAACGCACGTGCGAATCATTCTCAAAATCGGCAAAATGATCCATGACATTATCGGCAGAGACTTCGCAGCGCAGGTGAAGCAGGTGCTCCGCCCTCAGGCGGCCTTCCGCCTCGGCCTTCTGAATGGCATCGGCCATGTCGCGCATTTCGCCTTTATCGAAACCGCCGTCCTCGTCGGATCCCATGCGAAGGCAATCAAAGACAGTGGTGATGCCGGATGTAACGATCTGTGCGTCATGTGCCTGGATGGCGGCCGTCTTGTTCCAGCGCAGGCCCGGCCTCGGCGAGTAGTGACCTTCAAGATGATCCGTATGCAGTTCGATCAGACCGGGAATGAGATAATCTCCTTCAAAGTCTTCACCAAGATGCGACGAGCCGGCTGATATGTCCTCGATCATGCCATCGCGAACGAGAAGCGAGCCATGAATGACCTCGTCCTCCAGGACGATGCGAGCATTAGAAAAAACGGTTTCTCTGGTCATATCGATCTTCTCTTGTGTCAGGCGCCTCGGAGAGGCAGCCATTGATGAACCTTGAAAGGTGTGCCGCGGCTTTCCTCGCGGAAAACGGCAATCCCGGAAATGTCGAGCGGACGCCCGATAAAGCCGTCGAAGAGGTCCTCTAAGACTGTGCGCATCACGGCGCTTTGCTCGTCCGGAACTTCGTTGGTCAGCGTCATATGGAAGCGAAACTCTTCCATGACGTAGGGATAACCCCATGTCATCAAATTTTCCCGCTGGCGTTCACTCAGCTTCTCGGGCTTCCGGCGCGCGATGTCGCTTTCAGAAAGAGGTGCGCGCAGTGGCTCAAAATCGCGCACCGCTGCCGCGGCAAATGACTGCAGTGGCTCGTAATGCGATGCGGGAACCAAAGCAAAGAAACGTCCAAGCTGGCCGAGGACGAGTTGAGGAATGGAAAAAGGCGCTGTCTTGGTGGCAAAGGCGTCAACGGACGCCAGCAACTGCGCTTCGCTTTCCGTCGAAACGAGATGGAAGGGAGCTTTCAGCGTGGCGTGAAAGCCGTAGCGCCGGGGATCGGCTGTCAAGGCCGACTGCTGGTTCGCTTCAAGCCCTTGATAATCCCGGCGCGGAAACTCGTCACCGGTGAAAGCGTCACGGCCAAGCCACCGAGCCGCCGCAACGGTCAAAGGATGATCCTGCGGCGGTGTGAAATAAAGAGCGTAACGCAAAAGTGGAGTCCTGGAATCAGAAGGGGGGTTGCTTTGCACTTTGCCGCGATTTGTCAGCCAACCGCAAGCATGGATCGGCTAAAAGATTACCGTGACAGAATGATGATGATTGCGCGCTTTGTTCTCCTCGCCCGCAATTTTCCTGAAAGCTTGCACCGCGTCCGTTCTCCTGTCGGGAGGAACAGCGTAGCAAGTTCTTCCTAACGCCGGTCGTCGCCGATCAGGCGATGACGCAGCGCGCTCGATGCCGCATCGAACAGGAACACCACGATGAGCACAAGAAGCACCATATAGGCGACGTTTGCCCAGTTTGCATTGGTGCGCATTGCTTCCCAAAGCTTCAGGCCGATACCGCCTGCGCCGACAGCGCCGATGATGGTCGCGCCACGAACATTCGATTCCCACTGGTAAAGCGTCTGGCTGACAATGACGGGAACGACTTGAGGCATGACGCCGTAGCGCTGGACGAGCAAGCCGGATGCGCCGGTAGATTTGATTCCCTCTCGCGGCTTGTCATCGATATTCTCCAACCCTTCAGAATAAAGCTTTCCGAGCGTGCCGGTCTCCGTCAGGAAGATTGCGCCACTGCCCGCCAGCGGCCCAGGACCAAATGCCCGCGTCAGGAACAGCGCCCATATCAGCATGTCCACCGAACGAAGGAAGTCAAAAAACCGCTTCAAAACCTGATTGAGAAGCCGGTTCGGCGTGATGTTGCGGGCCGCCAAGAATGCCAGCGGAAAAGCAACCACTGCGCCCATCAGCGTGCCCAGAAAGGCCATGACGATTGTCTGGAAAAGCTTGGTCCAGACGTCGCCATGCTGCCAGGCGTGATTATTCCAGATATTGTCCAGCGCCAGCGAGAAATTGGATTGCGCCGGATCAAGCCGTGGTCCGGACGCGATGAGGCTGACGACCTCACCTGTCGACTTGCCGAAATAGGGCGAGTCGGTGTCGAAGACGAAGTTCGGCCATCCCAGAAAACGCTTGCGGATCTTGACGCGGTGGGAAGTAATGCTGACATCGCCGTAAAAGCCGAGATCGGCCGTGACGTTGTCTTCGTGCATATTGACCCAGTTCGGCATCGGCCCACTGATCTTTGGAAGGTCTGTGGTGATATCGACGGAGACAGCTTCGCTCCCGGCGGTCATAATGATTTTATCTTTAGAAATCGCGACGGCCTCGCGCGTACCGGAGACATTAACCAAAAGCGACCCATCCGGGTTCGTCTTGATCCATTCCGGGTTCGGATTGTCCCCTAGCGGCGAAAAGCGTGGATAGCGAACCTGAATACCGTTCTCGTTGATCCTGAACTCCGGTTGCACCTCATAGCTGACCCACTGGGTCATTGCGATGCCAAGACGTTCCCAATGCGCGTCCCCGAGGATCTTCGGAAGGTCGAAGAACCACACGGCGTAGATCGCATAGCAAAGCGTGGCGATGGCGATCACCAAGCCACCGAAGCGCTGGCGGAATGAACGATGGAAATACTCTGGGTAGCGCGTCTCGATTTCATGCATCCGGCTGGCGTCAAGCACCGTCATGGCAGGCCTCAATGTTGCAGAAGGAAGGCGCGCTCGCCCACGAGGCGGCGGCGGATCCAGGCCGAAAACTGATCGACCGCGATGATGGTTGTGAACAGGAGCAGCACGAGCGCAACAGTCTTGGCTCCGAAGCCGCGCGAAATCGCAAGCTTCAATTCTTCGCCAATACCGCCGCCGCCGACGGCACCGATAATAGTCGATGCACGCACATTGATCTCAAGGCGAAGCATGACGTAGGAGATGAAATTGGGCATCACCTGCGGTATGGCGGCAAAGCGGACGCGCTCGCTCCAGTTGGCCCCCACGGCCCTAATCCCCTCATCGGCCTTCATATCGATATTCTCCACCACCTCGTAGAAGAGTTTTCCGAGCGCTCCGATGGTGTGCAGACTGACAGCGATAATGGCTGCAACAGGGCCGATGGAGAGGATCGCCGAGAAAATTCCGGCGATCACAATCTCCGGAAACGCACGAAGAATTTCCATGAATCGCTTCGTCACGATGCGAAGCGGCCATGACGGAGAAAAGTTGCGTGCCACCAGAAAGCTCATCGGAACGGCAAAGATAAAGCCGATCAGAGTGGAAACGATCGCAATGTTGATGGTGACGATCATCAGCTGGATGTAGTGGGGAATGTAGAATCCGCCGGAAACGGGAACGTTTCCAATGGCGAAGTTATACTCCTCTCCGCCTGTGTCGTTTGGGCTCTTAAAGCCGAGAAGCGCGCGCCAAACGTCGTTCCAGTCCTTCGGGACGAGCCAGCTCAGAAAGTCGAAGAGATGCGGAAGTCGCTCGAAGAAGTGTCCGGCATTGGCTTCGTCAGCGTAGCGAACGGAGCCAATGAAGGCCGCGATGAGAAGAGCCAATCCAAGGACGGTATAAAACCGGCGTTTCGCGACCATGCCGCTCCAGGTCTCGACAATTTCGCGTGCCGAGTCGGAGCCGAATTTCGTATCGCTGATCGCCATGAATACTCCATCAAGAAAAAGGGCGACCTTGAAAAGGTCGCCCCATAAAAATGCGGACAGGCTCAGCCGCCGATTGCCGCCTTGCGAGCGTCGATGATCGCCTGGTAGAAGTCAGCCTTCACAGGAACATAGCCCTTGAAGTCGCCGCCTTCGATGGCGTTGAAGCACTTCTGATCCTTGGCTGGGAGAGCCGTGTAGAAGTCTGCGAGCTTCTTCTGCCAGTCTTCGCCCATGGCGGTGCGCACGACGATCGGCCCGTTCGGGATCAGCGGCGAACGCCATACTTCGACGAGCTTGTTCGGATCGACCGAACCCTTGTCGACGAGCTTGCGGAAGGTGCCGGAGGTGTAACCGTCCTGGAATTCGCCGATGCCGGAAGAATCGTCGACAGCAATGTCGACCTTGCCATCATAAGCGGCAAGAAGGTTGTTCTCGTGGCCGCCGTTGAACTGTGTCTTGGCGAAGTACTGGTCGTTCGGCTTGCCAGTATCCTTCGGAATCTGCGTCAAAGGGATGAGATAGCCAGACGTGGAATCCGGATCGGCATAGCCGAGCGTCTTGCCCTTGGCGTCCTTGATCGACTTGATCCCGGAAGACTTAAGCGCAAGTCCGATCGAATAATAGCCGGTCGAGCCGTCCGTCTGTTCGGTGGTGAGGATCGGCGTGACGGCCTTTGGATCCTTAATGTAGGTGGCAGCATAGCCGGATGCACCGAGCTCGGCCACATCGAGCGTTCCGCCGAGCAGGCCTTGGATCACGCCGTTGTAATCGGCAGCCGGGAAGAGCGAGACCTTCTCGAAGCCGAACTCCTTCTTCAGGTGCTCTGAAAGGCATGCGTAGTTGCGAAGACGGTCGGCTTCGTTTTCGCCGCCGAGGATGCCGATGCGCAATTCCTTTAGGTCTGCAGCTTGGCTACCGCCGGCGAGCGCGAGCAGCGTCGCAGCGGCGAAGAATGTTTTCTTCAACATGTCGTTCTCCTGATAAAACCGGTCTGTCCGGTGTGTTTTGCTGAGGTCTTCATCGATCGCCCTGAGGTATCGATGATTATGTATCAGTGCCCCGCAACGGCCAGCGGGCTTCGTGTGGCGAGGCTGGCGTTGGCCGGAACATTGTCCAGCGATGTCGAGGTCATGCGTTCGTCAATGCTGCCGCCATCGCGGTCCGTGCCGTAGATGGCCCGAACGGCATCTGCTGTAAGTTCGCTTGGAGGACCGTCGAAGACCACCCGTCCAGCCGCCATTCCTACGATACGCTCGCAATAGGTGCGTGCGGTATCGAGGGTATGAAGATTGGTAATGACGGTAATGCCTTCGCGTTCGTTGATGTCACGCAATGCATCCATGACGATCTTGGCGTTCAACGGGTCGAGAGACGCGATCGGCTCGTCTGCCAGCACCATCTTTGGCTTCTGCATCAGCGCGCGAGCGATCGCGACACGCTGCTGCTGACCGCCGGACAGCGTTCCCGCCATCTGCAGCGCAGTTTGTTCGATCCCGAGTCGCTCCAGCGCCGCGACCGCCTCAATGCGCTCTTCGCGGGTGAAAAGGCCGAGGACGCTCATGGTTGTCGAGCGGTGATTGAGGCGTCCCAGCATGACATTTGTCATAACATCGAGGCGCTGCACGAGATTGAATTGCTGGAAGATCATCGCGCAGTCGCGTTGCCACTCCCGCAAAGCCGTCCCGCGAAGCGAAGAAATCTGACGATCGCCGAAGCGAATTTCCCCGGCGCTAGTCTGCTCCAATCGGTTGATCATCCGCAGAAGGGTCGACTTGCCAGCGCCTGAGCGGCCAATGATGCCGACCATCTGACCCTGTGGGACGTCGAGAGTAACGCTATCGACGGCTGTCTTTTTGCCGAACCGGCGCGTGACATCCCTCAGTTCCAGCATCATGCCCTCGTCTGATTGTTAGCAAATCCTGAATTTGCATAGGCCTCCAGCATGAAAGTTGGATGTCAGTTTGATGTCGATTCTGTCACAAACTTGTCGTTATGCCTCATGACGATCCAGAAATGCTGCCGCATCAAGGAATCTAAAATCTTCAAGGGCAATACGCAGCTGCTCATGGTCCCAGTCCCACCATGCAAGGCGGTCCATTCGTTCGGCGATATCGCGGGGAAAGCGCTCGCGGATCGGCTTTGCGGCAACGCCTCCGACGATCATGTATGGCTCCACATCCTTGGAAACCACGGCACCGGATCCAATGACCGCGCCATTGCCGATCCGGACCCCCGGCAGGATAGTCGCGCCATGGCCGATCCAGACATCGTGACCGATATGGACACGATTTTCCCGTCGCCATGCGAAGAAGTCCTCATCCATGTCAGCATCCGGCCAGTAATCCCTGGCGCGATATGTGAAGTGATGCAGCGTGGCCCGCCAAGTCGGATGGTTCGTGGCATTGATCCGTACGCTTGCCGCAATATTCGCGAACTTGCCGATCGTCGCGCACCAGACCATGCCATATTGCATGATGTAGGAGTAGTCTCCGAACTCGGCCTCGTCGATGCGGCAAAGCTCGGCAACTTCGGTGTAGCGCCCAAAGGTGGAGTTCGTCACGACCGCCGTTTCATGAATGAATGGTGTTTCGCCGAGCTTTTTCATGCTGCCACCGGCTTTCTTGGCGAGAATGCCTGAACGTCCAGAATGTGGTCAGCCACGGCTTGCCGAACTTCCTCATCGTGAAAGATTCCAAGAAGGGCTGTGCCAGCTTTCTTCTTTTCGGCAATCATCGAGACGACCACAGCTCTGTTCTGGGCATCGAGCGACGCTGTAGGCTCATCGAGGAGGAGAATGCTGTGGTCGGTGATGAAGCCGCGTGCGATGTTGACCCGCTGCTGCTCTCCGCCCGAAAACGTAGCAGGAGGCAACTGCCAAAGAGGTTCAGGAAGATTAAGCCGGCTAAGGAGCTCTGCGGCGCGCTCGCGGGCTGAGTTTTCTTCCTGACCCCTGGCGACCAAGGGCTCCGCAACGACATCGAGGGCGGAAACGCGTGGCACGGTGCGCAGGAACTGGCTGACGTAACCTAGCGTGCGACGGCGCACATCAAGGATCGTGCGAGGATCGGCAGTCGCAAGATCGACCATGGTCGAATTGTGAAGAACTTCGATCTTGCCGCTGTCCACGGCATAGTTGCCGTAAACCATCTTGAGCAGAGAGCTTTTCCCAATGCCGGATGGTCCTCCAAGAACCACGCACTGACCGGCCGTGACGGAGAAGGACACGTTGGAGACGACAGGAAGGCGGATGCCTCCGCGCAGATGCATGGTGAAGCTTTTGGCGACATGAGAGACGACGAGGGGGGTGTTCATAGCGGTTTTCCCGGTTACGGTCCGCTCAGACCTGAAGGATTGAGGAGACAAGCAGTTGCGTATAGGGCTCGCGCGGATCGTCCAGCACCCGGTCAGTCAGGCCATGTTCGATGACGCGGCCGTCCTTCATCACCATCATGCGATGAGACAGAAGGCGGGCAACGGCAAGGTCATGAGTGACAACGATAGCTGCCAGACCAAGATCATTGACCAGTCGGCGAACGAGATCGAGAAGACGTGCCTGAACGGAGACATCGAGCCCCCCTGTCGGCTCGTCCATGAAGACAAGCCGTGGTCCGGTCACCAGGTTGCGCGCAATCTGCAGGCGCTGGCGCATCCCGCCGGAAAAGGCACGCGGTTGATCGTCGATACGGTCCGTATCGATTTCCACGCGATCGAGCCAGTCAAGTGCCGTCGAGCGAATATTTCCATAGTGGCGATGACCCACCGCCATCAAGCGCTCGCCGACATTGGCGCCGGCTGAAACGGTCATGCGCAAGCCGTCCGCTGGGTTCTGATGCACGAAACCCCAATCCGTACGCATCAGGAACCGGCGCTCAGCCTCGCTCATGTGGTAGAGTTCGCGGTACAGGCCATCGCGCATCCGGTATTCGACGGTGCCGCTCGATGGCATCAAGCGGGTGGAGATACAGTTTAGAAGGGTCGTCTTGCCTGAACCGGATTCGCCGACGATGGCGAGAACTTCGCCCGGCCAAAGATCGAAGGAGACTTCGGTGCAGCCAATACGGCTGCCGTAGAGTTTTGAAACATCCTTAACCCTCAAAAGCGGTAAGTCGCTCATTCGGCGGCCTCCTTCGTTGCCAGCATTTCGCCGCGATGGCCTTGCTCGCGCCGATCTTCGCAGTGGTCCGTATCGGAGCACACGAACATGCGCCCACCCTTGTCATCCAGGATGACTTCATCGAGATAGACGCCATGGGCGCCGCACAGTGCGCACGGCTTTTCGAACTTCTGCACTTCGAAGGGATGATCTTCGAAGTCGAGGCTCACCACTTCGGTAAAGGGTGGAACCGCGTAAATGCGTTTTTCGCGGCCCGCACCGAACAGCTGCAGCGCTTCCGACATATGCATTTTGGGATTGTCGAATTTCGGTGTGGGCGAAGGATCCATCACATAACGCCCTGCCACTTTGACCGGATAGGCGTAGGTGGTGGCGATACGCCCGTTGCGAGCAATATCTTCGTAAAGCTTGACATGCATCAGCCCATATTCTTCGAGGGCATGCATTTTCCGAGTCTCCGTCTCGCGTGGTTCCAAGAACCGAAGCGGCTCAGGGATCGGCACCTGATAGACAAGCACCTGGTGCGCACCGAGCTTTGCTTCCGGTATTCGATGCCGCGTCTGTATGATGGTGGCATCCGGCGTATGGGTGGTGACCGCAACCTTCGCAACCTTTTGAAAAAATGCCCGAATCGAAACGGCATTGGTTGTGTCGTCTGCACCCTGATCTATGACCTTAAGAACATCGTCAGGACCAATGATGGCAGCCGTCACTTGAACGCCCCCGGTCCCCCATCCATAGGGCATCGGCATTTCGCGAGAAGCAAAGGGCACCTGATAGCCGGGGATCGCGATTGCCTTGAGGATAGCTCGCCTGATCATGCGTTTCGTTTGTTCGTCGAGATAGGCGAAGTTATAGCTTGCGAGATTGCTCATTCTGCAGCCTCCTGCGCGGCGTCATGATTGCCTGCGGTTTTTGCCTCATACTCACGCCGCATGCGCCGCACCAAATCGAGTTCGGCCTGGAAGTCGACGTAATGCGGCAGCTTCAAATGCTCGACGAAGCCTGTGGATTGAACATTGTCACAATGCGAGATGACAAATTCTTCGTCCTGTGCCGGCGCGGTGATATCTTCGCCGAGTTCTTCGGCGCGTAGGGCCCGGTCGACAAGCGACATGGCCATGGCTTTTCGCTCGCTTTGCCCGAACACCAGACCATAGCCACGCGTGAACTGAGGGGGTGCCTTGGCCGAACCCTTAAACTGGTTGACCATCTGGCATTCCGTCACGCGAATTGTCCCGAGCGACACGGCAAAGCCGAGCTCGGGAACGTCCAGCTCCACCTCCACCTCGCCGATGCGGATTTCACCGGTGAAGGGATGGTTCCGGCCATAGCCGCGTTGGGTGGAGTAACCAAGCGCCAACAGAAAGCCCTCATCGCCACGGGCTAGCGCCTGCAGCCGAAGATCGCGCGGCATCGGAAATTCCATTGGCTCGCGCGTCAGATCGCGATCCTTGCCTTCATCGGGAGTGCTGCCATCGCCTTCGATAAGCCCTTCCTCGGCAAGAATTTCCGAAACACGCATGACGCGCTCGGTGCCGGCAGGTCGTTTCACCGGTTCATCGATCACAGCCTCTTCAAGGAGGGAAGGATCGAGAAGGCGGTGCGTATAATCGAAGGTGGGGCCCAGCAGTTGTCCACCCGGTAGGTCCTTATAGGTGGCTGAGATGCGGCGTTCGATCTTCATCTTTGCCGTGTCCAGTGGAACAGAAGACCCGAAGCGCGGCAGCGTCGTTCGATAGGCACGCAGCAGGAAGATTGCCTCAATCATATCCCCACGCGCCTGGCGCACGGCGAGCGCGGCAAGCTTGGTATCGTAGAGGGAGGCTTCGGCCATGACCCGATCGACCGCGAGCGACAACTGCGCGACAATTTGATCGATACCAATCGAAGGGAGCGTCCTGTCCCCGCGCCGGCGGTCGGCCAAAAGACGGTGGGCATTGGCAATGGCGGCTTCCCCGCCTTTGACGGCAACATACATGGGATCAGCCCTCCATGGCTTGGATTGACAGGGAGCGAGGTAGGCAAAGGAACTGGACGCCCGCGGCCAGAACTAGATCGACGCCGCGTGGGAAAAGGGCGCGATTGCCAGCCCATATCCCGGTAAATCCTCCTGGAAGGCCAAGCGGCGCGATTGTTTCGCTTTCACGAATGCCGGGGCCCTTCAATGTCAAAGGATGACCGCCGACGAGTGATCCGACCTCCAGAACGATCGTCGTGGACCGGTCCGGGTATTCCTGCGTTCCGAAGGAAAAGTGCTCGAAGTCCGGAAAGGGTGCAGTTGCATCGACAAAGGCAAATGCTGCCTCAGACGGATCTGACACAAGAGGCGCGCCCGTGTGGAACCGCAACCATGCCGGCGCTTGCGACGCTGCAAAAGCATCAGACAGAAAAACCGGTGTATCGTGATCGCAGACGGTCAGAGCAATCATCGCCGCCGCAAGTCCAAAGGGCGGAGGCGGCGCGGCATCGGCGCGAACGGTCATGATTGAGCCGGGCAGAGCCATCGCATCCATCATCATGCGAAACACGCTCTGGCTATTATAGACTGGATCGTCGAAGCCGCCTGTAAGAGCTTCAGATGTCATCGTCATCAATCTTCCCCGCGAACCATGGTGAAAAAGTCGACGCGCGTTGCAGCGGTCTCTTCGGCTTTCTGACTGTCTGCCGCTGCCAATCTCGCCTCGATTGCCTTCAGAAGCCTCTCTTCGACCAAGCTCTGTGTTTCCGCTTCCTGCCAAAGAGCTTCGAAGATGGCAGCGAGTTGGACCTTCTCGCGGTCGGTGCCAAGCGCATGTGCATGGCCAACGGTGCCAGTCTCAAGGCGGACAGTCGCCCGCGTTACCGTCGCTTCTCCAAGGTTGAAAGGCGAGCCGCCGCCGCCGATGCGCCCCTTGATCATCACAAGCCCGGTTTCAGGCCCTCGAATTGGCTGGACTGCGGGCTTAGGGTCGACATCGGCCCAAGTCGCATTCAGTTCGCTCATTTCCGCCTTTGCCAAAAGATCGGCGACACGCTTTCTTCCGGGTTGGCGATCGGGTTCATGAGAAATCATTGCATTCTCCAAAATGTCTATTTATATAGACAACTAGACAACATAGATTTATCTTTAAAATCCCGGCGTGACAAGCGTGTGACGCCGATAGAAGGAATGAGATGGCTGGACAGGTGCAAAGACAGAACGGAGTCGCGCTCTGGCGGCAGATAGCCGATCGTATCCGCGCCTCTATCGCGGCAGGGGCGTACGACCAGACAGGTATGGTGCCCCCCGAAACCGTTCTAGCCGCACAATTTGGCGTCAACCGGCATACGGTACGCAGCGCGCTTGCCGCCTTGGCGCAAGAAGGGATCGTTCGTGCTGTCCAGGGCAGGGGGACGGCGATCGAGAGGCGCGACCGTCTGAATTTTCCGATCGGCTTGCGCACACGCTTTACCAGCGGCGTAGCCGATCAGGTACGCCACACAAGGGGTCTGCTGCTGAGCGATAAGCAGGAAGCGGCCTCTGCCGACATCGCGTCAAAGCTCGGGCTTCAACCGGGAGCGAAGATCTTACGGCTGGAGACCTTGCGCATTGCGGACGAGCAGCCGATTTCTTCGGCGGTATCCTGGTTTCCAGCAGACCGTTTTCCAGGTTTGGCAGAAATTTATCGCGAGACGCAATCCGTCACCGCGTCCTTCGCGGCACTCGGACTATCGGATTATATCAGGGCCAAAACCGAAATCTCGGCGGAACATGCCGATGCCGCCGATATGAAAAGCCTCGAACTGGCTGCTGGCGCGATCGTTCTCGTGACCCGCGCTCTCAATACAGATCTGGAGCGCATGCCTGTGCAGTTCTCCATAACGCGCTTTGCCGCCGATCGCGTGCAGTTCAGCGTCGAAAATTAGTCCGGGCGCTCAAGGCTGTTCGTCGGCTCGAGCGCCTGGACCGATATATCAGTGAGCGCCGGACATATCGCCCAGCACGTCCTTGGCCGAAACGGTGGAGTCGGCGTTCAGCTTGTAAACCATGGGAACGCCGGTGGCGAGGTTGAGCGCCAGGATCTGTTCCTTGGAAAGCTTGTCCAGAACCATGACGAGCGAGCGTAGCGAGTTGCCATGGGCGGCCACGAGAACCTTCTGACCTGAAAGGACACGCGGCAAGATATCAGTCAGATAGTATGGCCAGACGCGAGCGCCCGTATCGCGCAAGCTTTCGCCGCCTGGGGGCGGGACATCGTAAGAACGACGCCAGATATGAACCTGCTCCTCACCCCATTTGGCGCGGGCATCGTCCTTGTTGAGGCCGGACAGATCGCCGTAATCGCGCTCGTTCAGCGCCTCGTTCCTGATAGTTTCAAGATCAGGCTGACCAACGCAATCGAGAATAATGCGGCAGGTATCCTGGGCGCGCTTTAATGCCGACGTGAAGGCGATGTCGAACTTGATACCGTAATCGGCGAGCGCCTTGCCACCGGTCGTGGCTTCCTGGACGCCAAGCTCTGTGAGCTCCGGGTTCTTCCATCCTGTGAAGAGGTTTTTAAGGTTCCAATCGCTCTGCCCGTGGCGAACGAGGACGAGAGTGCCAGTCATGAAATTACCTCCGTGAGAAAATCAGGCGCCGGCGAGGCCGAGCACGTCGAGCATGGAATAAAGGCCGGGCTTTTTGTCGCGCGCCCAAAGGGCGGCAGCGATTGCGCCGCGAGAGAAAATTGAACGATCGCCGGCGCTATGCGAGAGCGTCAGCAACTCGCCTTCGCTTGCGAAATAGACTGAATGTTCGCCAACGACCGACCCGCCACGCAAGGTGGCAAAGCCAATTGTCCCGCTTTCGCGGGCACCGGTATGGCCATCCCTGACCCGCACGGAAGCTGAGGCAAGATCGATACCGCGACCGCGTGCGGCAGCTTGCCCGAGAAGCAGCGCAGTGCCCGAGGGCGCATCGACTTTCCGTTTGTGATGCATTTCGAGGACTTCGATATCCCAGGCCGCAGGCGTAAGCGCCTTGGCTGCTTGTTCCACGAAGACGCTGAGAAGATTGACGCCAAGGCTCATATTGCCCGACTTGACGACGCGCGCGTGACGGGCTGCCGCCGCAATCCTTGCTTCGTCGTCAAGCGAGCATCCTGTGGTACCGATGACATGAACGATGCGCGCCTGAGCTGCCAATTCGCTAAAGACATTGGTCGTCGCGGGAGTCGTAAAGTCGACGACACCCTCTGCCTCCAGGAAAGCTGTCAGCGGATCATCGCTGATCGTCACACCAATCCTGCCAAGCCCGGCCAATTCGCCAGCGTCCTGGCCAATAAAGTGCGAGCCGGGACGGCCGACTGCGGCATGGAGCGTTACGCCATCGGTCTCATGAATGAGGCGGATCAGGCTCTGCCCCATCCGTCCACTTGCGCCGACAACCACCAGCTTCATGGGAGCATCGTTCATTTCGCTTGAAGTTCTCCATGCTGGTGATCGGCACTCCCACTGGGAGCTTGAAGGTTGTTGAGGCGAGCGTAGAGCCCGTCCACGCGGTTCGCAAGCATCTCATGCGTGCCTTCTTCGACCACACGTCCTTGCTGCATCACGACAATCTTGTCGGCGCGCTTGATGGTTGACAACCGGTGAGCAATGACCACCACCGTGCGTCCGCGCATTGCGATATCGAGCGCCTTCTGCACCGCCGCTTCCGATTCCGTGTCGAGCGCAGAGGTCGCCTCGTCGAGAAGCAGGATCGGCGCATTGCGCACCAGCGCTCGTGCGATGGATAGCCGTTGGCGCTGGCCGCCGGACAGAGTGACGCCGTTTTCACCCACGGGCGTATCGTATCCTTCCGGCTGAGCAAGGATGAAATCATGTGCAAAGGCGAGACGGGCCGCTTCCTCCACCTCCGCATCCGTGGCCTCGGGCCTGCCATAGCGGATGTTGTCGCGGATACTGCCTTCGAACATGTAAGGCTGCTGGGACACATAGGCCAATTGCTGGCGCAGCGACTGCTTCGTGATATGGGCAATATCCTGCCCATCGATCAGAATTTCGCCGTCCGACGGGTCAAAAAACCGCGGGATAAGGTTGATGACCGTCGATTTCCCCGCACCGGACGGGCCGACCAGCGCTGTCGTCCTGCCACCCTCTGCCGTGAAGCTGACGTCGCTGAGGACCGGTTCTTTACCATAGGCGAAGACGACGTTTTTAAACTCGATCTTGGCATCGCTGACGGAGAGCGGCCGGGCGTCGGGTTTATCGCGCTGGCGCGGCTCCATGTCGAGAATGTCGTAAATCATTTTCGCGTTGACGACGGCACGCTCCATCTGGACCTGCAGCTTGGCAAGCCGGCGTGCCGGGTCGTAGGCAAGCAGGAGCGCCGTGACAAAGGAGAAGAAGGCCCCCGGCGGTATATTATGATAAATCGAACGATAGGCGGCATAGGCGAGAACGCTCGCAACAGCAAAGCCAGCAAAGCTTTCGGTCAGCGGCGTATTTCGTTCGGACAAGCGCGCGATGCGGTTGGCGCGATGTTCCGCCGATGTGATCAGTTTGTTAACCTTGTTTTCCAGCTCTTCTTCCATCGTAAAGGCTTTGACGATGGAAATACCTTGGATCGTCTCCTGCATGGCGCCCAACACATGGCTGTTGACGTGGATGGCTTCCTTCGTCGCCGTGCGCAGCCGTTTGGAAAGATAGCGCAACGTCAAAAGAAGAGGCGGCGCAAGGATGAAGACCGCGCAGCTGAGGCGCCAGTCCTGAAAGATCATGACGCCGAGCAGCGACACGAATGTCAGGAGATCGCGTACAGTTGAGGTAATCGTCAGGTTGAGGACGTCGCGGATCCCGCTGACGTTCTGGCTGACCTGTGCCGCAATCTGTGCCGAACGCGCCTCGTTGAAGAAGCCCACTGAGAGCGTCATCAAGTGGGCGTAAAGCCGGCGCTGGTAGGTGGCAACGATGTTGTTGCCGATCTTCGACAAAGCCACCGCTTGACCATAGCTTGCAAAGCCGCGCATCACGAACGCGATGAAGATGGAAAGGCAGATGATCCAGACGACATCGGCGCGGCGGTTGGCAAAGGCTTGGTCGATGATTGCCCGCATGATCCAAGCGGTAAACGCCGTCGATAAAGCGACGATGATCAGGCAAACAATGGCAAAGGCGTAACCTCTAATGTGTTCGCGGCCGTTTTCGGCAATAACACGTTTCAGGACACTGGTGACGGTGTCACTATCAACGGTCGTTTTGCGGCTGTTGGTTCGCTGCAATAATTCGGCTTCCTGTCTTGCGATAGGCAGGTCCGCGGATTGCAGGACCTGCGGCTCTATAATCGCTCACGGTCTGATTGGCTAGAGCCCGCACCGTGATGCGGGACTTCGGCACTCACGCCCGCCAGCGGCGTCCATCTGTCGACACACCGAAGCGTTCGGGTCGCCGCGCGTAGGAACCAAGGCCGGATAGGGCTGCCAGCGGGTAGGTGACGACATAGGTGGGAATGCTTGCCATAAGGGCGTTGTGCGGCGCTTTGTCCTCGAATGCTGCGCGAAATTCCGGGCCTTGCAAAGCCGGCAGGATCTTTTGAGAAATACCGCCCGAAAGGTAAACGCCGCCGCGCGCCATGAAAATCATCGCCATATCCCCAGCAATGCGGCCGAGATAAGTGACAAACAGCGAAAGTGTTTCGACCGCCTGTGGATCGGAACCGGCAAGAGCATGCGATGTCACGTCAGCCGGATCGGCATAGAGTGCTTGCTTGCCGTCGGCCTTGCAGATCGCCCGATAGAGGTTGACGATACCGCGCCCGCAGATCACCTGTTCGGCCGAGATGCGGCCCTTTATGGTTTCAAGATGCGGGAAGATTTGAAGATCGCGCTCAGTACGAGGACCAAGATCGACATGGCCGCCTTCGCCCGGAACAGGGATCCACCTGTCCTCGATATGAATGAGGCCGCCGACGCCAAGACCTGTGCCAGGTCCAAGGACGAGGCGTGAATCCACCCGGTGACCGGAGACCGGACCCAAGCGCTCGAGATGCTCATCCGTCAGGTCGGCGATGGCCAAAGCCTGTGCTTCAAAATCGTTGAGGAGCAGGACGTCCTCAAAGCCGAGGCCAGCGATCATGGTCTTCGGACGAACGACCCAGTCGCAATTGGTCAGAGGAACTTCGTCGCCGTTGATGGGGCCTGCCAAAGCCAGAATCGCCGAACGGGGCGCTTGCTTTACATTTGGAAGCACCGTCTGGCGGATGGCCTCGTCAATCGTCTCAAAGTCTGCCGTACGGATATTCGGTAGATGCACCTGCTCGGCCTGCGCATCATGAATGATCGAAAAGCGGGCGTTTGTCCCGCCGATATCGCCGATCATGATGGGAAAAGGCATGGCATTGTCGATCTTGCTGGACATGGCGTAACCCGTTCTGAAGTGTCCTGACGTCTCAGGCACGAAGTGTAGGAAGAAGTTTTTCCGCTGTCGCCTCGTTCAGCGCCATGGGAATGTTATAGACGATGGCAAGACGCATCAGCGCTTTGACGTCGACATCATGGGGCATCGGCGTCAGCGGATCGACGAAGAAGATCAGTGCGTCGATATTCCCGGTCGCAATCATGGCGCCGATTTGCTGGTCGCCGCCCAAAGGCCCGCTTTTCAGCCGCGTAACATTGAGATCGGGCGCGGCATCCAGAACGCGGCCGCCGGTCGTTCCTGTCGCCACGATCGCCCAGGGACGAAGCGTATCTGCATTGCGCTGGGCAAAGGCTGCCATATCGTCCTTTTTCTGATCATGCGCGATCAACGCGATGCATCCGGCCATGACAGTCCCTATTTCAATCGTTTGGTCCGCTTCTATACGAGACATCAGGGATTTGAAAGCGGCAGCGTGAAGCGCTTGGAGAAGAACTGTCGGCAACGACACTCTGTAGCGATCCGCAATTCGTTTATTGGCAAATCACTGCAGGATTTCGATCTTATGTCTGTTCGCATCGCACGAATGAGACGATCCGACGCGACATGCATTGGCGCCGACAGCCCGTGCTTACTCCGCCGAGGGCTGATCCTCCTGCACCGGCACCTCCGCTTGTGGAACGTTCGCGTTTCTTGAAGGCTGTGCCCGGCTGGCGCTGGGCGCGCCTTCGACGCCATAGGCTTTTGCCTTTGCCGGCGAGATTGACGGCGCGTGCAGCACGGCTGCGCAGGCTGCCGGCAGATCCGAAACCATTACCTCGCGCGGCGGCTTTGGCGGCGGCGCACCGGGCACTGGGGGTTTTGGCTTCGCCCAGGGCGCAGGACTGAACCACCAAGCCAGCGACTTGTCGCAGCCATCCCCCGGCGCAACCGGCGCCTGCGGTTTGCAGGCCGTGGCACCAGGCGGGCAGTGCAAGCGGACATGGAAGTGTTCGTCGTGACCGTATTGCGCGCGGATCTTGCCAAGGTTGGTGCGGTCGCCTTTCCAGGTGTCGCACATCTTTTTCTTGATGGCAGGATTGACGAAGATGCGCTCTACTTCAGGATAACTCGCCGCGCGCATCAGCAAGCGCGCATGCGCCTGCGTCCAAAGTCTGTCATCGACGGTCAGGAACTTGTTTTTCTGAAGCAGCGACACGAAGGGATAGGTTTCGCGTTCGGCAATTGTCAGGCGCTGCGCCGGCATCGGTCTGAACCAGGCATCGAAATCGAGACCGATCTGATGCGATGCATGGCCATTGAACATCGGGCCGCCCCGCGGCTGGGACATGTCTCCGATGAGAAGCCCCGGCCAGCCGTCTTGGCGCGCATCGCGCGAGAGCTTTTCGATCAGCGCAATCGTTGCTGGATTGCCCCAGCGACGGTTGCGCGACATGCGCATGACCTGCCATGTCGGACCATCGGCGGGCAGCGCGACGCCGCCGGCCATGCAGCCTTTGGCGTAAAAGCCGATCGGCTGCGATTCTTGATTGCTTGGCAATTGTACTGCACCGAAAAGCGCTTTTGCGCTCCCAGGGCTCGGTTGCTTTTGCTGGGCCATGGCATCGGCCGCCATGACACCTGCGGCAATGATGCCCGATACGGCGAAACGGACAATGACACCAAAGGGAGAAGCATTCGTGAAAATCATAGCAATCCTGAAAAGCGCGCCTGATCCGCAAAGCGGTAGCCGGGAACCTAGACTGATTTGCCCGCATCGCAAACCGATGTCTTTGCCATTGGTGCCGTCTGCAGGGCAGATGCATCTGAAAAGGATCAATGCGATTGCATTTATTTAAAAAAATTCATTCCGTTCCTGCTTTTCGCCGACATTCGCTTTAAGCTGCAGGAAAAATGAAAAGGTGGTTTGAATGGCGCGATCGAGGCTGGGTTTACTCTTGATGATCTTTGGGATGGCAATCTCGCTTTCCCCTGCCTCGGCACAGGAGCCGCAATTTCGCGTCGGCGTTTCCTCGATCGGCGAAGTCAAGTACAAGCCAGGTTTCGCGCATTTCGACTATGTAGATCCGAACGCCCCCAAGGGTGGCGACCTTCAGCTTTCGCAGACGGGGACCTTCGATAGCTTCAACCCCATCCTTGGCAAAGGGAGCGCGCCCGCTGGCGTCGCCCCAAGCCCCACCATTCAAAATTCGCTCGTATTTGAAACACTCATGAAGTCGTCCCTCGACGAGGCTCTGACGTCCTACGGCCTTTTGGCCGAAGGGGTCAGCTTTCCTGACGATGTCTCAAGTGCCACTTTCCGCCTGAGAGCGGAGGCAAAATGGGCAGACGGGTCGCCCGTGACGGTCGAAGATGTCATCTTCAGCTTCGACAAGAGCAAGGAGCTCAACCCGCTGGCGTCCAATTACTATGGACACGTGACCAAGGCGGAAAAGACCGGCCCGCGAGACGTGACCTTCACCTTCGACGAAAAAGGCAACAAGGAGCTTCCCAACATTCTCGGTCAGTTGGTCGTTGTTCCAAAAGCTTGGTGGGAAGGAAAAGCGGCAGATGGCACGCAGCGCGATATCTCCAAGACCACGCTGGAGCCGGTCATGGGGTCGGGTCCCTACAAAATCGCGTCTTTCTCCGCCGGCAGCAAAGTGACCTATGAGCGGCGCGACGACTATTGGGGTCGGGACATCAATGTGAATGTCGGCCAGAACAATTTCAGAACCATCTCCGTGACCTTCTTCGG
Source organism: Oryzifoliimicrobium ureilyticum (assembly GCF_037199735.1). NCBI lineage: Bacteria > Pseudomonadati > Pseudomonadota > Alphaproteobacteria > Hyphomicrobiales > Rhizobiaceae > Oryzifoliimicrobium > Oryzifoliimicrobium ureilyticum. Next base: position 19,787 of record NZ_JBBBVQ010000022.1, on the reverse strand, counting down.
CGATCGCGCCGTCGAGTTCGAGGCTCTTCGAGGCGGCAACATCGATTTCTGGCAGGAAAATCAGGCTAGCCGCTGGGCCACCGGATATGATTTTCCCGCAGTCAAAGATGGGCGCCTCAAGCGTGAACAGCTACCGAACGGGCTACGCGGCGTCGGCATCATGCAGGCCATGGTTCCCAACATGCGGCGCGACATGTTCAAGGACGAACGTGTGCGCGAAGCTTTGAATTACGCCTTCGACTTCGAGGAGTTGAATCGAACCGTGTTTTTCGGTGCTTATCAGCGCTGCGACAGCTTCTTTTATGGCACCGAGCTTGCCTCGTCCGGCTTGCCGCAAGGCCGCGAGCTCGAGATCCTCAACGGCATGAAGGATCAAGTGCCGTCAGAGATCTTTACGAAGCCTTATGCCAACCCTATCGGCGGTGATCCGCAGAAGAGCCGCGACAACCTGCGCAAGGCGGTGGCGCTCTTGAAAGAAGCTGGTTACGACATCAAGGGCAGCCGGATGGTCAACACGAAGACGGGCCAACCGCTTTCGTTTGAAATTCTTTTGAACAGCGCCGCTCTGGAAAGGGCTGCAGTCCCCTATGCCAATAACCTGCGGAAAATCGGCATCGATGCGCGCGTGCGCACGGTGGATGCATCGCAGTATGTCAGCCGCATGCGCAGCTTCGACTTCGATATGACCTGGTATGTCTGGGCGCAGACGCTGAACCCTGGCAATGAACAAGTTGATTATTGGGGCTCCAAATCAGTCAATCAGCAAGGCTCGCACAACTATGCCGGTATTGCCGATCCTGCGGTCGATGCCTTGGTCAAGATGATCATTTTCGCCCCAAACCGCGAAGAGCAGGTAGCTCCCGTCAAAGCCATGGATCGCGTGCTTTTAGAAAGGCACTATGTCGTCCCTCTCTATTATGCCAGAACGCAGAACTTTGCTTATTCTGATAAGCTGGCGCGTCCGGCAGAGCTGCCGGAATATGCGATCGGTTTTCCCGACATATGGTGGTCGAAAGATGCAAAGTGAGACCGCGTGTCTTGCGAACGAGCCTGCGCTCCCAATAAATAGGCGAATCGGGGCGCAGTGGCGAAATGCCGGCGGCCGACTGGAAGGGCTGAGGGTTGATTAAACAAGGACCGGAACTGTCACATATCCTGATATCGAGGGATGACATCTGATGGCTGCATATATCTTGCGCCGCCTGCTTCTGATGATCCCGACCATCATCGGCATCATGGGAATCTCTTTTCTGGTCATTCAGTTTGCGCCAGGCGGTCCAGTTGAGCAGGTGATTTCTCAAATTACTGGCGATGGGCAAGGCGCAGATGCCCGCTTGTCCGGCGGCGGCGATGTGATGGGCGGTCAGGCTTTCGACGATAGCTCGAAATATCGTGGCGCACAGGGCCTGGATCCGGAGTTCATCAAGAAACTTGAAAAACAGTTCGGCTTCGACAAGCCGCCTCTGACCCGTTTTCTGGATATGATGTGGAACTACATTCGCTTCGATTTCGGCGAGAGCTTCTTCCGCAATACGCCCGTACTCGACTTGATTAAAGACAAGCTCCCGGTCTCGGTCTCGCTCGGCGTGTGGATCATGATCTTTTCCTATGCTATCTCGATCCCCCTCGGTATCCGCAAGGCGATCAGCGATGGCTCGACATTCGATGTCTGGACTTCGGGAATCGTCATCATCGGTTATGCCGTGCCGAGCTTTCTGTTTGGTATCTTGTTGATCGTTCTCTTTGCCGGCGGGTCTTTTTATGACTGGTTCCCGTTGCGCGGCCTCGTGTCAGATAATTTCGATCAATTGACCTGGTGGCAAAAGATTGTCGACTACTTCTGGCATCTGACGCTGCCCTTGACTGCACTCGTGCTCGGGGCCTTCGCAACAACCACGCTTTTGACCAAGAACTCTTTCATCGAGGAAATTCGCAAGCAATATGTCGTGACGGCGCGGGCGAAAGGTTTGAACGAGCGGCAGGTCCTTTATGGTCATGTGTTCCGCAATGCCATGCTGATCATCATCGCGGGCTTTCCGGGTGCATTCATTTCGGCTTTCTTCACTGGCTCGCTCTTGATCGAAAATATCTTCTCCTTGGACGGTCTTGGCCGTCTCGGTTATCTGTCGATTGTGAATCGGGACTATCCAATCGTCTTTGCAACACTCTACATCTTTTCGTTACTTGGTCTTTTCGTCAGTCTCCTGTCGGATCTGATCTATACTTGGATCGATCCCCGCATCGACTTTGAGCGGAGGGAAGTGTGATGGACGCGGTCAATGCAACGTCCGGTCCGGTCGCTCCACCGCGCCGCGGCCTGTTTTCACCGACCAATCGCAGGCGCTGGCAGAATTTTAAAGCCAATCGTCGCGGCTACTGGTCGCTTTGGCTTTTCCTAATCTTGTTCTTCCTGTCCCTGATTTCGGAGTTCATTGCCAATGACCGACCGATCATCGCCTATTACAAAGGCGAGATCCTGTTTCCGGTTGTTGTGAATTATCCGGAAGAGAAGTTCGGAGGGTTTCTGGCGGAAACCGATTACCGTTCGGACGTAATCTCAGAAGAGATCAATGCTCACGGATGGATGATTTGGCCGCCGATCCATTACTCGTACCGATCCGCCAATTCAAACATCCCTCATTCCGCGCCAACGGCGCCTTTTTGGATGATGAGCCCCGATGAGCGCTGTGCCGGCTATCCGCAGGGGGCGAAAGATCCAAATTGTACGCTCGGGAATATGAACTGGCTCGGCACCGACGATCAAGCACGCGATGTACTCGCAAGAGTTCTTTACGGTTTTCGCATTTCCGTTCTGTTTGGTCTGACGCTGACGGTTTGCTCTGCAATCGTTGGCGTGCTTGCTGGCGCAGTCCAGGGCTATTTCGGCGGCTGGACTGATCTCTTGATGCAGCGCTTCATCGAGATTTGGTCCTCGATGCCGGTACTCTACATCTTGTTAATTATCGCCGCCATGCTGCCGCCGGGCTTCTTTGTGCTCTTGGGCGTCATGCTGTTGTTTTCCTGGGTCGGTTTCGTCGGTGTCGTCAGGGCAGAATTCCTAAGGGCGCGAAACTTCGAATATGTGCGCGCTGCCAGAGCTCTCGGTGTTGGTAATCGAACCATCATGTGGCGGCACCTTTTGCCGAATGCCATGGTAGCCACTTTGACCTTCCTGCCGTTCATCCTGTCAGGCTCCATCACAACCTTGACCTCGCTCGACTTTCTCGGGTTCGGCATGCCACCAGGTTCGCCTTCGCTGGGTGAGTTGATTGCGCAGGGCAAGGCCAATCTTCAAGCGCCATGGCTCGGCATCACAGCCTTCCTAACTATGTCGATCATGCTGTCGTTGTTGGTTTTCATTGGGGAGGCGGCCCGTGACGCCTTCGACCCGCGCAAGACGTTCCGATGAGGGAGATATCTGTTTGAACTCTATGCGCGTGTCTGAGGCTTTGTTATCGGTTCGTGATCTGTCCGTCGCCTTCCATCAAGGGGGCGCGACATCGCTTGCTGTCGACCGCGTCTCGTTCGATATCGCCAAGGGCGAGGTGATGGCCTTGGTGGGCGAATCCGGATCAGGGAAATCCGTGACGGCGAACTCCGTTCTTCGCCTGTTGCAATATCCAGCCGCCAGCCATCCTTCTGGCGAAATCCTCTTCAAGGGGAAAGATCTGCTGAAGGTCTCCGACAAGGAGATGCGTTCGGTGCGTGGCAACGATATCACGATGATCTTTCAGGAGCCGATGACCTCCCTCAATCCGCTCCATCCGATCGAAAAGCAGATTGCTGAAGTGCTTGCGCTGCATCAAGGCCTGACGGGCGAGCCTGCGCGTCGCCGTGTTCTCGAACTGATGAACCAGGTCGGAATTCGTGAAGCGGAAAAAAGACTGAAGGCCTATCCGCATGAGCTCTCCGGAGGCCAGCGCCAGCGTGTGATGATTGCCATGGCGCTCGCCAACCGGCCCGAACTTCTGATTGCCGATGAGCCGACCACGGCGCTCGACGTCACTGTACAGGCGCAGATCCTCGAACTTTTGCGCAATCTTAAGGGTGAACACGGCATGTCCATGCTGTTCATCACGCACGATCTTGGGATCGTGCGGCGGTTCGCCGACCGTGTATGCGTGATGACCAAGGGAAAGATCGTTGAGACCGGAACAGTCGAGGAGGTCTTCAACTCCCCCCAGCATGATTATACGAAGCATTTGCTAGCCGCAGAACCGCGCGGTGAGCCGCCGGCCATCGATGTGACGAAGCCGGTTGTAATGGAGGGTGAGCAGGTCAAGGTCTGGTTCCCGATCAAGACTGGGTTCCTGCGCCGTGTCAGCGATCACGTCAAAGCTGTCGACGGCATCGATCTTGCTATGCGTGCTGGTCAGACGGTCGGCGTCGTCGGTGAATCGGGGTCCGGTAAGACAACGCTCGGGCTTGCCCTGACACGGCTGATCTCCTCGCAGGGCCGCATTGCATTCCTTGGAAAAGACATAGCGGGCTATTCATTTTCGCAAATGCGCCCGCTGCGACGCCAGTTGCAAGTCGTGTTCCAGGACCCCTACGGTTCGCTCAGCCCGCGTATGTCCGTCAGCGACATCATTGCGGAAGGACTTAAGGTTCATGAGCGCGAGCTCTCGCATCAAGACCGCGATCAGCGCGTCTGCTGGGCTCTGCAAGAGGTCGGCTTGGATCCTGCAACCCGCTTTCGTTATCCGCATGAATTTTCCGGCGGTCAGCGTCAACGCATCGCGATCGCCCGCGCCATGGTTTTGAAGCCGCGCTTTGTGATGCTGGACGAGCCAACCTCGGCGCTCGACATGAGCGTACAGGCGCAGGTCGTGGACCTGCTGCGCGATCTCCAGCGGCGTCATGATCTCGCCTATCTCTTCATCAGCCACGACCTCAAGGTCGTTAAGGCGCTTGCCAACTACCTCATTGTCATGCGGTTTGGCAAAGTGGTGGAGCAGGGTCCGGCAGCGCAAATTTTCAATGCGCCCAAGGATGATTACACCAAGGCGCTCCTTGCCGCCGCCTTTCATATTGAGGCGTCTTCAATCCCGGCCGTCCAACAATAAGATGTGAATCCCGTGCCTTCACCCGTTCTCGTCGATCTGAAGTTCAACCCGGAGCGTCTTGCTGCGCTTCTTGAGACAGCCTTTGAGGATCGTGGAAGTATCAATCTTGCCGACCCGGAAAGCCGCAATACAGACCTTTCGTCCATTGATTATGCGCTGGTGTGGAAGCCGGACGCCGACCTCTTCCAGCGTGCGACCAACCTGAAGGTCATCTTTTGCGGCGGTGCTGGCGTCGACAGTATTCTGCGAATACCAAATCTACCCGATATTCCCATTGTCCGCTTCGTAGACCACAGCTTGACAACTCGGATGAGCGAATGGGTCGTATTGCATTGCCTGATGCATCTGCGAGGCCAGCACGCGCACGAAAAGGCCCAGCGCCACCACCAATGGGGTGACATGGTTCCTCCAGAGGCGGCGGACGTGACGGTTGGTATTATGGGTATGGGCGTTCTCGGCCAGGATGCTGCGATGAAATTGACGACGCTTGGATTCAACGTAGCCGGATGGTCGCGCTCCAAGAAAGCCGTTCCCGGCGTCGAAACCTATGGCAGCGAGGAGCTCGACGCTTTTCTTCACCAAACCGATATTCTTGTTGGGCTTTTACCGCTGACGGCGGAAACGAAAGGCCTTTACAACCGTGGCCTGTTTGAAAAGCTGAGACACGACGGCGCGCTTGGCCGACCGGTTTTTCTGAACGCTGGCCGTGGCGGCAGTCAAGTGGAGGCCGACATCGTTTCAGCAATCAACGATGGCATCTTGGGCGGCGCTTCTCTTGACGTGTTCGAGGTCGAACCTTTGGCGCCCGGCAGCCCCTTGTGGGATCTCGACAATGTCTTCATCACACCACACGATGCGGCGGTTTCTGACGAGAAGGCCCTATTTGCGCATGTCGAAAGACAGATTGGCCGGTTTGAAAGCGGACAGCCTCTGGAATTTCTGGTCGACCGAAGGGCCGGCTACTGATCCCTCGGAACATTCCATTCTCCTGCCCGTTGAGTCTTCAGACGTTTTCAGGGGCGAATAGCGCCCTCTGATAGAGGAGGCGAAGATGGCGACGCAAATGGAAAGCCACGTCGAACGCAAGGAAGACGGTCGTCTGCACATAGAGCAGGAGATCAGCCCCGTTGCAGCTAAGCAAGGCAATACGGGAAAGCGAATTCTTACAGTGCTGATATCGGCGTTGGTGCTTGCGTTTATCGTCTGGATCCCTGTGGAGATCTGGGGGAACAAGCAAGAGGAAAATGCGCAGCCTCAATCGACGACCCAATCGACCGATGCGAACAAGCCGTCGGCGACCAATCCTCCGGCACAGCCGCTCGGATCCCGGTAATGGCATTTAACTCACTCGCTGCAAGTTGCCGAAAACACCATTGGGCTCTGTCGCATTTGCGGCAGAGCCTTTCTCATTCTGAGGGCTGGACATTCTAATCCGACTTTCCGATAAAGACCCGACAGATCGAACTTAGGGATCTGCCGAGGCGTCGCGATCCGATATCGAGGAGAAGCGACAGTGGGAATTGGCGGAACTGTCATTGCGGCGGTTTGAGCAGGGGCCGGGCTCTCCGGACGAGGGACTTGGGCGGATCTTGAATGAAGACGGATATTGCGCGGCGCGTTTATAATCACACCTGGAAACTCGATCCGATAGTTCGCAGCCTCCTTGATACGGATTTCTATAAATTATTGATGTTGCAGATGATCTGGAAGCTTTATCCGGATGTCAACGCGACGTTTACGCTGATCAACCGCACCAAACGTGTGAGACTGACAGACGAAATCGACGAAGGCGAACTGCGCGAACAGCTCGATCATGCCCGCTCGCTGCGTCTGTCCAAAAAGGAAATGATCTGGCTTGCGGGCAACAGCTTTTATGGCCGTGCCCAGATTTTCGAGCCGGAGTTCTTGGCTTGGTTGTCGCATTTTCAGCTGCCTGAGTATGAACTGTCACGGCGCGATGGACAGTACGTCCTCGACTTCCACGGTTCGTGGAAGGAGACGACCATGTGGGAAATTCCGGCCTTGGCGATCATCAATGAGCTGCGTTCACGCTCGGCGATGCGAGCGCTCGGGCCCTTTACGCTGGACGTGCTCTATGCCCGCGCGAAAGCCAAGATGTGGTCGAAGGTTGAGCGGCTCCGGGAATTGCCCGATCTGCGCATTTCCGATTTTGGAACCCGGCGGCGGCACAGCTTCCTGTGGCAGCGCTGGTGCGTGGAAGCACTAAAGGAAGGCATCGGCCCGGCTTTTACCGGCAGCAGCAATGTATTGCTGGCTATGGATTCCGATCTTGAAGCGGTTGGGACAAATGCCCATGAACTTCCGATGGTCGCGGCAGCCCTTGCAACCAGTGACGAAGACTTGCGCAAGGCGCCGTACAAGGTTTTGCAGGACTGGAACAAGCTCTACGGCGGCAATCTGCTGATTGTTCTTCCAGACGCCTTCGGCACGGCCGCCTTCTTGCGTGACGCTCCTGAATGGGTCGCCGACTGGACGGGCTTTCGCCCTGACAGCGCCCCGCCGATCGAGGGCGGCGAAAAGATCGTGTCCTGGTGGAAGAAGATGGGGCGCGATCCACGCCAGAAGCTTCTCATTTTCTCCGATGGCCTCGATGTCGACGCCATCATCGATACCTATAAGCATTTTGAGGGCCGTGTGCGTATGAGCTTCGGCTGGGGTACGAACCTCACCAACGACTTTACCGGCTGCGCCCCGACAGAGATTTCTGGGCTTCACCCGATTTCCATCGTTTGCAAGGTGAGTGATGCGGATGGAAGACCAGCTGTCAAGCTGTCAGATAACCCGCAAAAGGCGACGGGCGATCCAGGCGAGGTCGACCGATACCTCAAAGTTTTTGGTAGTGAAGATCGTGTCGATCACATCCTGAGCGTGTAAAAGCATTGTCCTTTCAAAAAGATAGCTGCTTTATGAATGGAATATGAACAAATTTTTCCTGCCGGCGTTGAGCTAGCAGGAGGTGTTCCATGTTCTCTATTTTGACATCTACGACACGTTCAGTTGCCTCTAAGCTCGCAGAAACGGCAGAGACAATTGCAACGACTCTTGCCTATTCGGATGGACTTGAAAATTCGTCAATTCGTGTTCGCGAGATGGCCGGCATGGTTTTCCTGGAAGGCACGGCTTCTTCCCCCAGGGCCATCGATCGCGCCACAGAGATTGCGGTGTCGATCGCGGGCCCCTGCGTTTGTAACAGAATAGAGCCCGCATAAGTCATTCATCTTACGACCGTGCCTTAGGCTCCGATTCCGCTGACGAGCGATGCTGCCCCGTAAAGCAGGAATATGGTTGCGATGACCGCCAGCAAGGTCATGCCAAGCCCGATAAGGGTCACCAAGCCATCTTGCTCCATTAGACCTACGGCAAGGGTCATGACGGCAATAACCGGCAAGAAGTTGCCAAAGGGAATAGGCAGAGCAATCGCCACGGCCAGAAGAAAGACAGGGATGCCAATAAGCGCTTCTGCCTTCCGACCGGTGAGGCTTTTCAGCCTGCCCGAGCACACGACGCGCTCGACCTTGGAGACCAGCGGCAGAGTGTGGTTGACGATAATCTCCAGAACGCGTGCGGACAGGCGGCGTTTTCCCAATATGTTCGGCAACCACAAAGTCTCGCGGCCTGTTGCCACTTGAAGCGAGACCAGCGCCAGCGCCGTGCCGAACACCATGCCAAACGGTCCAGGAATGGGCGTCAGCGCGGGCAGTGCGAGAACAAGGATGGTGAAGGCTTTGCCGGCGGGGCCCATGACGGCAATGATTTCCGAAATCGAAAGGCCGCCATCTTCCCGCGCGAGCTTTGCGACATCGCGAAGGCGGCTTGAGGCAACGCCTTCCTGCCCTCTATCGGGTGTCGCGCTATCATCTCTCATTCGCTCTTCCTTTCGGATGAGGGCAGTTTCTGCATTTCGTCTCAAACATCGTCTCCCGGTTGTTTGATCAGTCCGACGAGAGCCGAACAGGCAGGATCGCGCCGATCGAGAAGAGAAACAGGATCTGTCCAGCCTGCCGTGACGCCGATCGCGGTCGTGCTTGCCCACCACATGTCATTCCCGGCACGCTCGATCAGCTTGGGTGCTTGAGAGGCGATGCATTGTTGCGACTGCTGGATGATGTTCAGTGTCGCGCCGGCATTGCGCGTCTGCTCGGCAATATCCGCCTGAAGCGGGGAAACGACCAGTATGGAGAAGATCCATGCAAAAAATTCAGACATTGTTTTTGCCTCCTATGAAAACGAAGAGTTGGACTTCAGCGGTTTTTTCGATGCCGACGCCCCAATGCGTCGGCTCGAGCATCTTTCGGCAGATCTTAAGAAGCCGGCTGGTTGCGCGTCTTCAATAGGCTCCAAACGACGCCGCTGATGATGATGCCGAAGGTGATGGCGAGCGACAGCGCGGCGGGGAATTTTTCGAGGCCGAGAAGATCAGCAACGAAGATCTTGGAGCCGATAAAGACCAGAACCACCGCCAGCGCAGGCTTCAGATAGCGGAAGCGGTGGATCATCGCTGCCAGGGCAAAGTAAAGTGCACGCAGGCCAAGGATGGCGAAGATATTGGACGTGTAGACGATGAACGGGTCGGTGGTGATCGCGAAGATCGCGGGCACGGAATCGACGGCAAAGACAACGTCGGCGACTTCAATCAAGACCAGCGCCATGAAGAGCGGCGTCATGAACCACGACAGCTTACCAGTCTTCGGGTTCTGCTGCTTGACGAAGAAATGTTCGCCATGATGTTCATCCGTGACGTTGAACCGGCTGCGCATGAAGCGGACGACCGCGTTCTTTGAGACATCCGGCTCGGCCTCCTTCATGACCAGCATCTTGATGCCGGTGAAGATCAGAAAGGCGGCGAAGATATAAAGAACCCAAGAGAATTCGGCGACCAGTGTCGCGCCGACGCCAATCATGATCGCGCGTAAGACGATGACGCCCAGGATACCCCAGAACAGAACGCGGTGCTGGTAAAGGCGCGGCACGGCGAAGAACGAGAAGATCAGCGCAATGACAAAGACGTTATCCAACGCCAGGGTTTTTTCAACGACGAAGCCCGTCATATAGGCAAGGCCGGCGTCAGATCCCAAATACCACCAGACCCAGCCGCCGAAGGCGAGACCGAGCGCTATATAGAACGCTGAGAGCTTGATGCTCTCGCTGATTTCTATTTCTTTGTTCTTCTTGTGAAGGATGCCAAGGTCGAATGACAAGATGGCAAGGACGAGAGCCAGGAAGCTTGCCCACATCCAGAGCGGCTTACCAAGCCACTCGACGAAAAACACGGACATGTCCATGCTGTATTCCTCTGGTCGGCACGTGTGTCGGGTAGTAGTCCGACATCACGAGAGCGCCGATTCTCTCGCCAGAGGGGCCCGGACTAGCGGGTCCTGATTGATCTGGGATATGAACCCCAAAGTTTCAAGAGATCCAGCATCATCGTTCTGCTTTTTATCTCACGATGATGCGCCTGATCTTGTCAGCAAGCGGTAAAGCCGCCATCGATCGGCAGCGATACGCCTGAAATCATAGAAGCACCATCGCCGAGCAGGAAGACGATCGGAGCTGCGATCTCGTCCTCCGTTGCCCACCGGCCGAGTGGCATCTGCTTGAGGAAGGGCTCCCCGATATCAGGTCTACCCCAGTAAAAGGCCGACATTTCTGTCATTACTACCGTCGGGTTCACGCTGTTGACGCGGATATTGTACTTTCCAAGCTCCAAGGCCGAAACCCTGGTGATATTGTCGAGGGCCGCTTTGGACGATCCATAGGAAATATGCCCAGCCAGGCCGACAAGGGATGCTTGGCTCGAGACATTGACGATCGAGCCTCCCTTGCCGGCCCGGATCATTGCCTGGGAGGCATATTTGATGACGAGCAACGCGCCGCGTGCGTTGACGCTGATGACATGGTCGAACACGGAGATATCGGTTTCCATCGGCGTTGCGATCTCGCCGCCGAAGCCGCCGCAATTGACAACGCCCCATACGTCCAGCCCATCGAGGGCACCCTTGATGCTGTCCTCGGAGGCTAGATCGAAGGGAAGAACTTCGCAGCCAGTCTGTGAAGACAGCGTTTTCAAGGCCTCGACGGAGCGTCCGCTAGCATAGACTTGAGCGCCGGCATCAACCAGTTGACGAACGGTGGCTCCGCCAATGCCCCCGCTCGCGCCGGTCACCAAGATTTTCCGTCCATCCAGCCCAAACATCGAAAGCTCCTTCATGAAAAACAGTGCCGGCTCAGCGAGCGAGCCGCCAATTCCCCAATATTCATAATCTTTAACGCAAGCTATGTTGTCTCGCCGCGTCGAGAACCCTGCTGCTATCCGCCGACCATCAGTTTCACGACTTCGTCGTGGTTGGTGTCGGCAATGTTCCTCTCTCCCGCCACGATGCCGCGTCTGAGCACGACAATGCGGTCCGCAACGGCAAAGATGTCCTGCATGTTATGCGAGATGAAGACGACGCCGCGGCCCTGCGCCTTCAGGGACTTTATCAGCGCCACGACTTTACGCTGTTCCGGCACGCCGAGCGCTGCGGTCGGCTCATCCATGATCAGAACTTTCGCGTTCCAATAGACGGCCCGGCCGATGGCAACAGCCTGGCGCTGCCCGCCCGAGAAATTGCTGACGGGAGCGTCCAGACGTTTGACGTGGAAATCGAGCGTCGCCATCGTTTCGCGCGCCGCATTTGCCATGGCTTTTCGATCGATGACCGGAAGAAACCCGAAGAGTTTCTTCACCGGCTCGCGGCCAAGGAAGATGTTTGCGCCAATCGTCAGGTTATCTGCAAGGGCAAGATCCTGATAGATCGTCTCGATGCCCTTTTCTCGCGCATCCTGCGGTGAGGAGAATGACACTGGCTTCCCCTCGATGAGAATTTCACCCGATGTCGGCGGATAAACACCCGATATCGCCTTGATCATAGTCGTTTTGCCGGCACCATTATCGCCGGCAAGCGCCACCACTTCGCCGGGGCGCACCACCATCGAGCAGTCGTCGAGAGCCTTGACTGCGCCGAAATAGCGGGAGAGGTTGCGAACTTCCAGAAGAGGTTGAGCGCTATTCATCGTATTTCGCTCCGCTGAGCCGACGCTGTGCCTGGTCGATCAACACCGAGATGATGATAACGACGCCAACAGCGATGAACTGCCAGAAGGGTTCGACATTCATGAAGACGAGGCCGTACTGGATGACGGCAATGACGAGAGCCCCGGCGACTGTTCCGGCAATCGTACCTGAACCGCCGAACAGGCTTGCACCGCCGATAACGACCGCTGCAACGCTATCGAGCAAGAGCGGTTCGCCGGCCTGCGCCGCACCGGCCGTGAAGCGGGCGGCATAAAGCGCTCCGCCAAGGCCAGCGCACACGGCCGACAGGACGTAAAGCCTCAGAAGGTGGCGCTTGATATCGATGCCTGCGCGCCGCGCTGCCTGCGCATTCGCGCCAATCGCATAGTTATGCTGGCCAAAGCGTGTTTGGCTGAGCAGATAGTGCATGATCAGCACGAAGCAGATTGTAACGATCACAAGATACGGAATACCGAAAATTCGGCCATTTCCAAGCTCGGCGAAAGACGAGTTCTTGACCGGGACCGTCGTTCCGGCGGCAAGAAGGAACGCGGCGCCGCGCGCCACGCCGTACATCCCGAGCGTTCCGATGAAAGGAGGTACCTTCAGGCGGGAAATCAACAGGCCGTTGATCGTTCCGGGAACGGACGCGGCCAACATCGCCGCAACGATGCCCACCAGCATGGCCAGCGGCAAGGGCAGGTAAAGCCCCGCGATATTGGTGATGTGGGCGGCAACGACAGCGGCAAGACCCATGATAAAGCCGGCCGAAAGGTCGATACCGCCGGAAATGATGACGAATGTCTGGCCGGTCGCCAGGAGCAGCGGCGCCACGGCGAAGACCGCCACCGATTGCCAGTTGAAAGGCGAGCCGAGAAACGTCCCGCCAAAATCGATACGCGCCCAGATTTCAAAGACGACAATGAGCGCACCAAGAAATAGCCAGGCACGCAGTTGCGCGATTTTCTGGATGATCGTCTTGCTCACATCGGCATGGTCTGCCTGTGGCGCAACATGTTTCGGTGGTTGAACCGCCGCATCGGGCGACAGAGCCTGCTGTTCTGACATTGATCATTCCGCACAGCTCGACGATGCCGGGTAAGGGCATTCGTCTTCTTGGACATAGCAGCCCCCGGCACCGATATTGCATCGAGCGCCGAGGGACACGCACGGAGGCTTAATCGGAGTAGATGAACTTAGCGACCGCCGGGTCGGCGACGTTGGACTTATCGATGACCGTAAAGCCGGTGCCGATGGTTGTCGGAATCGAGTTTCCGGTCAGATGGGCATAGGCTGAAATCACGCCGAAATAGCCGATTTCCGCCGGATGCTGGGCGATGGCAAGATCCACCAGCCCGGACTTTAGGTTGTCGACGATCGACGTCGGTGCATCAAAGGCAACGACCTTGATCTTGCCGCTCTGGCCGGCTTGCTGGACGCCGTTGGCAGCGCCGAGCGCGGAAAACAAGTTCGCACCGAACACACCATCGAGGTCCGAGTTCCGGGCATAGACGGCCTGCAACTGGGATGCGGCCTTGTTCGCATCATCGTCGTTAAACTGGGTTTCCAGCACGGTGATGTTCGGAAACTTTTTCATCTCTTCCTTGAAGCCGAGCTCACGCTGGTCCGTGGTGGAGATGCCGGGCTTGACGTTGGACACATAGACTTTGCCCTTCTCGCCAACGGCTTTGGCAAGCGCGCGCGCAGCAATCGCACCACCGAGAACGTTGTCCGATGCGACATAGGCCAGCGGGAAATCTGCGTCGCCGGACCCGGTCTGATATTTTCCCGTGCCGATAAAGGTATCGACGGTAATCACCGGAATGCCGGCATCGGCAGCCTTTTTCAGCGGTTGAATGAGCTGATTGACGTCCGTCGGCGCGATCAGGATCGCATCCGGTTTTTTCGCAATCACAGCATCGAGAACCGGCACCTGCGTCACCGGATTGAAATCGGGCGCGCCCTGAAAGACAATCTGTGCACCAACGGCCTTTGCCGCCGCCTCAGCGCCTTTGCGCATGGTGATGTAGAAGGCGTCAGTGGTGAGGCCAGGAATCAATGCGATGGAGTATTTTTTGTCGGCAGAATAAGATTTTGTTGCAGCAAGGGCGATCGGCGCACCAACAGCAAGAGCAGATGCCTGTTTCATGAATAAGCGACGCTGCATAATTTCCTCCCCTATGCGAGCAGCCTTCATTCTTTCTTTCCGACGAATTCCTGTTCCCGTCGGCCGCATGATCATGGAACAAAGCTCAATTCCGCGTCAAGTAATTTATTCCAGAAAATTATTTCGTACTGAAATCGTATCTGTTCTTCAGATCTAAGCCTCTGATGTTGAGAGAAAATCTAGAATTGCTTGAGCCGTCGGAGTGTCGGTGACCAAGGCATTGATCATGCCTGAACGCACAGCACCAACGATCCCGGGAGCTTTTTCGACCGTAGCGGCAACGCCAACGGAGAGAGGCACTTTACGCAGTTGCTCGACCGAGGCCGCAATCATCCGCTCCTCGCCGTCCCATGACAGGATTTTTCCGTCGACGTCGACGTAATGCCGGATGACGTCGCCAACCGCGCCGCCAATGGCCTGTTCATCCTCGGTCGCAGCGCTCGCCTCCGGCGGATTGATGGCATGCGGCAGTCCGATGCCGACGATCGCGCAATCAAGCCGGTCCCAGAGGGATACTGTTTCGCGCACGGAAGGATCGTTGAGGAAGGCTTCCCTCAATTCTGCCGAAGAAAGATATGGCGCATGCAGGAAGTGGGCGCTGCCACCAAGTTGCTCGGCTGCCTGACGCACAAACTCGTTGATCTGAAAATGCGGCGCGGCTTGCTGCATGCCGCCGTTCAACGCCACCGCCAACGTCCCGGGGATCTTCGGCAGTCCTGCCGACAGGACCTCGCGCACGGCGCGGCCCCATCCGAAACCGATCACGGCACCGGGTGAAAGATTTTCCTCCTTGAGAAGCTTGCCAAGCGGTCCCGCCAGCGCACCGAGAACGCTCGTTGAGGGACGATCGATCACGGCGGCGCGTTTGAGTTTGAGCACGTCGACCAACTCGCGCATCATCTCTTCCGGACTTGCAATATCCAGAACCTCGATCCTGACGATACCGAGCGCGCGGGCTTTTTGCAGCAATCGTGACACTGTCGCCGTCGACACGCCGATCTTTCGGGCGATGTCGACCTGCGCCATGTCGGCTTCGTAGTGAAGCTTGGCAACCATATGAAGCGTTGCGCGCGACGCCGGAGATTCGTTGATCGGTCGCTGAACCAGCTTGCAATTCCTTTCTGCAATGTGTTACACGCTATCGAAGTTACACCGAAGCCAGATCGAACTCAATCGACGACAGAAAACTTTGCTCGTGATCGAGTGGCTCCGAATGCTGAGGAAAAGGCTGTATCGCCAATGGCCCAGGCCCCTTCGGTGTCGATACATTCTAAGGAGGATCACAGCATGGCCGCAATGACAACCGCTGAACGCCGGGGCTATCAACAGATTTGTGACGAGACGGGCTCGATGATGGTGATTGCCTGCGATCAACGCGGCGGAATGAGGGCAGTTCTCGCTTCGGATCCGCAGGAGCAGGCGAAGATCAGCAATGAAGTGCTTGGCGACACCAAGGCCGATATTGCGCTTTATCTTGCTTCAGAGGCTGGTTGCGTGCTCGTTGATCCGATCTGTGCCGTTCCTCACTTGATCGATCGGGACATCTTGCCCCGCGATACCGCGCTTCTGATCGGCATTGACGCATCCGGCTATGATACGACGCCGGAAGGCTACCGCATATCGAAGATGGTGGAAGGAATTAATGCTCGCCGCGTTCGCGAACTGGGCGGCACGGGCGGCAAGATCATGATTTACCTGCGGATGGATCATGAGGCAGCCAATACGGAAAATTTGCAAACCTTGAAGAACGTGATCGAGGATTTCGCCAGCGAAGACCTGCTTCTGGTTGTCGAGTTCCTGACCTACCGTTTGGAGAACGAAAGCAAGGAAGAATACGAGGCGAAGATCCCGATGCTTATCCAGGAAGGCACCCGCGCCTGCCTGGCATCGGGCGCCAAGGTGCTGAAACTTCCTTATCCTGGGTCTGAGGCCTCCTGCGCGGAAGTAACGCGCATTGCCGGTGACGTTCCGTGGGCCGTCCTTTCTGCTGGTGTCGATCACGAGACCTTCCTGGGCCAAGTCGAGGCGGCTATGAAAAACGGCGCTTGCGGCGTTATTGCCGGCCGTTCCTTGTGGAAAGATTGCATTTCGCTCGATCGGAACGTGTCTCGCGAGAAACTCTCGACGGTTGCCGTGTCTCGCTTGCGCGACCTTCAGGCAATCATTCGCCGTTACCGCCAGCAAAGCGTTGCCGCGTAGAGTGCCTCATGTCAGCAGGCTTTTGTGGAATAGGTGTAGATATCGGCGGCACTAATATTCGAGCTGCCAAGATTTCGCATGATGGTGCCATCGTCCAAAAGCATGCCGTTGCCGGCAGCCGAAGCCCCGATGAAGCTCTGCGGATTATCAAGAACCTGATTACCGCCTTAGGGGCGGACGATGTCGCGGCGATCGGGATCGGAGTTCCAGGTCGGGTCGATGGCTGGACCGGCGCTGTTCTTTCCGGCGGCTATCTCGATCTGTCGAAGGTCGATTTGAAAGGCGAAATCGAGCGCTGTTTCGATCTTCCCACCATCGTTGCCAATGATTGCAGCATGGCCTTGATCGGCGAGGCGCGTGTAGGCGCGGCAGCCGGTATCCGCAACGTCCTGATGTTGACGATCGGAACAGGCATCGGCGGCGCGGTGCTTTACGACGGTCGTATTGTCAACGGCAAGAAGACGGCCGGCCAATTCGGCCATATTATCGTCAACCATAGCGCCGGCAAGGCCTGCCTTTGCGGGCAAAAAGGCTGCGTCGAAACTGAGGCATCGGGCACCGCGCTCGGGCTTCATATCAAAGAAGCCGGCTACCAGGCCGATACGCGCTTCGAACATGTCCTGGCCAAAGCACGGGATGGCGATCGGCAAGCAATATCGGTCATTCATGCCTGGGCCGTTCCCCTGCGTGCTGCTATCAAGAGCCTTTCGGCCGCATTCGATCCAGAGCTTGTGCTCTTGGGCGGTGGGATGGGCGCAGCTGCCTGCCAGGCGTTGGAATTTCTACCAGCTGAACCGAGCTGGTACGACATCGACATACGCTGCGCATCCTTACAAGACGACGCCGGTGTCATCGGCGCAGGTTTCGCGGCGCTGGACCTCAGCGCTGAAAAGGGATCCGTGCTCAAAGAGGGCAAGCGCCTCGTTATGGTCAATGGCGTGCCGGCATCGGGAAAGAGTCTGCTTGCAAGGGAGCTTTCCGTGCGAAGCGGATGGCCTTTGCTGGCCCTCGACACGATCAAGAACCCCTTTCTCGAGCTCATTGACGGAGTTGATCGTCCCTTCAACCGCGTCTTGGGACGGGCAAGCTACAAAGCCATCTTTTCCACCATCGGCGATGCGCCGCCCGGCTCTACGTTTATCGTGGATGCTTGGTTCGGATTTCAGCCGTTGGAGGTGCTGCGCGATCACATCGAAACCGCAGGGGTGACTAAAATTGCTGAAGTTTGGTGCCATGCGCCGCCGGACCTTGTCGGAGAGCGATATGCGGCTAGGGCCGCCGAAAGGCTCCCGGGCCATCCCGGCCTAGCCTATGTCCCCGAACTGGTCGAACTTGCAAGGCACGCAAAACCGATGGCCATTTCACCGGTGATGGCAATCGAAACGAACGGCGATTTGAATGTCACCGCCGTTCTTGATTGGGTTGTCGAGGCCTTCGACAAGGCAAACCGTGACCAGAAAGCCGCGGTCAGCCTTGAAAATGCTGATGACGAGGATTTGCGCGATCCGGCATAGCCCGGTCTCTGGCATTTTTGCCGAGGCCGATATATCGGGCGCGCAGTTTTCAGTCGAAAGCGCTCACCATGTCTGTAAGTCGTGGCTTATTTATTATCCTTGCCCTGACGGTTTTCAGGGTTGCCTGCCTTTTCTTCGACAGAACCAACCTCTTCGTTGACGAAGCGCAGTATTGGCTTTGGTCGCAACATCTTGATTTCGGCTATTACTCAAAGCCGCCTATGATTGCCTGGGTTCTGTGGCTTTCAACAAGTCTTTCGGGCTCGAACGATATATTCTGGCTGCGCCTGCCGGGGCCTATCTTGCATGCTGCAACCGCCATACTTCTCATGAGGGCTTCGCAGAGCTTCGTCAGCTCCAGGAACCAGGGCTGGGTCGGCGTGACCTATATTACGCTGCCGGGCGTCGCCTTCTCCTCCGTCTTTTTCTCAACGGATGTCGTCCTGCTTTTCTTCGTGGCGCTCGCGCTGTTTGCTTATCTGCGGCTGACGCTAAGGCCATCCCTTGGTGGCGCGGTAGGCTTCGGTGCCGCCGTTGGCCTTGCCTTCCTTTCCAAATACGCTCTGCTTTTCCTGCTCCCGGGCGGAGCTACAGCGCCGTATCTTATCCCGCGCGCGCGAATTGCAATACGCGACTTTCTCGTCGCGGTGGTAACTGCTGCTCTTACCGTGTCGCCCAACCTGATCTGGAACGCCTTGCACAGCAATGCCACCATCCGGCACACACAGAACATCGCGCATTGGGGCGACTTCAAAATCAGGGTCGCAGACGGCCTCACTTTCTTTGCGGCGCAATTTGCCGTCGTCGGACCGCTCGTGTTTGTTGCCCTTCTTTGGGCGCTCGTGCGCCTCATGCGGAATAAAAGTCAGGAAGACGAAAAGCTCTTGCTCCTGCTTTCAGTGCCGGTAGTTTTTCTCATTACCTTGCAGGCTCTTCTCGGTGGCGCCTACGCAAATTGGGCTGTGACGGCCTATGTGGCCGGTACGATCCTTGCGGTTATTGTTTTCGAGCGCCTTTGGCCGCAGGGGCTTCGCATCTCCTTCGGGATCAACGGAGCCATCTGTCTTGTCTTTCCGTTTCTGACAATCTTTCCGCAGAGCCTCACGCTTCCGAACGGACGGCAGATCATGCAGCGCTATCTCGGTCGGGCGGAGATCAGTCACCACGTCGCATATCTGGCGCGGCAAACCGGATTGAATGTCATTGTGACGGACAGCCGCGATCTCAATGCAGACTTTTTCTATACGCTGAGGAGTGAGCCTTTTCGGTTTTACGCTCCGCGCCCGAAAGCCTTTCCTGAAAACTATTACGAGCAGGAATTTCCTCTGCCGGCTTCTGTTGCTAACGAGGTCCTCTTTGTTACGACGCGTCCTTTTGCCTGCCAAGCGGACAAAGCCAGCCTTGTCGAGACATGGAGTCCGGCAAATGGTGCCTATCGCGGTAAAGCGATCTACGCCTATCGCGCATCCCCATCTTGTCTTGAATAGCTGGACGATCCTGCTGCAGATCCCAAACAACGCATTGAACGACAGCGCGGTGCATATACCACGCTGCCTGGTCGGTTATGCGGATGTCGCAGGCGCCGCCTGGCTCAACGCATTGCAAAAACGGCGCTGCGATAGGTTTGCATGACACATACGGGAAATTTGTGCGACCTGAGAGATAGGTGACAAATCGTACCGGAGACATGGGTTACACTTTCCGACTTTATCGGGAGGTGTAGATGCCGTGGAGAGAGACTTCGGTCATGGATGAGCGTCTTCGAT
>NZ_JBBBVQ010000021.1:0-114142 GCF_037199735.1 Oryzifoliimicrobium ureilyticum | reverse complement strand
CAGGCCGATCCTTGACGGCGGTGAGCGATGTCTCTGTCCCTGCATAGGTCAACTTGTCGACATTGAGGACGTCATAGCCCTTGTCCAGAACAAGATGGCGAACAACGGCAGAACCGATAAAACCTGCTCCACCTGTGACGAGAACCCGCATTCAAAACCCTCTGCTTCAATTCGGCCGCCACACTAGCGAGCGCGGCTGCAATGTCCACTCTGTCAAGAACGATAAGAGAAAACCTCACCGAGATCAGCCAGAAGAGGCTGACGCTTATCCTTGTCGGACAGAACGGCTGTTTCACTATCCACTGGCCAGCGGATATCAAGAGCCGGATCGTTCCAGGCAAGGCCGCGATCATGCTCGGCGCTATAGTAGTTGGTGACCTTGTAGCTGATCTGCGTGTCTGGTTTAAGCGTGCAAAAGCCATGCGCGAAACCCGGCGGCACCCAAAGCTGCTGGCCGTTCTCCGGCGTCAGCTCGACAGCCACGTGCTGGCCGAAAGTCGGCGATCCCGTCCTGATGTCGACAGCGACATCGAGGAGCGCGCCCGCGATGCAGCGTACCAGCTTGCCCTGCGCCTTCGGCTCCAGCTGGAAATGCAGCCCACGCACCGTTCCGACTTCAGCCGATAAAGACTGGTTATCCTGAACGAAGCTGAAGTCTCCGACCTTGGCCCGGAAGAGATCCTCGCGGAACGTCTCGACGAAATAGCCCCGCGCATCGCCGAACCGCTTCGGCGTGATCAGAACAAGCCCGTCTAGTGCTAAAGCGTCGAATTGCATCGGAACCTCATATGAACGTCTACATCTTTGGCAGAGCGATGTGTGGCAATGTCGGCCCATGCCCATGATGACGGCCATAAAGGATAGAGAGATCGCAGTAAAGCTGAAGACGTCCTGGTAAGGCACGCCGGAAGGTATTGGGGAGCTTCCGCCTATAGGTTGGCTGCGAGTGCATGCTGTCGCCAAGAACGCGCAACGATAGCCGTAGCTACGGCGTGAAAGTGGAACTCTTACCGATAGAAATAAAGGCCATCCCGCGCTCATGCCGCCAAAAAAAAGTGTGACCTCCGCTTCATGAAGGATTATTTCCAGGAAGCGCGAGGTCAATGATTTCGAAGAATAGTATTCCCGCCCGCGTAAGGAAGGGACCGTGGCGAAGGCAGCTGCTCCGGCTTTGTGCTAGCTAGGCTTCGATCGTCCACAAAACGGTCCATGGCTTGATGGCCTTGCCTTCGACGCCTCCCAGCTCGAACAATTTCTCTCCCTTTGGTTCTGCATCGAACGGCTGCGCAATCGACGCCGATAGGTTGCAGATCAATTGAAGCTTCTTATTGTCGGCGAGTTTCCACATTACCGCTGTCGCTTCGCCAGCGAGTGCGCTTGATTTTCCCGCATGTCCTGACATCGTTTTCAAAAGCGGCGCGATGCGTGCTTTTCTGATTGCAATCAAACCTTCATAGAATGCCAGCCAGTCTTCCGCTTCTTTTTCCTTCAATCTCGTCCAGTCGAGTTTTGCGCTTTCGAAGGTCTCGCGGCTGGTCGGGTCAGGAAGATCCTCGCTGTCAAAACCAGGAAGCCTGGAAAGTTCTTCGCGTCTGCCTTTGCGAACCTTTTCGTTCAACTCTTCGTTGAAATCGCAGAAGAATGGGAATGGTTCTTTTGCGCCCCATTCTTCCCCCATGAAGAGCATGGGAATTTGAGGTGCAAGCAGATAAACAGCCGCAATCGCCTTCAATGGATCGGCCTCGTGACTGCTGATCATTCGATCGCCCAGAGCGCGGTTGCCGATCTGGTCATGATTTTGAATGAAAGAGATGAAGGCAGTCGGCGGTAGAAGCGCGCTTGGCTTTCCTCTAGCCTCTCCGCGATACGGCATTTTCTCGCCCTGAAAAACAAAGCCCTCTGCCAAGGCACGGCCAAGCTTGCTGCCGTCGTCTGCGTAATCGGCGTAATAACCAAATGTCTCTTCTGTTGCCGCAACATGCAGCACATGGTGGATATCATCGTTCCACTGCGCTGTGAAAAGTTTGCCCTGACCCCCCTCGTTCCGGGCAAGCAAGTCGCTGTCGTTGTTTTCATTCTCGACGATCAGGTGCACCTGGCGTGATCCCGCAGCTTCCCGCACGCGCCGGGCAAGTTCGTTTAACAGATGCTCCTCGCTGTCGTCTTTGATGGCATGCACGGCATCGAGGCGAAGGCCGTCAAGGCGATATTGCGTGACCCAGTAGATCGCATTCTCAATGACAAACTCGCGAACCGCTTTGGAATTATCGCCGTCAAAGTTGATGCCATTGCCCCATGGAGTTTTGTGATGTTCCGTAAAGAGGGGAGAATAGACAGGCAGATAATTTCCATCCGGACCGAAGTGGTTGTACACCACATCGAGGAAGACGCAGATGCCGCGTGCATGTGCTGCATCGACGAGCCTCTGCAGATCTTCAGGCCGACCGTAGCTGCTGTCAGGCGCATAGGGCATCACCCCGTCATAGCCCCAGCCATATCCGCCGGGAAAATCGCTGACTGGCATGATCTGAATAGCTGTGATGCCGAGTTTCTTCAGATGATCGAGCCGCTCGATCGCTGCGAGGAATGTGCCTTCTCTAGTAAAAGCACCAATGTGCATCTCATAGATCACCGCCTCTTCCCATGGCCGACCTTCCCATTGCGTGGTTTTCCACGCGTAGGCATCGAGGTTGACCACCTCGCTCGGGCCATGAACATCTTCGGGTTGGTAGCGAGAGGCTGGGTCGGGCACCTCCAGCCCATCCGGTAGCACGAACTTGTAGCGAACGCCTGGATGCGCCGCCGCCACGGCGCATTCATGCCATCCTTGTGCATTTGAGGTCATTTCATGCTGGCGAGAGCCGTCAATTTGGAGAACAACGCGTTCCGCCTTCGGCGCCCATATCCGGAATTCGACACCTTGATCGCTAACTACCGGCCCAAACTTGAAGTTGCTCAACGTCAGACTCCCCAACCTCTATTTATGCGTTACAACATCGCCTTTTCGTCATTGAGAGCGCAGGAGAACCAGGCTTCGCGCGGTCGCAACATATTCATCTTCCTCAATGGTCTGGTCGACCAATGCCGGATCTGACGTGGTAATCACGGCAAGCCATTTTGTCTCCGTCTCCGGGAGCTTGAACGGGACGTCTCCATCATGCGGATTGAATAAAATAAGGACGTCGTTCCAACCGTCTTCGCCATTCTCGGAAGATCGCGACAGCCGCATGCCAATTGTTGTGCTTCCCGGATCTGCCCACTGCTCTTCCGTCTGCTCGCCGCCCCCTGGGTTAAGCCAGCTTACCACGAGGCCGTCCCGCCAGTTTTCGCGCCTAAGGATAGAGTGCTCGTGGCGCAGCGCGATCAGTTTGCGCGCAAAGTCCCTTAATTCATCGGCGCTGTCAGGCAGATCGTCCCAATGAACCCAGCTAAGATCGCTGTCCTGGCAATATCCGTTGTTATTGCCCATCTGGCTGCGGCCGAATTCATCCCCTGCCAGGAGCATTGGCGTTCCATGCGAAAGGAAAAGCGTTGCGAGGAAATTGCGCTTCTGCCTCTCGCGAACTGCGATGATGCCCTCGTTTTCAGTTGGACCTTCTTCGCCGTAATTGAAACTTCTGTTGTCGCCGTGCCCGTCTTTGTTGTCTTCGCCATTCGCCTCATTGTGCTTTTCATTGTAGGAAACGAGGTCGTTCAGCGTGAAGCCGTCATGGGCAGTGATGAAGTTAACGCCCGCCCATGGTCTGCGCCCACGAAGGTCGTAGACGTCTCCTGACCCCAGCACGCGTGCCGCGAAATCCTGCGTTGTTCCATCCTCGTCTCGCCAGTAGTCACGCACAGTATCGCGATATTTATCATTCCACTCCGCCCATCCGGGCGGGAAGCCACCAACCTGATACCCGCCTGGTCCGATATCCCAGGGTTCGCCGACCAGTTTAAGCTTCGACAACACCGGATCCTGTCCGACAGCATCGAAGAACCCGCCGCGTTGATCAAATCCTTCCGGCTCGCGCCCTAAGATCGTGCCAAGGTCGAACCGGAAGCCGTCGACATGCATGTCTTCGGCCCAATAACGAAGCGAATCCGTCACCATCTGCAAGACACGCGGATGGGAGGTGTTTACGGTGTTACCAGTGCCGGTATCGTTGATGTAGTAGCGCGGCTGGTCGGGAAGCGTGCGGTAGTAAGAGAAATTGTCGATGCCCTTGAAAGACAGGGTCGGTCCGAGTTCGTTACCTTCCGCGGTATGGTTATAAACAACATCGAGGATCACCTCGATGCCACCGTCGTGGAAGGCGCGAACCATGTCGCGAAATCCTTCAACGCCTTTAGGTCCGAAATAGCGCGATGAGGGCGCAAAGAAGCCGAGCGTATTGTATCCCCAGTAGTTTTTCAGACCCTTATCAAGAAGGTGCGCATCATCCGGAAACCAATGAATCGGGAGCAATTCGATCGACGTGATCCCAAGGCTCTTGATGTAGTCGACAATTTCCTTGTGTGCCAAGCCTTCATAGGTTCCACGGACCTTTTCGGGAACCTTCGGATGAAGCTGCGTGAAACCCTTCACATGAGTCTCGTAGAAGATTGTTTGACCCCATGGAATTGAAGGCTTGCGATCCGCTTTCCAGTCGCTGGCGTTGGGATCGACCACACGGCACTTCGGCATCGACGCTGCACTATCGGTCTCGTCGAAAGAAAGATCTTTTTCTTCGCTGTCCATGACGTAGGCAAACTGAGGCTGCCCCCAGGCAATCTCACCGACCAATTCCCGCGCATAGGGATCGACAAGCAGTTTATTGGGATTGAAACGATGGCCCTTCTCGGGCTCGTAAGGGCCGTAAACGCGATAGCCATAGAGAGCGCCCGGTTTAAGCCCCGGCACATATCCGTGCCAGATTTCATTGGTATATTCCGGCAGGGTCAGACGTTGCAGCTCCGTTTTTCCATCGTCATCGAACAGGCAGAGTTCGACCCTTTCTGCATAGGCGCTGAACAGTGCGAAGTTGACCCCGTCAGCGTCGGGGTTTGCTCCAAGGCGCGTCCAGTCGCCCGCTGTGATTTCATGTGATGATCGGTTCGCCAAGGCTATCCCCATTCGAGTTGCAGGCGAAGAACACCGTTAAGGGGCCTTTGTTCCGCAACCTCATCGCTATCTCGCTCCCAAGATCGAGTGCGGGTAAGCGTCCTGGAGTAATATCTCTTTCAATTCAGATACATGGAAGGCGTGTTCAAACCGAAAATTTGCGCTGGAGCAGACAAAAATCCGTGGGAAGTCCTATAAGTCATGGATAATAAAATGCGATCCTAAATTAACAAATATTCATCTACCAATCGATTATTAACCTTATCAGTAAGGGCACTTTTGTACGCGCATCAAGTGGTCGAACCGGCGGGAGTCGGTTTCTGAGGTTATATTAAGGGCGGGGGACTTTTATGCTTGGTTTTAATGGCAAGGCGGATCATCTCAGATTAGAAGCGCTCAATGATATTTCAGCAAACATTATGATTGCCGATACGAAGCTAAACATCGTTTATCTGAATGAGGCAGTCCGGAAATTTCTCATTGAAGCCGAAAGCGATCTACAGAAGGAGCTTCCTGCTTTTGCCGTCAATAAACTGATCGGTAGCAATATCGACATCTTCCATAAAAACCCCTCCCATCAACGTAATATGCTGGCGCGTCTACAGACCGTTCATAAAGCAACGATATGGGTCGGCCATTCGGCTTTCGACTTGACCGTGACCCCGCTGAAGCAGGGCGGAAAAGTCATAGGATTTGCGGTCGAGTGGTTCGATGCAAATGCTCGGCTCAAGAACCTTGATTATCAAAACCAGTTCGGAGCCATCAGCCGGGTCCAGTGCATTATCGAATTTAGTCCTGAAGGCAAAGTGATCACGGCCAACGAGAATTTCCTGAAAGCTCTGGGCTATCGACTCGAGGAAATCGTTGGCAAACATCACAGCATGTTCGTGGACCCAACCTTCGTCAAAAGTCCCGCTTACCAAACCTTCTGGTCAGAGCTGAATGCGGGTCGTTATCAGGCAGCGGAGTTCAAACGCATCGGCAAAGGCGGCAGGGAGGTTGTGATCAACGCCTCTTATAACCCGATCTTCGACGAAAGAGGGCGAGTGAGCAAGGTGGTGAAATTCGCCACCGACGTTACCGATAGGGTCGAAGCCGTTACGTCCATCGGCACTGGCCTTACCAAGTTGGCAGAGGGTGATTTGCTCTGCAAGATCGGCGACAAATTTGCTCCCGATTTCGAAACGTTGCGCGAGAACTTCAACCGCGCCGTTGATCAGTTGTCCAGCGCGTTGATGTCCGTCTCGCAGGTGGCAGCCGAGATCGACAGCGGCTCCCGCGAAATCAGCCAAAGCGCGCAAGACCTGTCGAAGCGCACGGAACAGCAAGCAGCATCTCTCGAGCAGACCGCAGCGGCACTCGATCAGATTACCACGAACGTGACAACATCATCCCAAAGAGCAACCGAAGCGCGCCAGGCAGCCGCAACGGCAAATACCAATGCTTCAAGCTCGGCAAGGGTGGTGGCCGAGGCTGTTCAAGCCATGGCGAAGATCGAGGCATCGTCCAGCCAGATTTCAAACATTATCGGCGTCATCGACGAAATTGCCTTCCAGACGAATCTGCTCGCTCTGAACGCAGGCGTCGAGGCGGCACGCGCCGGCGAGGCCGGAAAGGGATTTGCAGTCGTTGCGCAGGAGGTTCGTGAACTGGCACAACGTTCGGCGAATGCAGCCAAGGAGATCAAGGGCCTGATTCAGAACTCGGCGAGCGAAGTTGAAAGCGGCGTTCATCTTGTCCGCGAAACCGGCGACGCTTTGAAAACCATTGAAGGAAACATCTCGGTTGTAAACGATCGCATCGAAGCCATCGCCAATGCTGCCCGGGAGCAGGCAACAGCGCTCGGCGAAGTGAATTCCGCCGTAAACCAGATGGACCAGGTGACACAGCAAAATGCTGCGATGGTTGAGGAAGCAACGGCCAGCAGCGCCAATCTCGCGATCGAGACGGAGAAGCTGCGTCATCTCGTCAGTCAATTCAAGATCGAGGGTGCCTCTTCCGGCAGACCGATGGCGCAGAAAAGAGAACTATCTCCACCCATGGTAAACAGGTCGCGTCCTCAGCCCAAACTCGCAAAGGTGGTTGGCGGCGGTCAGCAAGAGGTGGGTTGGGACGAATTCTAAGCGCAATAACGACAGCTCATCCCTATCTCCGCTCCCGAGCTTATCCGATTATTCCCGGTAGACACAGCGGCAAAAGCCGCTGCGTCTCCATGAAGCCATGTGTAAAGCTTGAACCGCAGGGCCGCGCTTGGCCATCAATGCTTGACGGTGTCTTCCAGGAAGAAGCGGCCTAGGGGGTTCTGGTAGAAGTTTTCGACCTTCTTGCTCATCACGTTGATGTAGGGGCTATAGTAGAGGTCGATCCAGTTGACGTCCTCCTTCGCCATTTTCTGGAGTTCGACATACATGGCCTCGCGTTTTGCCGGATCCGTTTCGAGGCGGGCGGCTGCAACGAGCTCCTTCACCTTGTCGTTCTTGTAGCGCGTCATATAGTTCATGTTGGAATCGTGACCGAGCGTAAAAGTCGTCTTCTGGTCTGGGTCGAGGATATCGTTCGTCCAGTACATCACTGAGATGTCGTAGTTACCGTCAACGAGCATGTTCCAACTCTGGCTAGGATCAACCTTTTGCAGGTTGGCCGTAACGCCAGCCTTAGCAAGTTGCTGTTGGATGAGAACGGCAATCTGTTCATCCGTTTCCTTGCCGGCATTGACGATGTAATTGAGCGTCAGTCCTTCAGCGCCTGCGGCCTTCAGCATTTCTTTGGCCTTCTGCGGATCGTAGGGCCGCTGGAGGTTCGCATCGTAATGATAAAGCGATCCTTTCGGGATGTAGGAATTGGCAACTTCGCCGATCCCGAATGTCGCAGCTTCGACGATCGCCTTTTTGTCGATCGCCATATCCAAGGCTTGCCGGACTTCCTTTTTCGCCAATGCCCCGTGCTCGTGGTTGATCAGCATGTGATCCTCACGTGTCGAAGGGTCCATGCGAACGGTCAGCTTGTCGTCCTTTTTCAACTCGGAGACCCGCGAGAAGGGGATCGTGATCGCCGCATCCAACTGCCCGGTTTGAACGTTCAGGATCCGGGTATTATCGTCCGGCACGACAACCCATTCAACACCGTTCAGGCTGACGTGATTTGCGTCCCAATAATAGGGGTTCTTCTTGAGAATAATGCGGTCGCCCCGACGCCATTCTTCCATTACGAAAGCGCCAGAGCCTACCGGCTTTTCAGCAAAAGCGTCAGCGCCTTCTGATTCAATGACTTTCTTCGGAAGCACAGATGCGTTCGGCAAAGCCATCATCGTGATGAAGGGGACCGACTTGCTTTTCAGCTTTACGATAAGGGTTTTGTCGTCCTGTGCCGTTGCGGTGTCGATGATTTTGAAACTGTCGGACCATAAGGAGCCGGCATCATCGCGTATCCGCAGAAGCGAAAAGGCTGCATCTTGGGCGGTCACAGCAGAGCCATCGGAAAATTTCGCGTCGCGCAGTTTGAATGTGTAGGTTAGCCCATCGTCCGAAATCGTCCAGCTTTCGGCGAGGCCCGGAACGAGCTTGGTGCCTGTGGCGTCGACCCTCACCAGCACATCAAACATGTTCGAGAACACCCAGTTGTCGACATTCTGTGCCGATTTGATGGGGTCGAAGGTGGTGGAATCTTCGTTTCGCCCGATCGTCAGAACGCCTGCAGCATGCGCATAGCTTGCAGAGAGCAACAAGCAGGCGGCAAAGGCAAAAGGTCCGGCTTTGGAAAGCTTGATGGTCATTCGTTTATCCTCTGGTGGTTTTCATTGTTATTCGGTGATTGGGAGAGGGCGAAAAAGCGATTTGTCAGGATCGATGTCGGGCACGGCGGCCAGCAAATTGGCGGTATAGGTTCGCCTTGGCTTAGCCAGAATAATGTCGGACGGCCCTTCTTCGACGATCTTGCCGTGGTGCATCACAACAACCCGCTCGCAAAGGTAACGCACGACAGCAAGATCATGAGCAATGAAGACGAGCGTCAGGTTCATCTGCCTGACAAGTCGGCGGAACAGCGCGACGATCTGGGCCTGGATGGTCACATCGAGCGCGGCGATACATTCGTCGGCGACGATAAGTTTCGGCTCTACCGCAAGCGCCCGTGCAATGCCTGCTCGCTGGCACTGACCGCCGCTCATCGAGCGCGGCTTGCGCCCTGCAAAGCTGCGATCCAGTTCGACGAGATCGAGTAGCTCTCCAACCCGCGCTTCGATCTTGTCCGGTGCGACTTTTCCTTGCACGCGCAGGACTTCGGCCAAAGTCTCGCCGATGGTAAAGCGCGGGTTGAGAGAGTTGAGAGGGTCTTGAAAGACCATCGCCGCCTCCGATTGCAGCTTCGCCAAGGCTTCGCGAGGCTTCAATCTAAGGCTGACGCCGTCGAACGTGACATGACCGGATGACGTGGTTTGCAGGCCAAGCATGGCGCGCGCCAAGGTGGATTTTCCCGAGCCGCTTTCTCCGACAATGCCAATTGTTTCGCCCGGCATCACCTGCAAGGACAGGCCATCGACAGCTGCGAAACTCCGCCGCTTTGAAAGCCATCCCGAGGAGGTCGGGAACCGCACGAAAAGATCGTCGATTTCCAGGATCGGTCGGATATGGCCGAGGCGTGCGTTCTGGCGCTCGCGAAGATCCTCATCGGGCAAGGGGCCGTGGCTGGCGATCAGCTTCTTGGTATAGGCGGCGGCCGGCGCTCTCAGGATCTGCCTTTTGTCTCCTTGCTCAACGATCTTGCCAGCTTGCATGACGGCGATACGATCGCAGGTCTGGGCGACAACGCCAAGGTCGTGAGTAATCAGGATTATCGACAAACCGCGGGCGTCCCTGATATCGAGAAGCAGTTTCAATATCTGGGCCTGGATCGTAACATCGAGAGCGGTTGTCGGCTCGTCGGCAATCAAGAGTTCCGGATCGCAGCTGAGGGCGACCGCAATCATTGCACGTTGGCGCATGCCACCTGAAAATTCGTGTGGGTAGTTCATGAATTGACGTGGCGGATCGGTGAAGCCGACCTGCGCCATAATATCCAGAGCGGCGGCCTTGGCCGCCCCGTATGCCACCTTGCGATGAAATACGATGCCTTCGACGATTTGGTCGCCGATCCGCATGACAGGATCGAGATGGCTGGTCGGATTCTGAAAGATCATGCCGATCTCGCCGCCACGAATTTTTTGTAGTTCCGCGTCGGATGCGCGAGCAATGTCACGCTCTCTCAAGAAGACGCTCCCGTGCGTCAAAACAAGCGAGCGAGATGGCATCAGGCCGATGATCGAGCGGCATAACAGGCTTTTTCCCGAACCGCTTTCGCCGACAAGGCCAACAACCTCTGCTTTACCGACATCGAGCGATATATTGTTCAACAGAGTGTGCTCGTGGTCCGGCAAGCGGGCAACGACCGAAAGGCCGCGGATCGACAGAAGGGGAGCTGTCATTCATGAACCCCCATAACTTCGCCCATTGCATCGCCAAGCAGGGAGAAGCCGAATGCCAGCAAAACGATCGATAAGCCGGGGAATAAGGTTATCCACCAGGCTTGAGTCACAAAACCTTGTGCTTCGGCGACCATGACACCCCATTCGGCCGTGGGAGGTTGTACGCCGAGGCCGAGGTAGCTGATCGCTGCCCCTGACAGCAGCACGAGAACAGCGTCCGACATTGAAAACACCAAAGAGCCAGCCACGGCATTTGGTAGAAGGTGTTTGAACAGGATCCGCATCTTTGAAAAGCCGAGGCTCGTCGCCGCCATTGCGTAGTCCGTCGTCTTGAGTACTAGGATCTGTGCGCGAATGAGACGTGCATAAGAGACCCAGCCGACGAGCGCCATGGCAACATAGAAGCTGGTCAACCCCTGACCGAGAATGACGATGATCGACAGCATCAGGACGAGGAACGGAAAAGCCAAAACGATGTCGATCAGCCGCATGACACACAGGTCGATGATACCGCCGAAGAAGCCTGCCAAAGAACCGACCACCGTTCCGATGAGAAATGGAAAGACAACGCCTATGATCGCCATCTGCAAATCGACGCGGCAGGCATGCAGGACACGAGAGAAGATATCGCGGCCGAAATTGTCCGTGCCGAAGATGTGTGCCAGCGACGGCGGCTGAAGCCTTGCAAGAGGATCTTGAAGGACGGGATCATAGGGGGCAATGACAGGCGCCAGGATTGCGACCAAAAGGAAAGCGGCAAGAATGACGAGGCCAGGGGCAAGAGGTCGCAAACCAATTCGAGCAGAAGAGGATGTCGTCAAAGCCGCACCCTTGGATCTGCCGCAACCGTGGCGATGTCGGCGAGGAAGTTGATCAGAACCGTTGCGCAGGCAAACGCCATTGCGATCCCCTGAATGACCATATAGTCGCGCGAGAAGATCGCTCTAACCAGAAGCTGTCCGAGGCCTGGCAGCGCAAAGACGCTTTCCACTACGACCGTACCGCCAATCAACCAACCCATATTAACGGCCAAAAGATTGATGGTCGGCGCCAGGGCATTCGGAAGAACGTGACGCCAGAATACAATGCTTTCCGGCATGCCGCGGGCACGCGCTGCCGTTGCCACGTCTGATTTCAGCCAGTCGATCATGGCCGAGCGAAGAGATCGCAGCAAGACCGTGGAGAGTGACAGAGCCACGGTCAACGATGGCAATGCCAGATGCATCAGCTTGTCAACGATGTCGCCGCCATAACCCGAGACTGGAAACAACGGTATTGCCACGGCAAGGAGCAGGATAAGCATCAGGCTGAGCCAGAACTGCGGAAAGCCAATCCCGAAAGTGGTTACTGTGCGAATGACATGATCGACGATCCCTCCATTGTTGCGCGCCGCGAGTGCTGCAAGGGGCACTGCGATCGTGACAGAAAGGAGGACGCTTGACGCAACCAAGGCAAGCGTAGGCTCGATCCGCGTCAAGATCAGCGGCAGGACGTCGATTTTGTAGGTGATCGACTTTCCCATTTCTCCATGCGCCAAGTTGCGCAGAAAGTATAAATACTGGAGCCAAAGTGGTTCATCGAGGCCGAATTGAGCGCGGACATTGGCCAAAGCTGTCGGCGTTGCACGAGCACCAAGAAGAACGCGGGCGGGATCTCCGGGAATGAGTCGAACGAGAACAAAGGTGACGATGCTGACGCCGAAGATCACAGGAAGAAACTGCAATGGCCTCGTCAGGATGAAGCGATAGCGATGCATCCTCGAACGCCTAGCGGTGTTTCAGGAGAGGAAAAATGTCGGTGGCCCTCTGCGATGCAAATCTAGTTTTTCTTTTTGCCATCGACGACCCGCCTCAATCTGCACATGAATTAAGCATGCCCAATTTTTAGAACAAATGCCGTTTCACACCAGCTATCACAAGTGATAGGGTCAACACGGTGAGCGACTTTCAGCAGGGGCTGACGTGGTGTCCATGGACGTGACGGCGATTGAAGAACTTGTGTCTAAGGGCGAAAGCTTTGAGGAAAAGGTCGATGGTCTCTTCAAGCTGGTACAGGGCTTTGGCTTCGATGCTTTGATCTACGACTACACGCCGATCCGTTACGATTTAGACGGACAGATCATGATCCCGTCCGTGCTCGAACTTCGCAACGTGGATGAAAGCATGCGCGATTACTGGTCGGGCCAGGGTTATATCCGCATCGATCCTGTGCAGCGTGTTGCGCTTCGCACGACGGCTCCGTTTTTCTGGAGCTATGATCCTCAGGCGGAAACGTTGATCCGCACCTTCATGACGGAAGACTGTGCGCCTGTCGCCGCCTTCCTGGCGGAGCGCGAGTTGACCGCCGGCGTCACGGTGCCCATTCATCTGCCGCAAGGTGACTACGCCACAGTGACTGGCATCATGCGAGGCAACCGGCGAAAGTTGGCGAAGGACGCCAGCCACTATCTAGCGGATTTCGGGCTTGCCGCCCATTTGTTTCAACGCGAAGCCGAGGCGGCGCTTACCCCTGAACAACGCTACGCCGGTCTCGTGCGGCTCACCGCTCGCGAGCGTGAATGCCTTGCTCATTCGGCCGAGGGACTTTCCGCCAAGGAAATCTCACGCGTCATCGGTCGCTCGGTGCCGACGGTCGTCATGCATCTAAATGCGGCGACGCGAAAGCTTGGCGCCAAGAACCGGGCGCATGCGGCGGTGCGCGCCGCGCATCTGAGGCTGTTCGACCAGCCCAGCCATTAGCGGCACCCTATCAGTTGTGATAGCTGATATTAAGCTGCCTCCACCGATAGCTTCTCAGTCGTCGAATTGGCGAAAGGAGAACAGGCAATGAGCGCTGTCGAGATCCGCGAAGGCTATATGCCCTTCCGCGACTATAAGACCTGGTACCGAGTGACGGGTAAGCTGGATGGCAATGGCCGTCTTCCCCTTGTCGTCGCGCATGGCGGCCCCGGATGTACCCATGATTACGTGGATGCATTCAAGGGCATTGCCGAAATCGACGGTCGTGCCGTCATTCATTACGATCAGCTGGGCAATGGCAAATCGACGCATCTCCCCGACAAGGGCGCCGATTTCTGGACAGTTGAGCTTTTCCTTGAGGAGCTCGATGCCTTGCTTGCTCATCTCGGCATTTCGCAGCACTACGCCTTTCTGGGTCAGTCATGGGGTGGCATGCTGGGGGCAGAGCACGCGGTTCGCCAGCCGGCGGGGCTGAAAGCTCTCATTATCGCCAATTCGCCGGCGAATATGCAGACCTGGGTCGCCGAGGCCAATCGTCTTCGACGGGAGCTGCCTGAGGATGTGCAGGCGACACTCTTGAAACACGAGGCGGAGGGAACGTTGACGCATCCCGACTATTTGGCCGCATCCAGAGTATTCTATGATCGGCATGTCTGCCGTGTCACACCTTGGCCTGAGGATGTTGCGAGAACCTTCGCCGCTATGGATGAGGACAATACCGTCTATCGTCATATGAACGGTCCGACTGAATTTCACGTGATCGGGACAATGAAGGACTGGACGATCGAAGACAGGCTAAGTCGCATCGTAGCGCCGACGCTTTTGATCTCCGGCGCTTATGACGAAGCGACGCCGGAGGTTGTCAGACCTTATCGGGAGAGTGTCACGAACTGCACCTGGATTCTCTTTCCCAATTCGAGCCACATGCCGCATGTGGAGGAAAAGGAGGAATGCCTCGCAAAGGTCTCTGCATTCCTTCAGGAACACGACTGAGGTCTGAAGGTGCCTCGCGCACCTGGAAAAGCAGGTAAGTTGGTCGCAGACTTTCAAGCGCTAAGCACCTCTAGTGCAGCGCTTTCTACGACATGCACCGTGCGAATGGGCAGCCTGCTCTGGTCAAAAGTTGAGGTCGACCTTTTGCGGGTCGCTGGGTTACATCGATCCGTCATAGGGCAGGGATAGTATCTTTGCCCGTCGCGCCAGACCTGTTAGGTCAAGTCCTGACTTGTGAATCAAGGTTCGGAGGCAGCGATGAGTGGAGGATTGCCAATGCCGTATCAGCCAACACCCCAAGCACAGAATCTAGACTGGCTTTCCGATCCAGGTGTGTTTGCAGTTGGCCGCCTAGCGCCTCATTCAGATCATGTCGCTTATCCGGATGAAACAACCGCATGCTCTGGTTTGCCGTCTCCTTGGAGGCAAAGTCTCGATGGTGAGTGGCAATTCCAGTCGGCTGTTACCATAGATACCCGGCCGGAGGGTTTTTATCGGCTCGATTTCGATCGCTCGGCATTCGACGTCATTGAGGTTCCGGGAGCCATTCAGTTACAGGGTCATGGGCGGCCTCAGTATGTGAACACGCAATATCCATGGGATGGCCATGAAGAGCTGCGGCCAGGTGAGGTTCCACGCGACAATTCGATTGGCTGCTATGTCCGCAGCTTCAGACCAGATCCGGTCTTTACCGGCAAGCGGGCGATTTTAACGTTCGAGGGCGTTGAGACGGCCTTTTACGTCTGGTTGAACGGCAAGTTCCTCGGCTATTGCGAAGACAGTTTTACGCCCTCACGCTTTGATGTGACGGAGCATCTTATCTCGGGCGATAACCTGCTGGCGGTGGAGGTCTATCAACGTTCATCTGGCGCTTGGCTGGAAGATCAGGATTTCTGGCGCCTATCCGGCATTATGCGTCCCGTCTACCTTGAAGCAAGGCCAGAGCGGCATCTCAGAGATCTATTCGTGACGACCGATCTTGCCGATGACATGGCGTCGGCAAACCTGCGGCTGCGGGGGCAGTTCGATCTTCCCCAGCGCGATCTTGGACTGATGCGGTTAATGCTTCTCGATGCTGCGGGCAGGGTGGTCCTGCAAGATGAGCGAGAGGCATCCGACGAAATCGATCTCAGCTTTGCCGTGCAAACGCCAAAGCTTTGGAGCGCTGAATCGCCCTATCTTTATCGGTTGCTTATCGTGCTCATGGATGGTCAGCGGGTTGTCCGTGAAGTCGTACCGCAAAAGATCGGCTTTCGCCGTTTCGAAATGCGCGATGGCCTTATGCGTCTCAATGGGCAGCGCATCGTCTTTCGCGGCATCAACAGGCACGAGTTTCACCCGCGGCGCGGTCGCAGCGTCACGATGGAAGACATGCTGTGGGACGTAAAATTCTTCAAGCAGAACAATATAAATGCTGTTCGCACCAGCCATTATCCCAACCGCAGCGAATTTTACGCGCTCTGCGACGAGTATGGCCTTTACGTCATCGACGAGGCGAACCTGGAAACCCATGGCACCTGGCAGACCGAAAAAACCAATCCGGAACAGGTCATCCCGCGCGACCGTGACGAATGGCGTCCTGCTGTCCTCGACCGCGCGGCCAATATGCTGGAGCGTGACAAGAACCATCCTTGTGTGCTCATTTGGTCCTGCGGCAATGAAAGCTACGGCGGCCGTGTTCTGGCGGATATGGCCAACTATTTCCGCGAACGTGATCCGTCGCGCCTCGTTCACTATGAGGGTGTCTTCCACGATCGTCGGTTCGATGCTGAAACCAGTGACATGGAAAGCCGCATGTATGCGAGGCCGCAGGCGGTTGAAGACTATCTGCGGTCCAATCCGCAAAAGCCTTTCGTTTCCTGCGAATACACGCATGCCATGGGCAATTCGTGCGGGGGCATGCATTTCTACACCGACCTGACTTATCGATACGAGCAATGCCAGGGCGGCTTCATCTGGGAATACATCGAGCAAACCTTATATGGACCGGCCCCCGATGGATCGGAACAGCTTCTCTTTGGCGGAGAATTCGGCGATCGACCCACCGATTACAATTTCTGCGCTGACGGCGTGGTAACTGGCGATCGACAAACAACGCCAAAGATGCAGGAGATCAAGTTTCTCTATCGCCCGGTCCGCATCCTGCCGGACGAGCATGGTGTCAGATTGCTGAACGACAATCTCTTCGTGTCGCTGGAAAGCTATCG
This sequence comes from Oryzifoliimicrobium ureilyticum, assembly GCF_037199735.1. NCBI lineage: Bacteria > Pseudomonadati > Pseudomonadota > Alphaproteobacteria > Hyphomicrobiales > Rhizobiaceae > Oryzifoliimicrobium > Oryzifoliimicrobium ureilyticum. The sequence goes on along the minus strand of NZ_JBBBVQ010000021.1, from coordinate 97,663 downwards.
GCTTTCATACCGTCTCCTTCGCGACGGTTCGGAAGTCCATGCCGGCATTGTCGATAGTGACCTCGCAGCAGGTGAGGAGACATATGTGAAGCTGGATCTTCCAGCGATCTCAGAGCCCGGCGAATATAGTCTGCAATGCAGTCTCGAAGAACGTTTTGATCGTCCTTGGGCGTCTGCTGGTCATGAGGTCGCATTCGGCGAGCATATCTGGACCCGAAATCCGCCCGTGGCAGAGACTGCGGCGTCGAAGCTCGTGCGGGTCAAGGGAGATTTTAACTATGGGGTTTCGGATCGCTCAAGCCGCGCGCTGTTCTGCCGGCGCTTTGGGGGACCGGTATCACTTGTTAATGCCATGGGGCGTGAATTTCTGGAAAGGCCACCGCGCGTGACTTTCTGGCGCGCGCCTGTCGATAATGACAGAGGGGCTCATTTCGGCTCGACTTACGGGTTCTGGCGCTCGGCGAGCCTCGATGCAAGGCAAGTTTCCTACCGCTACACGGAGCAAGGCGCCGAATACCGCTTTAGCGTGCCGACATCGGCGCAACAGATCGAGATTGCCTATCGCTATCAGGCTGACGGATCGATTGCCGTTAGCGCCCTCTGGCCGGGCGATGCCGCGCTTCCACCGCCGCCGCTTTTCGGCGTGACCATGGCTTTACCGAAAGCCTTTGACCATTTCCGCTTTTACGGGCTCGGGCCAGATGAAAACTATGCCGATCGCAACAAAGGTGCACGCCTTGGCATCTTCGAGCGCAGCGTCGTCGAAAATGTAACGCCCTACGCAAAGCCTCAGGAGTCGGGAAACCGAACCGGTGTCAGATGGGCCGAGTTCTTCGATCAGGAGGGCAACAAGCTTCGCATCGAGAAGGACGGTGCACCCTTTGAGCTTGGCGTTTCGCCCTACACATCTTTTCAGATTGAAACGGCGGCAAGACCTTGGGATCTACCGCAGCCGAACCGCACCATTGTCAGCGTGATCGCGCGGCAAATGGGCGTCGGCGGCGACGACAGCTGGGGTTCACTCGCCCATCCTCCTTATCTCATCGAGGCCGGCGAGCCGCTGCGCATCGATTTCAAGATCAGAGCCTTGTAAGGTGCTTGAAGGGGTGGGGCTATCACAACAGCCTCACCCCGCATCGAATGCTGATACGAAAATTCAAAGCCGCACGTGAGGTTCTACTTCCCGTAAAGTGCGCGCGAGCGCTCCAGATGTTTTAAGATCGCGGCTTCCGCACCATCAGCGTCCCGGGCCGCCAACCGCTCGACAATTTCTTCATGTTCGACAAGCGTGAATTTTTCTTTGCCGGTCCAGATCAGCATTTGAACATGAAACTGCTTGAGCCAAGCCAGCATCGCCTCGCTGACCGCGACGAAGATTGGGTTGCCTGAAATTTGCGCAATGCGCGTGTGAAAGCGCATATCGGCCGAAATGAAATCATCCGCGTTTCCAAGCGATTTCCGCTGAAGGTCGATAATCTCACGCAGTTCCGTGATATCGCTCTCACTGGCGCGCTGAGCTGCTTCTCTCGTCATGCCCCGCTCAAAGAATATCCTTGCGCTTTTCAAATGCTCGAGCGAGTCGGACGATTGGTTGAGCATGATCTTTGCGGTGAGATCGACCTGCCGGAAGATTGACTGCGCTGTCAGCCTCAGCACCTTGGCCCTTTCACCATGGCTGATGCTCACAAGGCCCTTGCCGGCCAGGGATTGCATAGCTTCTCGGATGGCTGGTCTGCCGACACCAAAGCGCTCCATCAAGGCCCGTTCCGACGGCATTTCGTCACCCGGCTGCAATTCGCCTGTTGTGATCATGCGCTCGAGCCGATCGAAAATTTCGTCGGCCAGCTTGCGGCGGATAATGGGCTCAATCGTCGTGGGCATGATGTCTCGCTCGTTCATCGGCTTGTCTTATCATTCCCTCGTCTCGCAACAACACGATCTTTTACCACAAAAAATCCAATTGCAAAGTTGGCATACTCATTATACCACCCAAGCCATGGCGTTGGCTTTCAACGACTGCGCAGAGGGAGGTGCCTGACCATGATAATCCTGACCTACCGCATCGAAACGGCCGGCAGTGTCGAGGCCATGGCAGCCAAGATCGCCAGCGATCAATCGACCGGCACCTTCGTCGCCGTCCCCGGCGAGACGGAAGAATTGAAGGCGCGCGTTGCCGCGCGTGTCGTCGCCATCCGCCCGCTTGAGGATGTTCGCACGCCGACCTGGCCCGAGGCGCCAGTCGAGGCAGGTCCCTTCCACCGCGCCGACGTTGATATTGCATTCCCGATCGAGGCCATTGGAACCGATCTAGGGGCCTTAATGACCATCGCGATCGGCGGTGTCTTCTCCATCAAGGGGATGACGGGCATCAGGGTCGTCGACATGAAGCTGCCGGTCGAGTTCAAACATGCGCATCCCGGTCCGCAATTTGGCATTGAGGGCAGCAAACGGCTGACCGGTGTGGAAGGCCGGCCGATTATAGGAACAATCGTGAAACCGGCCCTTGGCTTGAGGCCGCATGAGACGGCTGAGCTTGTCGGCGAACTGGTGGAATCGGGCGTCGACTTCATCAAGGACGATGAGAAACTGATGAGCCCTGCCTACTCGCCGCTGAAAGACCGTATTGCGGCCATCATGCCCCGCATTCTCGATCATGAACAGAAAACCGGAAAAAAGGTGATGTACGCCTTTGGCATTTCACATGCCGATCCGGACGAAATGATGCGAAACCACGATCTGGTGCTTGAGGCTGGCGGCAATTGCGCGGTCATCAACATAAACTCTGTCGGGTTCGGCGGCATGAGTTTTCTGCGCAAGCGCTGCGGGCTCGTTTTGCACGCGCATCGCAACGGCTGGGATATATTGACGCGTGATCCAGGGGCTGGCTTCGATTTCAAGGTTTATCAGCAATTCTGGCGCTTGCTCGGCGTTGACCAGTTCCAGATCAATGGCATCAAAGTCAAATATTGGGAACCGGACGACAGTTTTGTCCGCTCGTTCGAGGCGCTGAGAGCGCCTCTGTTTGCTCCAGAGGATCGGCCCCTGCCGGTGGCCGGATCGGGCCAATGGGGCGGGCAGGCACCAGAGACATATCAGAGGACGGGCGGTACCACCGATCTTCTTTATCTGTGCGGTGGCGGCATCGTCAGTCATCCAGGCGGACCGGCAGCTGGCGTGCGGGCCGTCCAGCAGGCCTGGGAGGCCGCTGTTTCGAATATTCCGCTTGGCGTTTACGCGCAGGATCATCCTGAACTTGCTGCTTCTATTGCAAAATTCTCCGACGGCAAGGCGGCGTAACGGTCATGACCAATCTGCTTTTGAGCTATTACGGAGACGATTTCACGGGTTCGACCGACGTGATGGAGGCGCTGGCGTCGCGGGGTGTGTCGACCGTGCTCTTCCTGGGTATCCCGACGACGGACATGCGCCGAAGGTTCGCCGATTGCCGCGCCATGGGAATTGCAGGAACAAGCCGCAGCGAGACCCCCGGATGGATGGAGGCTAATCTAGGGCCCGCCTTCGAGTGGCTTCGGTCGCTTTCGGCTGATGTGACTCATTACAAGGTCTGCTCGACTTTCGATTCCAGTCCCGGCATCGGCAGCGTCGGGAGGGCGATCGAGATAGGCAGAGAGCTCTTTCAGCAGTCCTGCGTTCCCCTTGTCGTCGGCGCGCCGCAGTTGAAGCGCTACACTTGCTTCGGCAATCTCTTCGCGGCCTATCAGGGACATGTCTATCGCATCGATCGCCATCCGGTCATGAGCCGCCATCCGGTCACACCGATGGACGAAGCCGATCTTGTGCGCCATCTCTCCAAACAGACTGAGCTACCGATCGCGCTGGCCGATCTTGCCACGCTTGTTGCGCCTCGATCTTCTCAGGTCCTCGATAAACTTGTCGAGGAAGCATCCGTTCTCATGCTCGACGTGGATGGTCCGCAAACGCAGCATGCTGTCGGCCGCGAACTCTGGCGTCTTGTGCGAAAAGGCCAGCGCTTCGTGGTGGGATCGTCAGGCATCGAATATGCGCTGCTCGAGGCTTGGCGGGAGGAAGGCTTGCTTGGCGAGGCGGTAGAGTTTGCGCCGCCCGGAAAAGTGGAGCGCCTTGCGGTCGTTTCGGGCAGCGTTTCTCCCACCACCGAAAGACAGATCAGGGCAGCACTCAAAGACGGCTTCGATGGTATCGATCTTGATCCCGTTTCTCTTCTATCGGACCCTGAAGCTGAAATTCGGCAGGCTCTGGAGAGGGCGGAGCGCGTCCTTCGATCGGGACGAAGCGTCATCCTTCATACTGCGCTCGGTCCGAAGGCGGATCGAGGTGCAGACATTGATCATGTTGCCGGCGCTCGCCACCTGATCGGTCAATATCTTGGAGATATCCTCCGCAGGCTGGTGGAAAGCGAAGGATTGCCCCGCGCCGTAATTGCCGGTGGCGATACGTCAAGCCATGCTCTGAAGAAGCTTCATGTCGACGCTTTGACGACGCTTCTTCCCTTGCCGCAAACACCTGGGTCCCCGCTCTGCACAGCCCATGGCGCATATCCGCCTACAGATGGTCTGCAGATCGCCTTGAAGGGCGGCCAAGTCGGCGGCGACGATTATTTCTCCCAAATTCGCGACGGTCAAAGTCACAGGTAGAAGCAAAGTCAAGTGATGTAGTGATTGACTCATTATACCAGTTGGCTTAGCAATGCTTCGCGAGAGGTGTGAAAATGACAAAGATTGCTCTGTTTGGTGCCGGCGGTAAAATGGGCTACCGGCTTGCTAAAAATCTAAAGGGATCTCGTTTTGAGGTGCGGCATGTCGAGGTAAGCGACGCCGGAAAGGCGCGACTGAAAGACGAGCTCGGGCTCGACTGCGTTTCACCGCAGGAAGGCCTTGATGGCGCCGGTGTTGTCATCCTTGCTGTTCCAGATACGGCTATTGGCAAGGTTGCGGCAGGGATCGTCGATCAGCTGAAGCCCGGTACGATGGTCATTGCGCTTGATGCCGCTGCTCCGTTTGCCGGTCACCTTCCCGAGCGGTCCGACCTACATTATTTTGTGACCCATCCATGTCATCCGCCTATTTTCAATGATGAAACCGATATGCAGGCGAAAAAGGATCATTTCGGCGGTCTTTTTGCAAAACAGCATATCGTATCGGCTCTGATGCAGGGTCCAGAAGAGGCCTATGCTCTTGGCGAAGAGATCGCCGAGACGATTTGGGCGCCGGTCATGCGCTCGCATCGGGTGACCGTTGAGCAGATGGCTTTGCTGGAGCCGGGACTTTCCGAAACTGTCTGCGCCTCGTTGCTTGTTGTGATGAAGCAGGCGATGGACGAATGCGTTCGGCGCGGCGTGCCGCAAGAAGCGGCGCGAGATTTCCTCCTGGGCCACATGAACGTTCTGGGTGCTGTCATTTTTGGCGAGGTGCAGGGCGTGTTCTCCGATGCCTGCAACAAGGCCATCGAATTCGGTATTCCGGCCCTCATGCGCGATGACTGGAAAAAGGTATTCGAGCCGCAGGAAATCACCGACAGCATCAAGCGAATTACCTGACCTGCAGCGCGGGAAGGGCCATGCATTGGCCCCTATCTCGCCTGGAGGAGTTTCGGTTATGCCGTTGGGAGGAGTGAGGAATGGCCGTGTACCGTGGAGCGTTGATTGGCTGCGGATTTTTTGCTGTCAATCAGATGCATGCGTGGCGCGATGTGGCGGATGCCGAGATTGTCGCCATCTGCGATCGTGACCCGGAGCGCCTCAGTCTCGTTGGAGATCAGTTCGGCATCGGGAGGCGGTATCTTGATGCGGCGGAGCTGTTCAAGGATGGCGGATTTGACTTCGTCGATATCGCAACGACGGTCCAAAGCCATAGGCTCCTCGTCGAAATGGCGGCGTCGCATCGCGTTCCGGCTATTTGTCAAAAGCCCTTCGCTCCAAGCTTAGAAGATGCCAAGGCGATGGTCGCGGCATGCAGGTCCGCAGGTGTGCCATTGATGGTGCATGAGAATTTTCGCTGGCAAGCGCCGATACAGGCCGTCCGCCATGCGCTCGACAGCGGCGTTATTGGTGACGTTTTCTGGGGTCGGTTCTCTTTTCGCTCGGCATTCGATGTCTTCTCGGGCCAACCCTACCTCGCGGAAGGTAAGCGTTTCATCATTGAAGATCTCGGCATTCACACACTTGATATTGCCCGTTACATTCTCGGCGACGTCACAGCACTGATCGCCCGCACCAAGCGTGTAAACCCGCAGATCAAGGGCGAAGATGTGGCGACCATGCTGCTCGATCATGAAGGCGCGGTGACTTCAATTGTTGATGTCAGCTATGCGAGCAAACTTTCGAAGGAGCCATTCCCCGAAACGCTGATCGAGCTGGATGGAAGCAAAGGTAGCTTGCGCTTGCATCAGGGTTATCGGCTGGAGATTACCAACGATGCCGGAACGCGTGTCAGCGATGTGTCGCCGAAACTTCTGAGCTGGGCCTCGCGTCCCTGGCACAATATCCAAGAAAGCGTCTTCGCCATCCAAGCGCATTGGATAGAACGGCTGAAATCAGGACAGGAAACTTCGACGTCAGGGGCGGACAATTTGAAGACCTTTGCCTTGGTGGAAGCTGCCTATGAAAGCGCGCGAACCAAGCAGCCCGTCGAAATCGAAAGTCTACTGCGATGACCGACGATGTCTTTCTTTTATACGGAACGCGGGATCGGGAAGATCCCCCGGTTCGGCTGAAGGCTGGTCTTCTTGAGGTCGATCTAGTCGGTGGCAATTTGCGCAGCATCCATTATGACGGCGTCGAGGTCTTGCGTGCGATTGCCTATGTCGTTCGAGATCGGGACTGGGGAACATATAGCCCGACCATCGAAGATCTCGATATCGATCAGACGGACAAAGGCTTTGCCATCAAATATCGGGCAAACTGCAAAGGGCCCAACGAAACGTCGCTTATGTTTGCGGTCAGCATCACCGGCGGAAATGACGGGCTTGTGTTCGAGGCCGACGCCTCTTCGCCGACCGGCTTCGAGACCAACCGCTGCGGCTTCTGCATCCTTCACCCGATTACCGGCGTTGCGGGCCGCCCCGTTACCGTTGAACACACAGACGGTTCTACCGAGGAGACTAACCTTCCTGATCTGATCGAGCCGTGGCAACCCTTCATGGCAATGCGTGCGATCACGCATCCGGTCTGCGACGGCGTAGAGGCAGAGTGCAGGATGGAAGGAGATACCTTTGAGATGGAGGATCAGCGAAATTGGTCTGATGCCTCCTACAAAACCTATGTCCGGCCTTTGGCGCTTCCCTGGCCCTATCTCGTGCCGGCAAACGAGACGACCGGCCAGAAAGTCGTCTTGAAGATACGCGATACCCGCCCGCAAGCGGCAAGCGCCAAAGCAACAAAGAAGACCGCCATAGAAGTTACGCCTGGCACCAAGTCTGGGTTGTTTCCCAAGATCGGCGTAATCGTCCGCCCAGAAGACGCCTTTGATACCATCAAGAAATCCACGCTGCTTTCAGAACTCGCGCCGCAGGAATTGCTTTTTCATTTCGATCCTCTTGCCGGCCACACCGGAGAAGTCTTCAAAGATTTTTCCAAAATCGCGCAGTCATATCCGGTCGCCACAGCACTCGAAATCGCGCTGCCCTGTCAGAACGTCCCGCTGGACGAGTGCCGCGAGATCGCCTCTCAGATGCAGGCGGCAGGCTTCAAACCAGATGCCATCATGATATCGCCCGCGATCGACCGTCAGTCAACGCCGCCTGGCAGTGCGTGGCCCGACTGCCCGCCGCCTGAAGACATCTATGCGGCCGCGCATATTGCTTTCCCGGAGAGCCGGATCGGCGGCGGAATGCTGAGCTACTTTACGGAACTCAATCGCAAGCGCGTCCCGTCATCGCAGCTATCGTTCATCAGCCATTGCACCAACCCGATCGTGCATGCCGCCGACGACCTCAGCATCATGCAGACACTCGAAGCAATCCCCTTCATTACGCGGTCGACGCGCGCCATTTACGGCGACAAAGCCTATCGGATCGGACCGTCCACCATCGCCATGCGGCAAAATCCGTATGGCAGCCGAACGATGGACAACCCCGATAACCGCCGTATTGCGATGGCCAACCGCGATCCAAGACATAATGGAAAGTTCGGCAAAGCCTTCGCCATGGGCTACGCCATACGTATGCTCGATGCGGAGCTTGAATGCCTGACGCTCTCGGCTCTCACTGGGCCTTTTGGGCTTGTCGCCAAAGAGGGCGAGCCAACTGCGCCCGGGGGTTTAAGGCCAATATATTCGGCAATCAAGCTTTTGATCGAACTGGCAGGTACGGTTTGGCTTGAGGCAATATCGGCTTCGCCGACTGATGTTTTAGCGGCAATCGCTCAGCGAGAAAATCACTCTGCGCTCCATCTCGTGAATCTGACGCCATCCCAGCAAGATGTCGATTTATCGGCTTTTTCGGTCGCTAATTTTGAGAGCAAAGGTTTAAGGCGTCTCGATCCTTTCGAAATCCTGACGGTCCCGCTGACCGCTCAAAGCCGAGACCGAATCAGATAATCATCACCTCATTATACCAGTTGACAGATGTGCTGCTATTTGCACAATTATTTATAACATAGGAGGAGAAATATCATGCTGATGAGGAGGATGGCTCAGGTTGCGGCGGTCGCCGTGGCGGCGGCCGGTTTTGCTGCAACGACATTACGTGCGGAAACACTTACTTTTTGGACGCTGAACTACGACGCACCTTCGGCCAATCAGGCGCTCAAGAAGGTCATTACCGATTTTGAAAAGGCCAATCCCGGCGTCAAAGTCGATCTCGTGCAGAGGGCTGTCGACGAGCATAAGACGGCGCTGCGCGTGGCCGCAGGCTCCAACCGCGGCCCGGACATTTATTTCAGCTGGGCTGGACTGGGTCTTGGCGGGGAGTATGTGAAGGCAGGTCTTTCTCTCCCGCTCGACAAATACTACCAACAATACAAGTGGAAGGACGAGTTGCTGCCTTCGGCGGCGGCGTTCGGCGATCTTTATCCCGGCGGGATCCATGGCGTGCCGTTTACCTTCAAAGGCGAAGCTGTCTATTACAATAAGAAGCTTTTCGAGAAGGCAGGGATTAAAGAAGAGCCCAAGACCTATGAAGAGCTCCTCGCCGATGCCGAAAAGCTCAAGGCTGCCGGAATTCCGGCCTTCACCTTCGGCGGCTCCGTCAATTGGCACGTTATGCGTCTGATGGATGTGATCCTTGAGACCAAGTGCGGTGCGGAAAAGCACGATGCCTTGAAACAGATGAAAGCGGACTGGTCGACAGAACCCTGCGTCAATGACTCGTTTACAGAATTTGCAAAGTGGACGAAGGACTACACGCTCCAACCTTTCATGGGGATCGATAACAAGCAGTCGTTCCGTCTTTTTGTCGCCGGCCGCGCAGCGATGATGCTTGAGGGCGACTGGCTGGTTTCGCAGCTCGCCGATGCTGGAAAGCTTGACGATTACGGGATGTTCCCGTTCCCGACAAACACGAAGCGGCTTTATGGCTTTGCCGAATACAACTACGTCAGCACCAAGAGCAAAAACCCGGACCTTGCTGCGAAATTCCTCGATTATTTCATCTCGAAAGATACGCAGCAGGCCATTTTGGGACAGATCAGCTCGACCTCTGTGAACAAGAATGTCGAATATGCCAATCAACGTCCGCTCGATGCCAAGTGGTTGGATATCTTCAAGACCTACGACAAGATCTACATGAACGGCGATCAGGCCTTCCCGCTCGATGTCACGACGGAATATTTCCGGGTGATCAACGAAGTCGCGGGCGGAAATATGGAGCCGACCGCTGCTGGCAAACAGCTTCAGACGTTTATCAGCAACCGCCACTAACTGTTTGCCTCGCCCGTTTTCGCGCATAGCGCATACGGGCGAGGATCATCCTTGACGGCACAGATCTGCATGAACCGCAGAAGGAAGTCCTTCGTGCAACGCTATTTCCACAATACGCGCTTTCAGGCCCTTATTCTCTTGGGCCCGGCTATCATCATCTACGCCATTTTCGCGCTCTATCCGATGCTCGACGTCGTCATCCTGAGCTTCGAAAAATGGAACGGTCTTGATCCGCATCGCGACTTTGTAGGCCTTGCAAACTTCCAATATATCCTGACGAATGACCCTGTTTTCTGGATCGCTTTCAAGAATACCGTCATCTGGACGGTAATGTGTCTGATCTTTCCGCCCTCTCTGGGCCTGCTTTTGGCGCTTGGCCTCAATCAGAAAATCTTTGGGCGCAATGTCATGCGCGCCATTTTCTATCTGCCTGTGATCATCGCCCCGATTGCCGTGGCAACGATGTGGAAGTGGATGTACGACCCGTTCTTCGGCCTCTTCAACCAACTGCTTACGTCCTTCGGCCTGCCAGGCTGGATCCAGGACTGGCTTGGTGACCGAAATGTCGCGCTTTACTCGACCTTCATCGGCTATTTCTGGCAATCCGTTGGATTTTCGATGGTTCTGTTTCTGGCTGGCCTGCAGAACGTGTCGGCGACCTTGGTCGAGGCCGCGCGGATCGACGGCGCGGGACGCTGGGCAATCTTCAAGCATGTGACCTTTCCCGCTCTGCGGCCAACAATTACGATCGTTCTCGTCCTTTCGATCATTTCCTCTTTGAAGGCCTTCGATATCGTCTATGGCCTGACGGGAGGCGGACCTGCGCAGTCGACGCAGATGCTGGCGCTTTGGGCCTTTACGCAAGCCATGCAGATCTTCGACTTTGGAAGAGGCGCGGCAATCTCTGTCGTGCTCCTTCTCATCACCATGTGCATCGTCATTCCCTACCTTCGATGGAGCCAGCGACGCGAGGAGAGCGAGCAATGAGCACCGTTGTCCCGAAGGTCACCGCAAAGCCTGATCATACGTCAGACATTGTTGGTTCGCGGCGCGATCCGGTTCTGATCATCCTGTGGGTCGCCTTGATCATTCTTGCAGCGATCTGGCTCACTCCTTTTGCTTTCATCGTTCTGACGTCTCTCAAAACACAGGCCGATATCACCGGCTTTGGTCCTTTCTCGCTTCCGACGGAAATTGCAGTCGACAACTTTTCTGGCGCATGGAGCCGCGGAAATTTTGCCTCGTCATTCCTGAACAGCGTGATCATCAGCGTCATCAAGGTGCCATTGGGTCTTCTGCTCTCAGCCATGGCGGCCTATGCGCTGGCAAAGATGAAACTCCGGTTCGGCAAGCTGCTGCTGCTTGTCGTCGTGTTTGGAACGATGATCCCTTTCCAGGTGATGCTGGCTCCGATCTTCACGATGGTGAACTCCTTTGGATTGATCGATACCTATCCCGGGGTCATCCTGCCTTACATCGCCTTCGGTGTGCCTTATCAGGTTTTTATCTTGCACGGCTTCTTCAAGGCGATTCCTAAGGAACTTTCGGAGGCCGCTCTGATCGATGGCGCCAGCCATTTCACAGTGTTCCGGCGCATCTTCCTTCCGGTCTGCCTCCCCGTTCTCGCGGCACTGTTCATTCTCGACTTCGTGTCGACATGGAATGAATTTGCGATGGCGCTGGTGCTTTTGCAGGATCAGACCATGTGGACATTGCCGCTAGGGTTGATGTCGTTCCAGGGGCAGTTTTCCAGCGACTATGGGCAGCTTAATGCAGCGATCGTCATGACGGTCATGCCCGCTACCCTCGTTTACCTTATATTTCAGCGATACTTCGTCTCCGGTCTGACGTCCGGCGCGGTGAAGGGCTGATTTCCGATAATGCGAATGCAGGAGAACACGATGTCGGACGTTACGGTTGAGAAGTGGGGGATGTTTGAGGCATCTTTTCAAGGACCTTCGACCGGAAATCCCTTCCTTGAGATCGCCTTCGACGCGATCTTCAAGCAGAAAAGCCGCGAGGTTCGGGTGCCCGGCTTTTACGATGGTGATGGGATCTACAAGATCCGGTTCATGCCCGACGAAGAAGGCGAGTGGCGTTTCATCACGCGTTCGGAGCAGGCCGAACTTGACGGCCAGACCGGTCAGCTGACTGTCGGTCCTGCAACGAAAAACAATCATGGGCCTGTTAAAGTCCGCAATCAGTTTCATTTCGGCTATGCGGATGGCTCACCCTATCTGCCCTTCGGCACGACCTGCTATGCCTGGACGCATCAGCCGCTTGCGATGCAGGCGCAAACGCTCGAGACCCTGAAGCAGACGCGTTTCAACAAGATCCGCATGGGGGTTTTCCCGAAAGATTACCCTTACAACACGAATGAGCCGCTCTATGCGTGCTTTTTGTCTGGTCCTGATGGAAAGGAAGATTTCGATCAGCCCAATCCACTGGCTTTCAGACATTTCGAAACACAGGTGGCGGCGCTTTGCGAGATCGGCATCGAGGCCGATATCATCATCTTCCATCCCTATGATCGATGGGGATATGCCGACATGTCGGCAGAGCAGGATTATCGCTATGTCGCTTATCTTGCCGCGCGGCTCTCGGCCTATAGAAATGTTTGGTGGTCTCTCGCCAATGAATACGACTTTCTCCTGAACACAAAGCCGCTGGCTCAGTGGGACCGATATTTCCACATTCTGGAGGAGAATGATCCCTACCAGCATTTGCGCTCGATCCATAACGGCGATGTTCGGATGAACTTCGATCACCGCAAGCCCTGGGTGACTCATACCTGCATCCAGAATTGGGATGTAAAGCGCACCCAGGAATGGCGCGACGACTATGGAAAGCCCGTCATCAATGACGAGCCGGAATACGAAGGCAATATCATCCAGTGCTGGGGCAACATCACTGCGCAAGAGCTGGTCCACCGCTATTGGATCACGCTGACCCGTGGAGGCTATGCAGGCCACGGTGAAACCTACTCTCATCCGGAAGATCTCATCTGGTGGGCGAAGGGTGGCAAACTGCGAGGCGAAGCATGGAAACGCATAGGCTTCCTTCGCGATCTTCTGGAAGAGGATGCAAACAGCGGATTTGAGCCGTTAGGGTCTGTTCACGACTGGCCATGGAGCCGCGTATCGGGCGCCAGAGACGGCGATGTCCGACTGATCTATTTTGGCGAGCATCAACCGATTGTTTGGTCTTCTGGTCTGCCCATGGATGGTGACCACTACGAGGTCGATATTATCGATACCTGGAACATGACAGTCACTCCCGCAAAGAAGGTAGAGGCTCCCGTCACGCATCCCACGCGGCATGGAGATATTGTGCGCGGTGGAAAGCCTGATGCGGCCTTCGGCATTGAGCTGCCTGGTAAGCCATATCTTGCTGTGCGCGTCCGACCAATGAAGCGCTAGCGTCTCGATTGATCGTAACCAAACCAGGATTGCACAGGCTATCGAGCGGCAAGGAACAAACCTTCATGTCTGAACTGACCATCAACAACGTCAAGAAATCCTTCGGTGCCGTCGATGTCATCAAAGGCGTTGACGTCGAAATTACCGATGGCGAGTTCGTCATTCTTGTGGGTCCGTCGGGTTGTGGAAAATCGACGCTGCTTCGGATGATCGCAGGGCTGGAAACCATTTCCGGCGGCGAGATCAGCATCGGCGGTCGGGTCGTCAATCATCTACCGCCAAAAGATCGCGATATTGCGATGGTCTTCCAAAACTATGCGCTTTACCCGCAAATGACAGTGGCGCAAAACATGGGCTTCGCGTTGGAGCTTGCAGGGGTCAAGCGGGCCGAGATCGAGCGGAAGGTCGGGGAGGCGGCCAGCATTCTTGGTCTGCAACCTTTGTTGAAGCGAAAGCCCGGTCAGCTTTCGGGCGGCCAAAGACAGCGCGTTGCCATGGGACGTGCCATCGTGCGCGATCCCAAGGTTTTCTTGTTCGATGAGCCTCTATCCAACCTGGATGCGAAGCTCCGCGTCAAAATGAGGGCGGAGATAAAGGCGCTTCATCAGCGTTTGAAATCGACCATTGTCTACGTCACCCATGACCAGATCGAGGCTATGACGATGGCGGACAAAATCGTCGTGCTGCAGGATGGAAAGGTCGAGCAGATCGGCTCTCCGCTTGAGCTTTACGACAGGCCGAGGAATATCTTCGTTGCCGGCTTCCTCGGTTCGCCAGCCATGAACTTCCTTGAGACAGCTCTTGTGAAAGAAGGAAGGACAGGTGTTCGTCTGTCGGATGGAAGCCATCTGGCTATGAACGCTCTGCCCGCCACCCAATTGAAGTCCGTTATCATAGGAGTTAGGCCCGAGGAGATCAGGCTCGATCCCGAAAACGGCATCGAAGGGATCGTAAAGGTGGTCGAGCCGACAGGCTCCGAGACTCTAATTTCTGTCGAGATTGCCGGGCAAGAGCTTACTTGGGTGGCGCGCGAGCGTATCGGGATCTCGCCTGAGGATCACGTGAAGCTATCTTTCAACATGGACAAGCTGCACTTCTTCGATCCGACGACGCAGCTGAGACTGTGACCTTTTGTCAGGCAAGTGCGAGATCGTAGAATTTCTACATATGGTATTGGTTCTGCTTAGTCACTTTCAAAACCTGTAACGGGACCTATCTCTAACATTGTCCTGGGCCTGATGAATGCAGCCATCGCATTCCATAGATAATAAAGCCCCCGGACCCTCGGAAGAAACAGCTCGTGGCGGTTGCCAGTCCCCCAATAGCATCGTCATGATGAAATCTGGAGAAGGATAGTTCCTGTGGAATATACCCGTCTTGGCCGTACCGGCCTTCAAGTCTCTAAAATTTGCCTCGGATGTATGAGCTATGGCGATCCGGCTCGTGGCAACCATTCCTGGTCCTTGCCAGAGGAGCAAAGTCGCCCATTCATTCGCAAGGCACTTGAACTCGGCATCAATTTCTTCGACACGGCGAATGTCTATTCGGATGGGTCGAGCGAGGAGATCGTGGGCAAAGCCCTCAAGGATTTTGCCAAGCGTGACGAATTGGTGATTGCAACGAAGGTGCATGGTCGCATGCGGCCCGGCCCCAATGGCGCAGGCCTATCGCGCAAGGCGATCTTGTCCGAAATCGATAACAGTCTCAGGCGACTGGGCACCGATTACGTCGATCTCTATCAGATTCACCGGTTCGATTACGAAACGCCGATTGAGGAGACACTTGAAGCGCTCAATGACGTCGTGCGCGCCGGTAAAGCGAGATACATCGGTGCCTCCTCCATGTTTGCCTGGCAGTTTGCGCAAATGCTCGCAACGTCGAAGGCAAATGGGTGGGCGCCTTTTGTTTCCATGCAGAATTACGTCAATCTTCTCTATCGAGAAGAGGAGCGGGAAATGCTCCCGCTGTGCAAGGCAGAAGGCATCGGCGTCATTCCCTGGAGCCCGCTCGCTCGCGGCAGATTAACGCGTGACTGGGACGATAAGACCGCCCGTGCCGAAACCGACGAGTTTGGCAAAACCCTCTATGCCAAGACCGCAGATGCTGACAAGCGCGTGGTTTCCGCCGTTGCCGCGGTTGCTGAAAAGCGCGGCATCGCCCGCGCGCAGGTCGCGCTGGCCTGGGTTTTGGGTAAGCCCGAAATTACCGCCCCGATCATCGGCGCAACCAAACTTCAGCATCTTGATGATGCGGTCGCGGCCCTGAGCGTAAAGCTGAGCGCCGAAGAAAAGGCAGAATTGGAAGTACCCTATGTTGCCCACTCAGTTGCAGGTTTCTCTTGAGAGCCGGTCTCTTTGATCTCCTGCACTGAATGAGCGGCGGCACCATGATCTTGTAATGATCAGGTGCCGCTTCTTCTGTCGATAGCGTTCGGTCGTTAGGCCGCTGCGTAACGTGCGCGGTACCATGTCTTGAACAGACGATACTGATTTTCCAGATGGCGACGCTGTGCCTCGGAAAGCTTGTCCGTTTCGTTGAAATGAAGCGCGTATTCCTCTTCGCCGTTGAGGACCATGAGATACTTATAATGTAGGACAAGGTCGGGCCCTTCGTCATAAGTCGATAGGACCATGAGCGCTTCTTCGAGCTCCTTGGCGTCACGTCGTGCGTCAACATCGCCGCGCGCTGCCTTCTCGCAGAGATCCACCAGATGCAGCACCTCTTTCGGCAAGGCATTGCCGATGCCGGTGATCGCGCCGCCTGCGCCGCAATTGACAAAGCCATGATAGACGCCAGTGTCCACGCCGACCATGAGCGTTAAGGTGTCGTCGCCCGAGGTGATGTTTTCCGCCGCATAGGTCATGTCAGCCTTGCCCCCGAACTCCTTGAAGCCGACGAGGTTGGCGTGGCGCGCGCGTAGTTCGAAGAACAGATCGGCACGTGTGACAAAACCGTAATAGGGGCTGTTGTAGATGACAGCGGGGAGGCCGTTGCCTGCTTCCAGAACGGCGGAGAAATGATGACGCTGCGCTGCGATGGACGAGCCTCTCGACAGAACGCGCGGGATAACCATCAACCCCTTTGCGCCGACTTTCGCGGCATGCGCGGCATGATCGACCGCCGACTTCGTGTTAACGGCGCCCGTGCCGACAATGACCGGTACGCCGGCCTCCACAAGGCGCTTGACGCCTTCCTGGCGCTGTTCGTCTGTCAAAAGCGGCCAATCGCCCATGGAGCCACAATAAACGACAGCGGACATGCCAAGCTCGATCAGTTCCTTACCCTTTCGGGCCAGCGCGTCGAAATCTGGTGTACGGTCGGAGCGGCACGGGGTCATGAGGGCAGGGATGCAACCCTGAAATACGGACGTCGTCATTGTGTATCTCGCGATTGATAGTGGCTTTTCGCCGTGGACTGAACGGTAAGCCTTCACTACCATTCCAGCCGAGCTTTGTCGACAAATAAAATACAAAGCTTCTGTAAATCAACCGAAGGAAAGGTCGAGATTCTGGCGCTTGTCCTCCGTGATGTAATCGCGGATTTGCTGAACGATCTGGTTTGCATGGGCGAGGGCCAGTCCATCCGCCTTCGCGACGTCCCGCAGCAGGATCGCCTGAATTATATCCTCGTGCTCGCGCACGTATTGCTGAGGCAGAATGTCGTTGAAGGA
Organism: Oryzifoliimicrobium ureilyticum; assembly: GCF_037199735.1. NCBI lineage: Bacteria > Pseudomonadati > Pseudomonadota > Alphaproteobacteria > Hyphomicrobiales > Rhizobiaceae > Oryzifoliimicrobium > Oryzifoliimicrobium ureilyticum. Next base: position 80,720 of record NZ_JBBBVQ010000021.1, on the reverse strand, counting down.
AGAGTAATAGAGCCTCAACAGACGGCTTCCTTCATCAAGCAGACGAGCGAAAAGATCGAGGTAGTATTTATTACGTCCGGCTGCTGCGACGGCGAGATGAAAGGCACGGTTTTCCGAGATCATGCCAAGAACGTCGCGCGCCAAAACGGCCTTTTCGAAGCCTTTCTGGCATTTGCGAATTCCTTTCAGATCCTCTTCGAGGTGATTTGCGGCTGCAAGGCGCGTGGTGACGCGGTACATCAAGGTCAAGGCGTCAAAAAATGCGGGAAGACCGAGGAAGTCGATATTTGAAACGATCGTGGCGCGATTGGTCAATGTCGTGATCAGGCCTTCGGCCGACAATCGGACAAGTGCCTCTCGAATCGGAGTGCGTGACAGGTCGAAACGCTCGGCAAGTTGTTGTTCGTCGATCGGGCTGCCTGGTGTTAGTCGCAGTTCAATGATTTCATTTCGAAGTGTTTCATAGACGGTCGAAACACCAAAGCCTCTACGATGTGTCTGTTTTTCAATGTCGTTCACGATCAAGCGCCCCTCATTATTCCGATCCAGCAGCAGTTCCATTCAAAGCGATTTGACGCGCTGTGCTGAGCAAGGCCATAACAGCACGTAATATCCGTCACGCATAATCGACTAAAGGACAAGCCATGCCCGCGCCAAAAAATCTCTTCAAGCAGGCTCTCAAAGAGGGCCGCCCGCAGATCGGTTTGTGGCAAGCCCTTGCCAGCGCCTATAGCGTGGAGATTTGCGCCGGCGCTGGGTATGACTGGCTGCTGCTGGATGGGGAACATGCGCCCAATGACATTCCGACCTTGGTCACGCAGCTTCAGGCGATGCGCGGTTCGCCTGCGCATCCCATCATTCGCCCCCCTGCTGGAGAGACATATCTCATCAAGCAGTTGCTGGATATTGGTGCACAGACGCTGCTGATCCCCATGGTCGATAGCAAGGCAATGGCCGAGAACCTGGTGAAGGCAGTGCGTTATCCTCCCCATGGCGTACGCGGTGTCGGCGCCTCGATCGGGCGGGCTTCGGACTTCAATCGGATCGGTGATTACTTGAGCAATGCGAATGACGAGATTTGTCTGCTTGTTCAGGTGGAAAGCCGTGCGGGCCTTGCCGCCTTGGACGAGATAGCCGCTACCAAAGGCATCGATGGAGTCTTTATCGGTCCTTCCGATCTTGCCGCGGATATGGGCTTTTTGGGTCGGCCAAGTGCACCGGAGGTGCAGGCGGCGATCGAAGATGCTTTGAAGCGGATCCAAACGCATGGTAAAGCCGCGGGCATCCTGATGGGCGATCTTGGTCTTGCAAAACGCTACCTTGATCTTGGAGCGGCCTTCATTGCGATTGGCGCCGATGTCACCTTGTTCGCTGAAGCTACGAAAAAGCTACGCGAAAATTTCGATGCAGCCGTGCCGGCTGAAGGTCGTACAACGGACGTCAAGGTCTACTGAAACGTTTATTCGGCAGCGCTGGAGTATCAGCGTGTGAAAAGAGCAACGATCCCATTGATGACGGTTGCGCCGCCGATCGGCGCGATCAGCATCAAGAGCAGATTGAAGGTCACGATCCAGACCAAGGTCTTTTCCTGGCGAGGAGAAAGCTTCGGTCTTGGGCGTTCGGGAAGCGGTTCGGGCCGAGGCCCGAGATTCTTTGTATCAAGAAACATTGGTCTTCCTCATCCTTAGATGCAGCCATCGCATCCGTCACGGCCTGCAAGAATGTCCCGCGTGTATTTAAAGACGGTCACTTAAGAGCGCCATTCCTGTTATGACATTCGATGTCGATCGACTGAATGCTAGTCGCAACATTGGCAAGAATTAGGACTCGTCCTGCCATGCAACAAGTCCATCGTGTCTAAGATAAGCTTTCTCAGGTGAATTGACGGGATTTACTGTCACTGCCGCAACTTGCTCTTCGACTGCAATGATGATTTGTTAGCTGACATTCGCGGGGAGGCGTTTTCAGAGCTTATTGGCGCAGACGATCAAGGGAGGTTTGTCGTCGTATTGCCAAAGATCGTCTCAAGCTAGGAGACGGCTGCGACTTGCTTCCTGTTCCGCGTTTGGCCATCCGCCCCCGATCGTTGCTTACCGATGGAGCAGTCATGCACACGCATATCTCGCCAGCGCCGAATTCCGATCTCAGCCAAAAGAGCAGGTTGAAATCGATTATTGGCGGCTCTGCCGGTAATCTGGTCGAGTGGTATGACTGGTATGTCTATTCCGCCTTTACTCTTTATTTTGCACCGATCTTCTTTCCTTCCGGCAATGCCACAGCGCAGCTGTTGAGCGCCGCCGCTGTATTCGCGGTGGGTTTCGTGATGCGGCCGATTGGTGCCTGGTTCATGGGCATCTATGCCGATCGGCATGGTCGCAAGGCAGGCTTGACGCTCTCCGTCACACTGATGTGCCTCGGGTCCTTGATGATCGCGGTGACACCCGGCTATCAGAGTATCGGCATTGCAGCCCCTGCCATCCTCGTTCTGGCGCGGCTCTTGCAGGGTGTCAGTGTCGGTGGTGAATATGGAGCCAGCGCGACCTATCTCAGCGAAATGGCTGGAAAACAGCGGCGGGGCTTCTTCTCGAGCTTCCAGTATGTGACGTTGATTTCCGGGCAGTTGCTCGCTCTTGTCGTCCTGCTCATTTTGCAACGCCTCATGACGCCGGATCAGCTTTCGGCCTGGGGCTGGCGAATTCCCTTCGGCATTGGCGGCGTCCTCGCAATTGCGGTTTTTTACATTCGCCGCGGATTGCTTGAGACCCAGTCCTTTAAAAATGCCACTCCTCAAGATAGAGCGAAGTCGACCGGCTTTGCTCTTTTTCAGCACTACCCCAAGGAAGCGCTGATGGTCTTGGCCCTGACGGCAGGCGGCACGCTCGCCTTCTATGCCTACACGACGTATCTGCAGAAATTTCTTGTCAACACGTCGGGTTTTTCGAAAGAGAGTGCGACTGAAATCACCACCCTTGCTCTTTTCATCTACATGCTGTGTCAGCCTCTTGCTGGCATGCTGTCCGATCGGATCGGTCGCAAGCCATTGATGGTCGGCTTTGGCGTCCTTGGCGTTCTCTTCACTTATCCTCTGTTTACAGCTCTTTCTGGGACGAAGGATCCAATAGTGGCATTTTTCCTTGTCCTGGCCGGTCTCCTCATCGTCACCGGCTATACTTCGATCAATGCGGTGGTAAAGGCGGAGCTCTTCCCAGCCCATATCCGCGCACTGGGCGTTGCGCTGCCTTATGCGCTTGCAAACACGATCTTCGGTGGAACAGCCGAATGGGTAGCACTGAAGTTCAAGGACATCGGGCACGAGAGTTGGTTCTTCTGGTACGTCACGATCATGATCGGCTTTTCCTTGATCGTTTATGTCAGGATGAGAGACACCAAACATTCAAGCCTGATTCACGAAGACTGATAGGTGCGCCTCTCCGCTGCCTTCGCCATATTGAAAGCGGTAAGGCATTTTCCTGCTGCAGTGCAGCGACGAATTCGCGTTGACCGTGTGTCGAGATGGCGGTACCACTGGCGCGCTGGTCGGGCCAGCAGACCAGTTCGGTCGGGCAATCCGGCAGCGAGAGATGGCGCAGCATGAAGCGAAGTGGCATTCTCCAGAAAACTGAAATCATGGGCGGGGCGGTCGAGCGTCTGACGGCGCGGGATCTCGTGTCGCAAAAGCTGACGACATTGATCGCGACCGGTATGCTGCAGCCTGGAGACGAACTTCCGAGTGAAAGAGAGCTCGCTCATCTCCTGCGTGTCAGTCGGGAAACGGTCAGGGCTGCGATCCAGACCCTTGTCGGCAAGAACTTTGTCGAAGTTTCCCAAGGGGCGCGGAGCCGTGTCGCCAACGTCGACTTGAGCGATTTGCCGATCACTATCGCATCGTCGGGCGCCATAGATCGATATGATCTGGATGCCGTTCATGGAGCTCGCCTTCTCGTCGAACTGGATGTCGTAGCGCGTGCCGCTGAAGCGATGTCTCGCGAGACGATCGAGCACTTAGAGACGTTGCTGGACGTTCAATCTAAGATCGGTGCAGACACGATGCGGTTCTTGATCTGCGACCGGGAATTTCATTTGGCCATCTATCGCAGCTGTCCAAATCCGTTGCTTCGTGACTTTGTCATCGATCTCTACGGCTACCTCATGGATCATCGGCGTCTCGCCATGGCGCTGCCCGGAGCAATCGATTCCAGCTACGCCGACCACGCGGAGATCGTCGAGAGTTTGAAGCAGAAGGATCCGGAACGGGTGACGAGCGCTTTCCGTCGCCACCTGATGCGAATTTACGAGACCACACGCGCTTTAGCACCAATACCGGGAAAGAATAAAAGAACTGTTCCTGCTTCGGCATAAGCAAGCCGGCGATGGGAGGTGAGAAGGGAGGTCAGCATATGCATGTCATGATTATCGGAGCGGCCGGAATGATCGGCAGGAAGCTGGTTGAGGCTCTCGCTTCAACGCAGACGATCAACGGGACCCCGATTGATCGATTGACGCTTGCCGATGTCATTGCGCCTTCTGTGCCCGCTGACCTGGCATCGATAACGACCAGTCGCTCGCTTGATCTCGCGACTTCGCAGGCGGCCGCCTCCTTAATTGCCAGCCGTCCCGACCTCATCATCCATCTTGCTGCGATCGTTTCGGGCGAGGCAGAGGCTGATTTTGAGAAAGGCTATGCCGTCAATCTTACCGGAACGCAAAATCTGTTCGAGGCAATCCGGCATGAAGGCCTGAGGGAACATTACGTCCCACGTGTCTTGTTTGCATCTTCGATCGCTGTCTTCGGCGCCCCCTTTCCCGAAGTCATTGGAGGGGAATTTTTCACAACGCCCCTTACCAGCTATGGCACCCAAAAAGCCATTGCCGAGCTCCTCCTGGCTGATTATTCGCGCCGCGGCATTTTCGATGGGGTGGGGATACGGCTGCCGACGATCTGCATTCGGCCCGGCACTCCCAATAAGGCCGCGTCGGGCTTCTTTTCCAACATTCTGCGGGAACCGTTGTCCGGCAAGGAGGCAGTTCTGCCGGTCGATGAAAACGTCAGGCACTGGTTTGCAAGCCCGCGTGCCGCCGTAGGCTTTTTCCTCCACGCAGCTCAAATGGATACAGCCGCGATTGGGCCGCGCCGCAATCTGACGATGCCGGGCTTGTCGGCTCTCGTTGGCGAAGAGATCGAGGCGCTAAGGCGTATCGCAGGGGAAAAAGCCGTTCGTCTCATTCGTCATGAGCCCGATCCGACGATTGCAAAGATCGTTGCGGGTTGGCCGACGCAGTTCGACGCCTCGCGTGCGCAATCTCTTGGATTTAGCGCCGAAACAAGTTTCGATGAAATCATCAAAATCCATATTGAAGACGAGCTTGGAGGAAATCTGCAATGAGTATGCCTGCCAGCGGCAGATCGCAGGACGGTAAAGCTGTCGCTCTCGTAACGGGCGGTGGCACAGGGGTTGGCAAAGCCATCGCAAAGGCGCTTGCGGCAGACGGTTACAAGGTCATCATTACCGGCCGGCGCATGGATGTTTTGCAGCAGGCAGCCGATGACCTTGCTGCCGAAACGGGCGGTAGCCTTCGCGCCATCTCTGCGGACGTCGGGGAGCCAAGTTCGGTCGCCGCACTCTTTGATGTCGTCAGCCGAGAATTCGGCAGGCTCGATCTTCTCGTCAACAATGCCGGCATGGGCCTGCCGGGCGTGGCGATGGAGGAGATCAGCTTCGAGCAGTGGAGCGCCATTGTCAGCGTCAATTTGACGGGCGCGTTTTTATGCACCCAACATGCCTTTCGCTTGATGAAGGTTCAGTCGCCGCGCGGCGGCCGCATCATCAACAATGGTTCGATTTCAGCAACGACGCCTCGCCCGAATTCCGCTCCCTATACGGCAACCAAACACGCGATCACCGGTTTGACGAAATCCACCGCGCTTGATGGTCGTGATTTCGATATTGCCTGCGGACAAATCGATATCGGCAACGCGACTACGGAAATGACGCAACGGATGAGTGCCGGGGTCCCTCAGGCGAATGGAACCACCGCAGTAGAGCCAACGATCGACGCAGCTCATGTCGCCAATGCAGTGCTCTATATGGCCAGCCTGCCGCTTGATGCCAATGTGCTGACGATGACGGTCATGGCAACGAAAATGCCCTTCGTCGGCCGGGGGTAGGTCGTACGGCAGAGCGACAAGACAGAGCCGTAGCGGTCAGGAGGAAACCGCGGCGGTTCTTTGGAAAAGTTGATGTAAGTATTGGGGGAGGAATAGCATGGCGAACGTGGAATTCGCGGGGGTGAGGAAGTCCTTTGGGGCTTTTCCGGTCATCAAAGGCGTTGATATCGCTATCGAGGACGGCGAGTTCGTTATTCTGGTCGGGCCCTCTGGCTGCGGGAAATCAACACTGCTTCGGATGCTGGCCGGGCTAGAGAATATTTCGGACGGAGAGATCCGGATCGGTGGTCGATCCGTCAATCATCTGCCGCCCAAAGAGCGCGACATTGCCATGGTGTTTCAGAACTATGCGCTTTATCCGCATATGACCGTGGCGAAGAACATGGCCTTTTCGCTCATGCTCAATTCCGCTTCAAAGGAAGAGATCGATAAGCGCGTCAACTATGCCGCCGGTATTCTTGGTCTCAACACGCTGCTTGACCGGTATCCTCGGCAGTTGTCCGGGGGGCAAAGGCAGCGTGTCGCCATGGGGCGAGCCATCGTGCGCGACCCGCAGGTATTTCTGTTCGATGAACCGCTTTCAAACCTGGATGCCAAGCTTCGGGTAGCGATGCGCGCGGAGATCAAGGAACTGCATCAGCGACTGAAAACCACCACGGTTTACGTCACGCATGACCAGATCGAAGCGATGACCATGGCAGACAAAATCGTGGTCATGCATGATGGAAGAGTTGAGCAAATCGGATCTCCGCTGGAGCTTTATGACCGACCCAACAACCTCTTCGTTGCGGGCTTCATTGGTTCTCCCGCAATGAACATGATCAAGGGAACGCTCTCTCCATCGGCCCCCGATGTTTTCATTTCGGGCGATGGGACGCGCCTGCCGCTGCCGCATGCCTTTCCCAACGCTGTCGGCAAAGCTCTCGTCTATGGCCTGCGACCCGAATATATCCGCCTCGATGCGGCCGGCCAGCCGGCTGAAGTCGTTGTCATTGAGCCGACGGGCTATGAAACGCATATCGTCGCCAAATTCGGCGGCACGGAGGTCGCCTGTATCTTCCGTGAGCGGGTGCAGGTTGCACCTGGCGAATCGATCACCATCGCCATCGATCACCAGCATGTTCATCTGTTCGACGAACAGACCGGCATGCGGCTTCTCGATTGAGTGCCACAGGGCTTGGCAGCGGAGAGGAGCCGCTGTCGAGCACCTGATAGGATATGCCGCCGCGGCTTTCGCATTGGGACAGCCTAGCCGCCATGAAAAGTCCCGACCTTGGAGGAGGTAAATCATGACGTTCAAGAGAAGAACATTCCTTGCCGGTACGGCCGGCCTTGTCGGCGCCGCAGGCTTGTCGGGTCTTGGTCTCGGGCCGGCGTTTGCGGCTGAGCCGAGCTATACGCCAGAGAAAGGTGCAAGTTTGCGTCTGCTAAGATGGACGCCGTTTGTAAAGGGCGATGAGGAGGCTTGGCTCGCCAATACCAAGAAGTTCACCGAGGCAACCGGCGTCGATGTTCGGATCGACAAGGAAAGCTGGGAGGATATCCGCCCGAAGGCGGCCGTCGCTGCCAATGTTGGTTCGGGACCCGATCTGGTCATGTGCTGGTTCGACGATGCCCATCAGTATCCAGACAAGCTCACCGAGCTGACGGAACTTGGCACTTATCTCGACGGAAAATATGGCGGCTTCTACGATGGGCTGAAAGGCTACGCGACGCGTGACGGCAAGTTCATCGCGATGCCTCTGACAGCGATCGGCAATGCCGTCGTCTACCGCGAAAGTCATATGAAGGCGGCGGGCTTCAATGAGCTTCCAAAGGACACCAAGGGCTTTCTCGAGCTTTGCAAAGCCATGAAGGCGAAGGGAACGCCTGCAGGCTTTCCGCATGGCAAGGCCGTTGGCGATGGCAATAATTATGCCCATTGGCTCTTGTGGAGCCATGGCGGCAAGATGGTGGATGAAAGTGGGAAGGTTACCATCAATTCGCCAGAGACCATCGCTGCCTTGAACTATGCCAAGGAGCTCTACGCCACCTTCATCCCCGGCACGGAAAGCTGGCTCGATATCAACAACAACCGCGCATTCCTGGCCGGGCAGATATCGCTCACCGCCAACGGTGTTTCCATCTACTACGCTGCCAAGAACGATCCCAAGCTGCAGGAAATCGCCAACGACATGCGTAGCATCAACTTTCCTGTTGGCCCGGTCGGAAAGAGTGTGGAACTTCATCAGACGAGCTCGCTGCTCTTATTCAAACACACGAAGTATCCTGAGGCCGCCAAAGCCTACATCAAATTCATGATGGAGGCAGATCAGATAAATGCTTGGATCAAGGGCTCCAGCGCCTATTGCTGCCAGCCGCTCAAGGCCTTTGCCAATAATCCGGTCTGGACGGAAAATCCGATCCACGCACCTTATGCACGCGCTTCTGAAACCTTGAGACCAAACGGTTATGCCGGCCCGCTCGGGCTCGCATCCGCCGCCGTGATGGCAGACTACGTGCTCGTCGATATGTTTGCCTCCGTCGTCACGGGCGCTGCAACGCCCGAAGATGCCGTTGCGGCCGCAGAAAAACGCGCCAATCGCTACTATCGGATTTAGCCGCCAGGACACCCTCGGGGGCGCGGCATTGGCTGCGCTCCCCAACACAGATGGTTTTGCGGAGCGAATGATCATGACTTTGACGACGACGACGACCCAGCCAGGCTTGCCAAAGCGATCGTTGCTGTCGCGTCTTGGCAATAACCGAGACGTAATGGGTTTCCTGTTCATGGTGCCGGCGGCGGTCTTTCTGATCTGCTTTTTGACCTATCCGCTGGGTCTAGGGGTCTGGCTGGGTTTCACCGATACCAAGATCGGCCGGGATGGTGTGTTCATCGGGCTTGAGAACTACGAATTTCTCTGGGACGACAACGTGTTCTGGTTGTCCGTCTTCAACACGATGCTCTACACAGCTGTGGCGTCCGTGTTGAAATTCGCGCTTGGGCTATGGCTTGCTTTACTGCTGAACGAGCATTTGCCGTTCAAGTCGTTCTTTCGCGCGATTGTGCTGTTGCCCTGGGTCGTGCCCACCGTCTTGTCGGCCCTTGCCTTCTGGTGGATCTACGACGCTCAATTTTCCATTGTTTCCTGGTCATTGATGAAACTGGGGCTGATAAGCCAGCCGATCAACTTTCTTGGCGACCCCGCCAATGCGCGTCTCTCGGTCATTGCCGCGAATGTCTGGCGGGGCATTCCCTTTGTCGCCATCTCGCTGCTTGCAGGCCTTCAGACCATTCCTGCTTCGCTTCAGGAAGCAGCATCGCTGGATGGCGCGTCCAGCTGGCAGCGCTTCCGCTATGTGACGCTCCCGATGCTGACTCCCATCATCGCCGTTGTAATGACGTTTTCGGTGCTCTTCACCTTCACGGACTTCCAGCTGATCTATGTTCTCACGAAGGGTGGGCCTGTGAACGCCACGCATCTGATGGCGACCCTGTCTTTCCAGCGCGCTATTCCGGGCGGTCAACTTGGTGAAGGGGCAGCCATTGCGGTTGCGATGATACCCTTTTTGCTTGCCGCCATCATGTTCTCGTTTTTCGGTCTGCAGCGACGCAAGTGGCAGCAGGGCGGCGGCGATTGAGGGGTCGAAGATGAACGTAAAGCTACAAAGTGCCGACACTGCGCTTACCGATAACAGTCAGGGCATGTCCTATCTCAACCGATTGCCGCGTCGGATTGTAACCATCTACCTGCCGATGGCTGTGTTCGTTTTCGTCCTGTTGTTTCCATTCTACTGGATGGCGATCACCGCCGTGAAGCCGAACTCGCAGCTGACGGACTATGAAAACTACAGCCCCTTCTGGGTAGTCGGCGCGACCCTCGACCATATCAAATATCTGTTGTTCGAGACGTCCTATCCCGGATGGCTGTGGAATACGATGCTGGTTGCTTCGGCTGCCACACTTCTTTCCCTTGCAACCTCCGTCCTGAGTGCTTACGCGATCGAGCGCATCCGCTTCAGCGGCTCACGCTCCGTCGGGCTCATGATTTTCCTTGCCTACCTCGTGCCACCTTCCATCTTGTTCATTCCGCTTGCCTTTATTGTCTTCAAAATCGGGATCTACGATTCACGGCTGGCGCTGATTTTCACGTATCCCACGTTCCTCATTCCGTTTTGCACCTGGCTGCTGATGGGATATTTTCGCTCTATTCCCTTCGAGCTTGAAGAAAGCGCATTGGTCGATGGCGCAAACCGATGGCAAATCCTGCTAAAGGTCATTCTGCCACTGGCAGTTCCGGGTCTTATCTCTGCAGGAATTTTTGCCTTCACCCTGTCGTGGAACGAATTCATCTACGCGCTGACCTTTATCCAGTCCTCAGAAAACAAGACGGTTCCCGTTGGCGTGCTGACAGAATTGGTCCGCGGCGATATTTTTGAATGGGGTTCCTTGATGGCCGGCGCGCTTTTCGGATCGCTACCGGTCGTTATCCTCTATTCCTTCTTTGTCGATTACTACGTCTCGTCCATGACGGGCGCCGTTAAGGAATAGGGACAGAGCCTTCTTGCTGCGGCTTCGGAAGGCGCGGGAATAGCCTTGCTTCCAACATTCGTTGTCGGGGCGGCACTGCGCGACGGTCGCTTTGTTCGACTTCTCGAAGGCCGGGAGATCGCCACGATCCCTGTACATGTGGTCTATCCGGCAAACCGACTATCGCAACCAAAGTCCACAGCTTTGTCGGTTTTCTTGTCGATCGACTGGCAACGCACCGAGATTGTGGCGCAACTCGCGATGAAGAGCCCCGAAAGACTTTGATCAGCGGAAGAAAGATAGCAAGCGTGATCAGGACCTGGCTCTTTGCAGCATGCCGAACAAATCACGCGGTTCATCGGGGTCGGCAATGATATCAATCTGCTGATAAAAGTCGGTTCCTTTGATCTTCTCACCGGCATAGCAAAGGGCTGAAAAGTCCTCGATGGCAAAGCCGACACTGTCAAACAGGGTGATCTGCTGTGGGCTGCTTCGTCCTGTCTTATGACCCTTCACGACCTGCCAGAGTTCCGTCACAGGGTGATCCGGCGCCATCTGCTGGATTTCGCCTTCTATGCGTGTCTGCGGCGTATATTCCACGAATGTCTCGGCGCGCAGCAAAATGTCGGGTGCCAGCTCTGTTTTGCCAGGGCAGTCGCCGCCGATGGCATTGATGTGAACTCCGGCTCCGACCATGTTGTCAGAAAGGATCGTTGCAAATTGTTTGTCGGCAGTGCAGGTCGTGATGATCTCTGCGCCTTCAATCGCCGATTGAGCCGAAGTGCAGGCTACGGTCCTCAGGCCAAAGCCAGCAAGATTGTTCATAGTCTTTTTCATGGCGAGGGGATCGATGTCGTAGAGCCTGACCTCCTCGATGCCCAGCACCGTTTGCATCGCGAGCGCCTGGAACTCTGCCTGTGCGCCGTTGCCGATCATCGCCATCGTTGTCGAATTGGCGGGCGCAAGATGTCGCGCTGCCATTGCGGATGTTGCTGCGGTGCGCAACGCGGTGAGAAGGGTCATCTCGGTCAATAAAACAGGATACCCCGTATCGACCTTTGCCAAAAGGCCGAATGCCGTCACGGTCTGCAAGCCGCTCGACATATTTTTGGGATGCCCATTCACATATTTGCACGCATAAACTTCGCCATCCGAAACGGGCATCAGTTCGATAACGCCATCGCGAGAATGCGAGGCAACCCGAGGTATCTTTTCGAAGCTCTCCCAGCGTCCGAAATCAGCCTCAATGGCATCTGTCAGCTCCAGAAGCATGTCCTGAAGCCCGATATGATGAACGAGTTTCATCATATCGGCGACACTGACGAAGGGGACATAGGCTTTTTCAGAGGGCGCTTGCGTCATGATCTTCTTTCGCAAAAGCTGAGTGTAACAAGACGTGCATCTCATCTAAAATGACAAAACTGTCTTGTTTTATGCAGTCAATTGAGCAAATCTGACAGTGCGTTTGTCGGAATTGTCAGGGTCTCATGTCCATCAAGCCGTATATTCCTGATGAACTCGATCAGCGGATCATCGCGCATCTGCGCGTTGACGGCCGCGCCTCGCTGGCCAAACTCGCCGATGCGGTCGGCGTCGCACGCGGCACGGTTCAAAGCCGGCTCGACAGGCTGACGGAAAGAGGCATCCTGCTCGGATATACCATCAGGGTAAAGCAGGACTACGATGATCGCAGCATTCAAGCCGTGATGATGATTGAGGTCATTGGCAGGGCGACAAACCAGGTCATCCGCAGATTAAGAGGCATTCCAGAGATCTCTTCACTCCACACGACAAATGGCAACTGGGACCTCGTTGCGGCCATACGGGCAGCAAGCCTTTCGGATTTCGACAGGGTTTTAAGAGAGGTGCGCATGATCGATGGAGTATCGAACAGCGAGACCAGCTTATTGCTGAGCAGCGTTTAAGGCGAGCATCACAACGACGATCCGCAGAGACCAGTCGATCAAGATGTCAAAGACCCGCCGAAGGGACGGGTCTTTGAGAAGCGATGTCTACAGCGATGATCAGGCAGGTTCGAAGAGTGGTGCGATCTGCATCTCCGGCACTTTCACCATACCTTTGTCGGTGATGCGAATCTCGGGAATGACGGACAGGGGAATGAGATTGAAGCCCATATAAGGGATGGTGCAGCCGGCTTTTTCCCATTCGATTTTCAGCTTCTTCACTTCTTCGGCGACGTCATGCACGCGCTTGTCCGAAAGTAGCCCTGCGATCGGCAACGGAACCATCGCCGTCACTTCGCCATCCTGTACAACGCATACGCCGCCTTGCTGCCCCTCGATGGCGCGCAGAGCGACTTGCATGTCCCTTTCGTTCGTGCCGGCAATAATAATGTTATGGCTGTCGTGACCGACCGAGGATCCCACAGCGCCACTCTTGAGAGCAAAGTTAGACAGTAAACCATGGGCGACATTGCCATCCGACTTTCCGTGTCGTTCGATGACTGTGACAAAGCAGAGGCCATGGCGGTCGAAATGGGTCTGCCAATCATTGGCGGGAGCGAGACTGACTTTCTCATGGCCCAGAATGATTCCCGGCAGTTGCGTGCGGATCACGTTGGCGATGACCGCTTCCGTCGGGAGCTCGGGAGTGAGCTTGACGGAATTTGGAAGCTTGACCGTATGATAGGCGGCCTCTGGATAGCGCCAAAGGTTCGACAGCGCTTCGTCGAGGATTGGCGTGATCTTTTTCTGATCCACCATCAGCTCGCCGCCATACCAGGTGCTGACCGGATTTAGATCATCGTCGAGCATGACGATGTCAGCGCGCCTGCCTCCGCCAAGGCCGCCAATCTCGCCGTCATGGCCATAGCGCGTCGCCGCATGCAAGGAGCCTATCGACCATGCTTGCTCCTTCGACATCCCTGCCTTTACGGCTTCACGGACCACCCAGTCGAGGCCGAATGCCAGGAGGTCATCAGCATCGCGATCGTCTGTGCAGACGGCTACGCGCTTATGAGAAGCTCCAAGCTCGGTAATCGTTTTGATCGCCTGCGGTAAGGAATGCCATGGCGTCGTTGGCGGACCGCCTCTCAGGAAAAGCCAGACGCCNAATGCCAGGAGGTCATCAGCATCGCGATCGTCTGTGCAGACGGCTACGCGCTTATGAGAAGCTCCAAGCTCGGTAATCGTTTTGATCGCCTGCGGTAAGGAATGCCATGGCGTCGTTGGCGGACCGCCTCTCAGGAAAAGCCAGACGCCGGCGTCCAGCAAATCATCGGCAATGTCGCGGTCAATTGCCTCATGCGTGTCCGTTACGCCGGATGCAGCATAGGCGCTCACAAATTCGCGGCCATAGATATGCCCGCAGACTGGCCTGCCGCGCGATAGCGCGGCGGCAAGAATGGCATGACTGCGTTCATCCCCCATGACAACAGGAACAAAGTCCATTTTCTCGCCAAGCGCGACGGCTTCCGGCCATTTGTCAAAAAGGGCAGCAATCTTTTCAGGCGTCAGGTCGCCGCCGGCCGTTTCAAGGTCCGGCGATGTTGCCGGCACCGTTGAGGGGACTGTCAGGAAAATTGACAACGGTGCATGTCGGGCATCCTCCAGCATAGCCTCGACACCCGCAACATCCATGACGTTCCCGATTTCGTGACTGTCGCAGAAGATGGTCGTCGTGCCATTGAGCAGCGCCGCCTCCGCATAGGCGCAGGCCGTAACCATGGAGCTTTCAATATGAAGATGCGGGTCAACGAGGCCAGGCGCAATGATGCCGCCCTTGGCGTCATAGACCTTGCCGCCCCCTTTATGTGTCCCCGCCGCCTTGACCGCAGCAATGCGCCCGCCGGCAACCCAAATTTCCCGATCGCTCACGATGCGTTCCGAATAGGTCGATAGCACGCGCGCGTCTTTGATGACCAAATCTGGCGCAGCCCGTCCGGATGCAACATCGGCAAGATGCCGTGTCATCGTGGAAAGCGGTGCAACAGACATGCGTGTAAGACGAGCCATCATATTCTCCCTCGGTCGATCATCATCAGCAACCCATTCATGCGCTGGTTGAAGCGGCAGCGCAACGGTCATACCAATGAATGCGAAAGTCGTCGGGATTATTGAGAGTCAGCGTGAGACGGCATGAGTGCGATTAGGCATGTCGGCTTTTGGGAATCAACTGCAGCCTTCGTGCAGAGATCTCGCAGGTTTCGGCGTCTGCGGCTTCTCGCACTGACATATGCCGCAGACGCAATAATATGGGATCAAGCTGCTCGAGAGGGGCGGAGGGCTTCCCCATCGCGAATTGTCTTACGCCGATTGAGCTTGAACTTGCTGACCGTCTCGGCAAGAATAGCTGCGTCGCTGGACAAATTGGTGCTGATGGCGGCCGTTTCTTCGACCATGGCTGCATTGGCCTGCGTCATCTTATCGATGGATACAATCGCATTGCCAATTTCCGAAAGTCCGGTGCTCTGCTCTTTGGAGGCTGTCGCGATCTCGTCAATCTGTGAAACGATGTCGTTGACGAATTGGGTAATCGTGTTGAGCGCCGAACCCGTTTGACTGACAAGCCGTACGCCATTGGAAACGTCGTCGCTCGAGGTTTTGATCAGCGCCGTAATGTCGTTGGCTGCAGTCGCGGCTCGCTGTGCAAGCCCGCGAACCTCTTGTGCAACCACGGCAAAGCCTTTGCCGGCGTCGCCGGCTCTTGCCGCTTCCACACCAGCGTTCAGCGCAAGCAGGTTCGTTTGGAATGCGATCTCATCGATGACGTGTATGATCTGACCGATCTTTTGCGACGAATCTTCAATACTGCGCATTGCCTCAACGGCATTCTTCACAACGGCACTCGATGAGGCTGCACAATCATTGGCTGAACGCGCCAACGTTCTTGTCTCCTGCATGCGATTGGTCGAAATTTTGACCGTTTGCACAACCTGTTCCAACGATGCCGACGTTTCTTCGACTGCGGCCGCTTGCTGTTCGGTCCGCTTGGACAGCTCTTCCGCGGCGTGGTTCATTTCCGCCGCGTTTTCGGCAACCTCGCCTGTCTTCTCCATCACACGCTCCAGCGTCTGCTGGAATGTCGCAAGAGCATTGTTGAAGTCATGTCTTAACGGCTCAAAGCGACCTGCAAAGGGTTCGTCGATTGTGATACGGATGTTGCCCTCTGCAAGCCGGTTCAGCCCCGCACCCAGCTTTTCAATGACGAGCCTCAGCTCCTCAGCTGATAGCGCGCGTCTTTCTTCTTGCTCGGCCCGTTGCGACTCGGTTGCCAACCGATCTTTCTCAACCGCTTCACGCAAATGCAGTCGTTCGATAGAAGCTGTGCGGAAGACATCGACGGCATGCGCCATGGTGCCGATCTCATCGCCGCGCTCGGTAAAGGGCACGTCCTGTGAATAGTCGCCCTTCGCCAGAACGCTCATATAGTCTGCAATCTTGATCACCGGGGAGATTGCTCTGCGCTTTAAAAACCAGAGACCGCCGAGAAATAGTGCGACGGAAGCGACGCTGCCTATAGCGGTCCAAATCGTATATTCCTGACTGGCATGATCAGCCTCAGCCACCGTTTCGTCCAACTCCTTGGATGCGATGTTGGCAAAGTCACGCACCTTCGCGTCCTGGACATAGAAGGCGGTCATGACATCCTGCAAAGCGGCTGCCTTTTGCGCGGGGGCAGCTTTGTCCAGCCGATCGAGCGATGACCAGAATGCCTCGCCTGCCGGCACGACAATATTTTCAAGATTGTCTCGCAGGGCATCATCAAGGCCAGCCGTTTTCCAATATGCTTTCCGCTCTGCAAACGACTTACGAAGCTCCTCAATTTTCTGGCGGTTGATCTCGGTTCTATCGGGACGGACGGTGCTTTCATTCGCCAACATATAGGCTTCAACAACGTAGAGAGGCGGAGGAAGAATGTCCGCAACGACGTCTTTGCCATTGGCTATGCTATTGAACGCCGGGCCTCCAATCTTGAGTTCGCCTAGGGCAACGGTCTGAAGGCCGATTGAGGCCGTAAGACCGGCAGTAACTGCCAGTCCGAATAAGATCAGCAAACGTGAGATGGTAAGGCTGCGCATGATGAAACCCGTCAAGATGCCAAAAAGGCAATTTCTAAATTCAACTTTGATCAAGATCATGCCTCGGCTGACACGATCTTATGACTTTGCCTTCGCCCGAGAAAAAAGAGGCGACCTGGATGCGTTAATCTCAAAAACTTCCGGTTATGCTTCGTAATAATGGTGCCGATGAAGATCACCTTCCCGGAGAAACGTAGAAATTTTACTAAGATCTACAACATGTTGAAAATATTTCGCCCGGATGTACACATTTCGCGATCACGTCATCTGGACCAAATTGTGCCGACTACGTTCACGACATCGAAGATCATTGCTGCTACGGGGATTTCAAAGGAGCTTCTTTATGCATGGGAAGCCCGCTATGCCGCGGTCGTCTCAACGCAGGGCGCTACAGGCCGACGCCAATACGAGGCCTCTGCCGTGCGTCGCATCCGTCTTTTGCAAAAGCTTGTGGGGAAGGGGAGCAAGATAAGTTCGGTTGCGACGCTAAAGGACGAAGAACTTGTTGTGGCGCTTTACCATCAAAGCGCTCCTGAGCTGATCGAACTTCTAAATTTGCTACGAACCCGCGCCTTTGCCGCTTTTGAGAGCCAAGTTGCAGCGTTCTGTGAAAGATTAGGTGTCTTGGACTTCACCACCCGGATCGCACTTCCTCTTATGGCTGAGGTTGGCGAGGAGTGGGAGGCAGGCAAGCTCTCGGTAGCAGCGGAGCATTTCGCGACATCCACTTTGCGGATCTATATTTCCGCCGAATTGCGTATCACCCCGATCGCAAGGAGAGCCAAGACCGCGCTCTTTACGACCCTGTCGGATGAGCGACATGAGCTTGGAATATTGGCAGCCGCCCTCGTTGCAAGATATTCCGGTTGGGCATGCCTTTATCTCGGTCCCAATTTGCAGGTCGATGAAATTATCGACGTTGCGCGCCATTCCAGGCCAAAACTCATTACTATCGGCTTGACGAGCGAGGATCGCGGTTCAGCCCAGACTGAACTCGAACGGATCGTCGACGTCACTGCCAAGGACGCCATCGTTTGTGTCGGAGGTAAGGGCGCGAGAAAAATTAAAGGCGGCGCGCGTCTTCTTGTCGTCAAATCTATTCAGGAGTTTGCAGCGTTGGTCGGCACGGTTCCAGCATCTGCGCAATGAGGCCGAAAGTTCGGCGCGAGCGTGCAGTCGCCCGTTTGCGACGAGCGGTGATAGCAACGGGATGCCGGCAGGGATATACCGCCATTCTTCGCGATGGCGGTCGCCAGGGCTTGAAAAGCAGCAGCGAGCTTCATATGCCAGTAATATAGGAAGCGGATTGTGCCTTTCCGGAGAAAGTTCGGTAGGTTGGCTTGGTCTGCGCCTTGCAGTTTTTTCTGCCCCTGTTGGCGGATTGGCTTTCTTTTAGCGGCTGGCCTTGAGAGGCTACAGTGAAAGGTATGACGATGTTGAACGGTGATTTGCTTATTGGCGGACAGGCCAGACGTGGAAGAGGGGGTAGCTTCTACGGGATCGAAGCTGCGACCGGTCAGAATCTTCCAGTGGAATTTGCTGGCGCTACGGTTGATGACGTCAAAGAGGCAAGCGCTCTGGCCTGGAAAGCTTTTGAAACATATCGCGAAACCGGCCTTGAAGAACGTGCGCATTTTCTGGAACGGATTGCAACCGAAATCGAAGCCATTGGTGATGAGCTTATTGAGCGCGCGATGGCCGAGACCGGTTTGCCCAGAGGACGGCTCGAGGGTGAGCGCGGTCGTACCGCAGGCCAGCTGCGCCTGTTTGCGAAGGAGGTTCGTGAAGGCAAGTTCCAGGAACTGCGCTTCGATCCTGCCAATCCTGAGCGTAAGCCGGCTCCCAAGCCGGATCTGAAGCTTCGTAATCTGGGCGTCGGTCCTGTCGTTGTCTTCGGCGCATCCAACTTTCCGCTCGCCTTCTCCGTCGCGGGTGGCGATACGGCATCTGCCTTGGCCGCTGGCTGCCCTGTCATCGTCAAGGCGCATTCGGCTCATCCCGGCACGTCCGAACTGGTGGGTCGCGCTGTGCAAAAAGCGGTTGCCGAGAGCGGGCTTCCGGTCGGAACCTTTGCCATGCTGTTCGACACAGGCTTTGAAGTCGGCCAGGCGCTCGTTGCCGATCCGCGTGTGCAGGCCGTTGGCTTTACTGGGTCGCGCCGCGGCGGTCTTGCATTGATGAAAACTGCGTCCGAGCGTAAACAGCCCATTCCGGTTTATGCGGAAATGAGCAGCATCAATCCCGTGCTCCTGTTTCCAAATGCGCTTGCCCAGCGCGGGGAAGCGATCGGCAAGGCGTTTGCAGGCTCGCTCGTCTTGGGCGCAGGACAGTTCTGCACCAATCCGGGACTGATTATTGCGCTCGAATGCTCGGGTCTGGAAAGCTTCAAGTCTGCGGCCGTTGCAGCGCTGAAGGAAGCGCCTGCGCAGACCATGCTAACCGGTGGTATCTTTAAAGCCTACTGCTCGGCGGTTCAGAAGCTCGAGAGCCATTCTGCGGTGAAGCAGTTGGTGCGTGGACCCGATGGCGCTGACTTCCAGGGGGCCGCCGCTCTGTTTGAAACCGACGCAAAGTCTTTCCTGGCTCACACCGAGCTTCAGGAAGAAGTTTTTGGCGCGGCCGGCCTCATCGTACGATGCATGAGTGAAGCCGAGCTTTCCGACGTGCTTGACCACATCGAAGGGCAATTGACCATTGCACTTCACATCGATGAGGCAGATGTTCCCGCTGCAAAGGCGTTGGTTCCAAAGCTCGAACTGCTCGCAGGGCGGCTGCTGATCAACGGGTTTGGCACCGGCGTTGAGGTGTCTCCGGCTATGGTCCATGGCGGTCCGTTCCCGGCAACATCCGATGGGCGGTCCACCTCCGTTGGCACCTTGGCCATTTACCGCTTCCTTCGCCCTGTTTGCTACCAGGATTTTCCTGAGGCGCTTTTGCCGGCTCCTTTCAAGAAGGCCTGATGTCGTGGGGGAAGCGGCCATTCATGGCGGCTTCCCCTTCCGCCTTACAGCGGAGAGAAGAAGTTGCAATAAGGGGATGCAGGTCGAGTTAATCCTGAGGTTGCTTGACCTGTTGTGCATTCAACGGCATATCTCTCTAGCTGGGTTGCTTGAGGGGGAATGTAATGCGTCTGAAACGGCATCTCTTTATGATGCTGATGTCCGGTATGGCTTGTGCCAGCGCGACAGCGAGCTCCCATGCCGAAGATAAGAAAAATTCCAATGCGGATAACTCGTCTCAGTGGGTAGTTACCCTAGGCACCAGTGTCGAATACGGGCCCAATTTCCCTGGATCCAAACATTCAAGCTACAGCGGCATGCCCTCAATTGATATTCGCTCTGCCGATGAGCCTGATGAGTTCAGCGCACCAGACGATAATATCGATTATGGGCTCTTAGAGTTTAACGGGGTAGAAATCGGTCCTGTCCTCGGCTTTCGAGATAGTCGAATACTGTCCGACGAGCGTAAGCTAAGAGGGGTCCATGAGGTCAAATGGGATTTCGACCTCGGTCTGTTCGCCCAATACTGGATCTCTGAGAACCAATTTCGTGTGCGCGGCGAACTTCGTCACGCCGTGCTTCATGACAGTGGATTGGTGGCCGATCTTGGCGCGGATTGGTTTCTGCCAATCAACGATCAAATCGTCTTGTCCGCGGGCCCCCGCTTATCCTTTGCCAATCAGCGCTATATGAAGACCTATTTCAGCGTCACGCCTCAAGATGCTGCTGCCAACGGGTCCATCACACCATTTAATGCAGGTGCTGGAATTTCATCCGTGGGCCTAGCGATATCGGCAAAGTATGATGTGACACCTGATTGGTCAGTTCAGGTTTATCATCGCTATGATTGTCTGGTGGGAGATGCGGCGGACAGCCCGATTGTGGCTCGTTTTGGCAGCCCAAATCAATTCACCTTCGGAGTGACCCTAACGAAGGCTTTCACGATTGATTTCTGATTAGGCGGTGGTTTTTCCGCCTTTTCCCGGCGTTGCGATGAACCAGACGCCGGCAAGGATGAGAATGCTGCCCAGAATGCTCGCAGCGCTCACTGTTTCACCGAATATAAGCCAGGCGGAAGCCATGATGAAGACATAGCTGATCGCCGAGAGCGGGAAAGCCTTGGCAAGATCGTGCTCAGACAGCACGCGCATCCATAAGATGAAGCAAGCAAGCTCCGCGATCACGGCACCGATAAACCAAGGCGACGACAGAACCTGTGAGAGCCAATTCAGACCTGCTCCCTCGCTTCCTTCCGCGCCATGTTTCAGGAAAAACTGCTGCGCGGTATTGAGAAGCGGGATCGCGATCCAAAGTGAATTAAGATGCTTCATTGGCCCTATCCTCACCTTCCTTGATTGCAAACAAGGGGGAGATTGTTTTTAAAACCCACTGCAGCACTGGGTTTCGATGCCGGAAGAACATCGCGTTTTTGGTCAGGCTGCTGCCAAGACGCACCTTGTTCTGATAGTAAGCTTGGCCACTTTGATAGCGATGTAATCCATGCTGGATGCAGTAATTCACATTGGTGAACCAGCTTAGATAGTAGAGGTTGAACTCTCTCCCGAGCTCACCGTCCATGCAGAAGAACTTGTCGATCAGCTGCCCTTGGTCACAGAGGACCAGATTGGCCGCGAGAAGCTCATCTTGCACGTAGTACATGATGCAAAGCGAGCGGCCGCTCATTCCGTGAAGCACGCCTTCAAAATAGGCTGGTGTCAATTCTTCGAACTGCCAGTCGCTGCGCTCACGCGTAGATCGATAAAGCTCGATGATCCTTGGCAGAAGACCGTTGTAGTCGGTGCAGTATTCGATACGAACGTCCTGCTTCGAACGAAGCTTGCGGCGCATATCCTTGCGCGTTCCGGACGAGAGGCTGGAGAGATAGTCATCCAAGGACTTGAAGCGAACGTCCATCCAGGCTGTCGGCATTCCGTCCAGAGCGACGAACCCGCGTGCTGCAATCGGTTCATCGAATGGAGCAGCCGGCAGTTGGATATCCTTGAGCGCGATCAACGAGCAATTTCTCTTTGCTGCGTGCGCCTGGAAGCCGTCGAGGAGGACGCCGAACAGTTCCTTGGCGCGCCCTGTGGCCGAAGGATGAAGACCGATACGGCCAACTTCCGTGCAAGGTGACCCCAGACAAGCGAGGCGCATCATAAGGAAACGTGGAATTACACGGCGGATTGCCATGACGCTTTTTCTAATCTTCGGCTCGTCAAGGGTTGTTTCCAAGCCATAAGAACACATAAAAGCGGGCATGGCCGCCACAAGCCGACCAGCGTCCCTAACCGTAACGTAAAGAAACTCGAAACCGTCGATGCCCGCTTCTTCAACCGCGGCAAGATAGTCCCAGTTTTCGACCTCACCGGGAAAACATCCATCCCACGCGTCGCGCTCGATTTGGCGGATGCTTGCGACTATCTCGACGGAAGGCAGGCTGTGGACGCGGCGTCCGAAGTCGGCGTCCATCACCTTAAGCGCATTCGGCATAATCAGCCTCAAAAAATTCTGCCGACATGGTGGCAACCTCGGAATGTTGCCGGTCGACATGAATCATGTGATAGCTGTCGTTCAGCCAATGGAGTTTAGCAGGTCCGCCAAGATGACTGGCGATGTAGCGCGCGTGCTCCGGGCTGCTCAGATCATCGTCCTGAGAGTGAACGATCAGGGTCGGCGTGGAAATTTGCGGCAGCTGTTTCTTCAAATGCTCACCGAGTTTACTCATCTCGACTAGGCCGCGGCCCGGGAAATGCTCCAGCATTCCGTCATTGGTCATCTGTGCCACCCGGCGTCTGATCCGCTCGTCCTTGATGCCGAGAGATGGCGTTTCCTTGAAGTTTAACCGATCAAGGAAAGGGATCATCGCGAGAAACCTGATGTGCGAGGACATCCAGATATAGGACTTCGGCACATTCCATCCGTCGTAGCGGAAGCACGGCGAGTAGAGGGCGACAGCGCCGATCTTTGACTTGTTCCGATCAGCCGCCAAAAGCGCGAGTTTTCCTCCGACGCAAATACCGGCGGAATAGACACGGTCCGTTCTTTCGGAAAGCCAATGACCGGCAGTCTCGACGGTTTCGAGCCAGTCCTGCCAGTGCGAGCGCCGCAGCACGGCTTCGCCCTTGCCGTGGCCCGCAAGAAGCGGGGCATAGACACTATAGCCGCGCTTGTGCAGTTGCCTTGCCATCAGCCGCATTTCAGCTGGCGCTCCAGTAAGGCCATGCACAAGCAGCACGCCCTTGCCATTGGAGCCTTCCTGGAAAAAGGAAAGATCCTCAGCTTGCATCGCGCAGATCCTCGGCGTGGCGATTTTCAGGCGCCATGAAGCCAAGTGCGTGGCATGTGCTGATGACGTGGACGCCGGCGGCTTCCTGTTCGGCCTTGATCTGCTCGTGGAAATCCTTGAGCTTCGTCCAGTGCGTCTTGGGCCTGTAGTGATGTTCGGCGTGATAGCCATTGCCGAACCATAGCCAGTTATAGAACGACTTGTGGCTGCTGACACCCCAGGCGATTGGCTCATCCGGATCGCCGTGCAGATGTTCGTAATAGCCGTTCAGGGACGACAGGCAGTTGCCGAGATAGTAAAACGGAACGAAGAACAGGACCGCACGCCAGTCGTAAAGCAGAGCGAGCCCAACAATCGCAACGAACGTGATCAGCTCAATCCGGCCGAACTTTGCCTCGAAGGGCCGCTTTGCAGCAATGGCCTTATGAATTTCGCCAAGATCGTCGCGAAAGAAGCTCAAAAAGGTGTAAGACCAGACATTTTCGGGCTGCCCATTCTTCCCGTGCCGGTAGATCGACAGAAGATCGACCGTCTCTCCCTTGTCGTTGGGTCTATCGCTGTTGCCCGAATGATGGCGCATATGAACCCAGTGATAGTATTTTTGGGAGAAGCCAATAGTGACCGACTCCAGCAGACTGAAGGCGTTATTCATCCATTCCTTCGTGAAGTAAGGCGTGTGGATGAAGTTATGCGAAATGCTGTTGATGTTCCAGGAAATGGAGATCGCGTAAAGGATGCCGAGAATGAACGACAACCATAGAGGTCGGCTCTCAAAGCCGACAATTAGATAGACATTGAACGCAAGATGAGCGATGGCGGCAAGAACGGGAGCCAAGTCCCATTTCGAATAAGTGAATATTTTCATAGCCCTGTTGCTCCAACACAAATCACGCCCGCCGTTACCAAGAGGATGCCGAAAGCGTGGCGAAGGTTGATGGTTTCTTTGAAGAAAACGGCGCCGGCCAGCGCAATCGCGGCATAGCTCGACGCCATGATGGGAAAGGCAATAGAAAGTGCGACGTGACCAAGAACATAGGTCCACGCCAGGAGCTCCACCGCCCAAAACACAATCCCAGTCAGAGCGATGGGATTGAAGAACATCGAGGTGCCGCCCGATAGCGCGGCCCGTTTGAAGCAGACTTCCCTGCCTGTCTCCGTCAGCACACAAAACACGATGACGGCAAATACTTGTGGATGTAGAATGCTGCTCATGCCATCGCCTCTGAAAGAACCTCCAGCAAGGCGTGGTTCGCGGCGCTGTTGATGTTTCTGACAGTTTCGCCTTGTCGGCGTGCGGCGGGTTGATCGATGACGATTTCCGCTCTTTTCATGGCGCGGGTGAAAACCGGTCCGCTATAGGCGGGACGCGAATAATCTCCGATCACATCCGCACCGATGATCCGATGGCGTGCCCCGATCTCGCTGATGATCGAGAGAACATAGGGAAGGCGCATGGAGCCCTGGTCCCAATTGGTAACCGCATCCGAAAGACAAAGTGCGTCCTTATCGATGGTGATATAGACGTCCTCGGTGTTGATCCGGTCGAGAAGACGATCCATGAAATTAGCTTCGCCCATCTCAGAGATCGTGCGCCAGTGGATCTGATTGCCAACCTGGGAAAAGCTTGCACCCTCGCCATACTGAGCGCGAACCCGGCTCGGTGGGTGTGCGTAAGGATAGAGTTCCAGTTTCCCGCTTGCGATATTGGCGAGATTGGCGCCCTTTCTCTCTGGCGAACGCAGGTCGTTGCTGCAAACCCCGATCGTCACGACCTTTTCGATCAGTGGATTCTCGAGAGCCCGATTGATCCAGGATCCGCAATGCATTCCACCGGCAAACCGGACCCAGTCGGGGTGGTTGTCAATGTGCACGATCGTCACCGGCCGGCCGTTCCGCTCGGTTGCCAATGCAACGAGCATGGCAGACAAATGGTGGAAATCACCGGAGCCTAGAAAGCAGAGCAGCGGCTTTTTCGCGATAGTTGAGCAAAGTGGAGAGAGCGCGCGATAGATCTCGTCCAGCGCGCGCTGTTTCGCCCAAAGGCGGACTAGACCGCCGTTTTCTTTATCAACAAGTTCACGGGCTCCTGCCATGAGGCAGGAGTGCCTGAAGTCGGGTTGCAACTCCAACGCATCATCAAAATGAAGAAGAAGGAGTTGCATTGACTTACCTCTGCTCAGCGCGAGTGAGGAGTTGATCGAGCAGCTCGAGTGCAAGATCGATCTCGGAATGGCTGATCATGAGGTTTGGTGCGAGCGTGATGACGTTCTTGTGGTACCCGCCGACGTCGAGAACGAGACCGTAGTTGCGGCCTTCGAACTGCAGATCGCCCTTCATGCCCTCATCGGACATCCAATCGAGCGTTGCTTTGTCAGGCGTGAAGCCGTCCGACTTGCAAATCTCCATTCTGAGCGCGAGACCCAAGCCGTCAACGTCACCGACAGTCGCATGGCGCTTTTGAAGTTCCTTCAGGCCATCGAGGAAGCGCGCACCCTTTTCCATCACGGTTGCGCCGAAATCGTTCTCGGACACCATCTTCATGGTTTCGAGCGCAACTGCCGTTCCCATCGGATTGGACGCAAAGGTGGAGTGGGTCGAGCCGGGCGGGAAGATCGTTGGATTGATCATTTCTTCGCGGGCCCAAATGCCGGAGAGCGGGTTAAGGCCGTTCGTCAGAGCCTTGCCGAAGACCAAAACGTCCGGCGATACGCCGAAGTGTTCAATCGACCAGAGCTTTCCGGTCCGGTAGACACCCATCTGGATTTCGTCGACAACGAGGAGGATGCCGTGCTCGTCAAGAACCTTCTTCAGTTCTACGAAGAAGTTCATCGGCGGGATGACATAGCCGCCTGTGCCTTGGATCGGCTCGATATAAAATGCGGCGTATTCCGACTTTCCAGCCTTCGGATCCCACACGCCGTTATATTCGCTTTCGAAAAGACGAGCGAATTTCTGAACGCAGTAATGACCGTATTCTTCCTTCGACATGCCTTTCGGCCCACGGAAGTGGTATGGGAACTCGATGAACTGTGCGCGCTCGCCGAAATGACCGTAACGGCGGCGATAGCGATAGCTTGAGGTGATCGAGGTCGCTCCGAGGGTCCGGCCGTGATAGCCGCCTTCAAAGGCAAACATCAGGCTCTTGCCGCCGGTGTAATTGCGGACCAGCTTGAGAGAGTCTTCGACGGCCTGTGAACCGCCAACATTGAAGTGAACGCGGCCTTTATAGCCGAATTTCTGTTCGGCATCCTGTGCGATCAACGCTGCAAGCTCAACCTTTTCGCGGTGAAGATACTGTGAGGCGACCTGCGGCAGTGTGTCGAGCTGGCGATGCACCGCCTCGTTAAGACGCGGATTTCGGTAGCCGAAATTGACGGCCGAGTACCACATCTGCAAATCGAGGAACGGCGTATTCGACGCGTCATAAACGAAGGAGCCTTCGCAGGATTCGAAGAACTTCGGATGATCCGTATAATGGACCGTGTCGCCGTGCGAGCAGTACTGGGCTTCCAATTGCCGCAGTTCGTCTTCGGTTGCGGACAGGCCGCCGGCATCGGCGATTTTCAGGTGTGCGCGCATTAAATATACCTCTTATGACGCGGAGTTCGACAATACTGGCATGGACAAAGGCCGGGCCGCATTGTTCAGGAATGCCTGGAGGCTCCGGGTCACATCTCCGAAGTCTTTGAAGGCTATGAAGGGAATACCATTTTCGCGACAGTGCTCTGACAGCGATGCCTTGGCATAGACAAACATCGGCTCGTTGGAGACGCAGAAGTCGCTCCGACCGTCACCGACATATATTTTCGTTTCAGCCGCGTCGGCGGCGGAGCGTACGACGCGGCACTTACAGACCCCGCTGCCGGCAAGGCAGGCTGAATCGGCATAAGGAAGCTCCAACGAGAAGCGCGTGCGTCCCGAAGGCTCGGAATGAACCACCAGCTTGTTGGCGATGACAGGAATATCGGTGATACCATGGCCGGCCAGAATACGCTCTATGAAGAAATCCACGCCGTCGGAGACGATGGTGATGCTAATGCCGGCATCGTCGCAAAGGCGTTTGAAGGCGTCAAACTTGGGATCGATCTCGACCGTATCGAGGAATGCGCCGAGCGCTTCCAGCGATACGTCCAGCATGGCGATCTGCCTCTGCATGCATTCGCCGGCAGTGATCTTGCCATCAACCCAGAGGTCTTCAACCTTCGTCCATTCCGGCGACGCAAATCGGCCAAGGACAAGATCTGTCACATCCCGCTTCGATATCGTCCCGTCAAAGTCGCAAAAGGCCTGCATAAAATGCTCCCGAATAAGCTATGGGGGAGCTTCTAGGTCTGCGAACTGAAAGCAGCATTAGTCCAAAATGAGCTGAAACTGAAATTGCATGAAATCTTGTTGGAAGTTGCCGATACGCTCAGCTGTTAACTACTTAAACTTTTGGAAAATAGAGGGAAAACTGAAGCCCGCGTCCCCATGAAGGTGTGTCGAGTTTTATCTCTGTTCCCAGCCGCGCTGCGATATCGGCAACGATAGCAAGACCTAAACCCACGCCTTGACGGTCTATTGCTTTCAGTCGATTGAAGCGCTGAAAGGCCGCTTCACGCTCTTCGGCTGGAATACCTGGACCATTATCGGCGATGGAAATCAGCCACTGACTGTCTTCCTGCCGCACTGAAACCTCCAGCCGTCCGCCCTCCGGAGCATATTTGATGGCGTTGTCCAATACGTTGTCGAGCATCAATCTCAGGAGCGCAGCATCGGTGAGGCCCTGCGCAGTTTCATCGCCGACAAGCTCGACCTCGAAATTCTTCAGCGAGATCAGGTTGCCGAAGTCGGCCAGCGTCGAGGCTGCGATGTCGTAAAGATTAACGGGTGCCAAATTGATCTTTTCGTGACCGATCCTCGCAAGTTTCAGAAGCTGCTCGATCATATGCATTGAGCGCTCGTTGCTGGAAACGAGATCGTTGATCAGAGACTGCCTCTCTTCTTCTGTATCCGCCTGGGCAAGCAATTGCAGCAGCAGCTTGATTGCCGCATGCGGTGTCCGCAACTGATGCGCCGCGAGGTCGGAAAACCGCCTTTCCGAAGCCAGCGAGCGTTCAAGCTTTTCGAGCAATGTATTCAGTGATCCGACAAGCGGTGTCAGATCTTTCGGAAGTGCGACAGACGAGATCTTTGTGAGGTCGTCCGGGTTGCGAGACCTGATTTGACGAACCAGCCCGCGGATGTTGCTCAAGCCGTCTGTAATCCCGTACCAAATCAATGCAGCAATAGCCGGAATGAGAATGAGAAGAGGAAATGCGAGGTTGAGCAGGATATTTTCGACAAGCTGCTCGCGAAGGCTGATATCCTCCGCAACCTCGATAGTCACCTCGCTATTCGGGATGGCGAGGGAGTAAATGCGCCACGTCGAGCCGTCGTACTGGGTCTCTGCAAAACCGGGATGGAATTGCGGGATGTTGTCGGGAAAGGCGTTGCTGCTGGCGATGGCAAGCGTATCGCCTTTCCAAAGCCTGTAAGAATGTGCATCCGCAAAGTCGTCAGCATCTTCATTGAGCGCCAACTGGTTGTCCATGCTGAAATCAATGTCCGGCACATGGACAGTCGGCCGCTCCCGAGGTCTCTCCAGCCTGTGGCCGAGCAAGGACCAAAGGACATTGGCGTCGCTGATGAGCTGTGCGTCGTAGATATTGTTAATCTCGCGAATAGCACTTCGATAGGCAAAGACGCCGACCACGGCGATTGCGATAATGAGCGTCGGCAGAATTCGAAAGAAGAGACGCTGACTGAGCGTAAAGGTCATGACTTACGCTCGATCATATATCCAACGCCGCGGATCGACTTGATGAAATCGGAACCGAATTTTTTCCTGAGGTTGTAGACGGCCACTTCGATCGTGTTGCTTTCCACCGTCGAGTTGACGTCATAAAGGGCGTATTCGATATCGACCTTGGTCACGTAACGTCCCGCTCGTTCCATCAACAGCCGCAACAGGTGAAACTCTTTGGCAGCCATATGGACAGGCGTTCCAGCTTGCCGGGCAACCATGGCGGCCGGATCGAGTTCGACATCTCCGCATCGCAAGACGGTTTCGCGACGGCCCGAGCGACGACGAATTACGGCACGCAACCGCGCCAGAAGTTCCTCAAGATCAAACGGCTTCACAAGGTAGTCGTCGGCGCCTTCGTCAAGACCTTCGACCCGATGCTTGATGCCATCAAGCGCCGTCAACATAATGACGGG
The DNA here is from genome assembly GCF_037199735.1 of Oryzifoliimicrobium ureilyticum. Taxonomy (NCBI): domain Bacteria; kingdom Pseudomonadati; phylum Pseudomonadota; class Alphaproteobacteria; order Hyphomicrobiales; family Rhizobiaceae; genus Oryzifoliimicrobium; species Oryzifoliimicrobium ureilyticum. The sequence goes on along the minus strand of NZ_JBBBVQ010000021.1, from coordinate 51,479 downwards.
CGTATCGTCGCCGCGAACCCGCAATTGCCGCAAGAGGTCAAAACCGCTCATACCCGGCAAGTTTACGTCAAGAATAAGCGCGACGTACTCACCGTCTTGGCGAGCCAGCAACCCGTTCTCGGCATCGCGGAACCAATCCACGCCATAGGCATGTTTTTCCAGCGCCTTTTTCAGTGCCGAACCCAAAATTTGATCGTCTTCCACCAATAGGATGCGCATCACTTCCCTCAGTCGCATTGGACCTCGTGTCCGCAGCGTCCCTATTGATTACGACAGATTTCAGTTTTGTGAATGCAGATTTTTCGCCGCACGCTCCGCTGATGCGCGACTTTTTCAGGGTCGAACGCCCCGTAATTCAAATAATCAATGTATAAATCTTGAGGCTACAGAGGTGGATGTCTGAAGCAAGTCATTATCAAAACTGCTGTGGCGGCGGGCACACGCCGCCGCCGAGACTCAATAATTGCCTTCTAGATATGCCAATCGCTGCTGATAACTTTTTGAACCGTGGTATGGCTGTCTGCGGTTACAGGGCTGCTCGCCAGCGAGTATGCCTTGATATAGTCGATCTTCATCGTGGAACCGCCTGCCAGGCCGTTTGCCGGCGTACCTGCGGTCCCGCCCACGGCGAGATTTACGACCATATACATGTCGCTGTGCATGTCTGACGGCGTTGCGGCCTGAGCGATCGCTACGTCGTCGAAGTACCAGGTGATGTTATTCGCATCCCACAAGACGCCGTAGTTGTGGAAGCCATCGGTGCTCGGAACCTTCACGGGAAACGATTGAAGGGTATGCGAGCCACCGTCATTGCTATGCGCGGTAACATTGACGACATTGGGCTCCTGTCCGCGCATTTCGACGACGTCGAGCTCCGGCGGCCATTTGCCGTCCTCTGGAAGAAGCCAGAAAGCCGGCCACACGCCCTGATCGTGAGGCATTTGCGCCCGCATTTCGAAGTAGCCGTAGGTCTGCGCGAAAGACGAGTGCGTCGTCAAAAGCCCTGAGGTATATTTGTAATTATTGATTTCCGGCTGGATGGACGCCGATGCCGGCGCTGCTGTGATCGACAAGACGCCATTGCTGACCGAGAACGGATTGACAGCAGATGTCGGCGCATAGCTAGGATTAATATACCATTGAAGCTCACCGTTCGTGTGGAGCGTTCCGCCGCTGTCAGGCGCCCAGGAGAATTTTGCATCCCAGGTCCCGGTTGTTCCGCTCCTCAGCGAAAGACTGTTGAATTCGTCATCGAATGTTGTCGTGAGGTGAGAGCGATCTAGCGCCAGCTGAAATTGCGACGCCTGTAGGTCTGATGCTTTTGTATTTGCAAAGACAATTGCCTCGCCGCCTCCAAGGTCAAGCTTCAGATTGGCGCCTTGCTGGGTCGTATGAGACAGGACCTGCTCGAAAGAGGAATAGCTGTAGCCGTTCAAGCGAACTTTGTCGTCGCTGCTGAAGTCGGTAATCAGGTCAGTACCATTGCCGCGTGTGAAGATGAAGGTGTCCGCGCCACCGCCGCCCGTCAGAACGTCGTTGCCAGCGCCGCCGTCAATGGTCTGGCTGCCGCTGCCGCCGGTGATGATGTTGTCTTGAGAGTTGCCAAAGGCATAGCGACCGTCACCAGTCACCGTCAGGTTCTCGAAATTGGCAGGGAGCGTGTAGCTCATCCAGGTATTGATCGTATCGATGCCGGCGCCTGGCGCTTCGACCGCACGATTGATGGATGAGTAAAGATAATAGATGTCGTCACCTGCTCCGCCCTGCATCGTGACGTTGACGGCGCTATCGCCATACATGGAATCATTGCCCGAGCTTCCATTGAGAACGCTTCCGGCTTTTGTGGCAGAAAACCAGGCCGTTGAGGTGTCGCTGTAATAAAGAGGCGTTCCAAGGGCATTCAGGATTTGCTGTCTCATTGTATTCCCTTTGCTTTAGTCACGAGGGCCCCGCACCCCCATGAAAAGAGATGCCCATGACATCTGGGCATCGTCAGTCGGTCACTCTTCTCTGAATGCCCGATTGATCTGATCGGTGAAGGGCTGTGCCAAATAGGCGAGAGCCGTGCGTTCACCGGTTTTAATGAATGCTTCGACCGGCATGCCGGCTGCCACCTTGAGATCGCCCAGCCGGTGCCACTCGCTTTGCGGCACGGACACCCTGACGGTGTAGTAGGTTTGGCCGGTGTGCTGATCGACCGTCAGGTCAGGGGCGATGCTTACAACCTGTCCGGTCAGTTCCGGCGTGGTTCGGTAACTGAACGCCGAAAAGCGAAGGCCGACTGGCCCGTTTATTCTGACCTGGTCGATATCATGGGGAGCGATCTTCAATTCCGGGATCAGATTGTCTTCGTCAGGGACGATCTGCATGATCGTCTGTCCGGGCGCAACGACTGCGCCCGCCGCATGAACATTCAACTCATGTACAATCCCATCCTGCGGCGCCCGGATATCGACATGTGCAAGCTCGTCCTGTGCCGCGACGAGCCGCTCGGCATATTCTCCAAGATCGTTCTCCGCTTGACGCAACTGGTCCGAGACTTCGCTTCTGTGATCGTCACCCACCTGTATGATCTGCAGTTCCGTTTCCGCAATCTTGCCTCTCAGCTCGGCGGCGGACGCTTCAAGACTGCCGATATCTCCGGCAAGATTGGCTGCATCGCGCTGCAGCGAATAAACACGCGTTGCCGGGATGACGCCTTGATCGAGAAGAGGCTGCAGGCTTGCCAACTCGCGATTGATGATTTCCACCGCACGCTTCTTGCCGTCCTCCTGAGAAACCAAGCCTTTTGCTTCCTGATCAAGCTGCCGGATCCTTTCCCGGAGCTGAGAGATGCGGCCCTCCATGGAGGATCGCCGATCTTCGAAAAGCCGGCGTTCCGATTGCTCTATGGCATCAAGCTCTGCGGTATCGGCATCGATTTGCGTCGGGCCGATCTTGACCGGGCGTTCAAAGCTGTCTTTTCCGTCTCTTTCCGCCGCAAGTCGCGCTGAGCGCATTGCGAGCTGGCGAAGACGCAAGGAAATGATGGCGAGGTTTGCCTTTGTCTGGGTGTCGTCAAGGCGGATAAGGATATCGCCGACCTTCACGCGATCGCCGTTATGCACGTGAAGTTGGCTGACAGTTCCTCCGCGCTGATGCTGCACGGATTTGACATAGCTGTCGACTGTCAGGTTGCCTGAGGTAATCACCGCGCCGTTCAGCTTGATGTTGCCCGCAAGGCCGCCGACGACGCCAACGAGAAGGATGGCACCGCCGAGCGAAAGGGCGGTGAGACGGCGTATTGCGCGGTGCGTTGATACCGGACCTGTGGTCATTGCGAAGCCTCCACGCGAAGAGGTCTAACAAAAGACGCTGAAGCTGCACTGGGCCGCTGCATTTTCTTTGCCAGTTCATCTGCTCGGCCAAAGGCCCGAGGGCGACCCTCGTCAAGAGCCAGCACTTTATCGACCGCCGACAGAACCGTGGGGCGGTGGGCAATGATGAGAACGATGCCCTTGCGGGCGCGAACCCCCTCGATAGCACGGGAAAGAGCCTTCTCTCCGTCCGCATCGAGATTGGAATTTGGCTCATCGAGAACGACAAGAAATGGATCGCGGTAAAGGGCGCGCGCAAGTGCAATTCTTTGGCGTTGGCCACCCGACAGCGCCATGCCTCTTTCACCGATCCGAGTGCTGAAGCCGTCTGGCAGATGGACGATCATGTCATAGACGCCGGCAGCCTTTGCAGCGGCAATAATCAGATCCGACGGCGCATCCGGCTCAAACCGTGAGATGTTTTCTGCGATGGTGCCGTCAAACAACGATACCTCTTGGGGCAGATAGCCGACATGGCGACCGAGAAGATCGGAGGACCATTGCGTGAGGGATGCGCCATCAAGCCGAATGCTGCCCGCAAGGGGAGACCATAGTCCAACGAGACCCCGCGCCAGAGACGATTTTCCAGAGGCGCTTGGTCCGATGACAGCAATTGCCTCTCCCGCAAATGCTTCGAACGATACGCCACGCAAGATGGGAACGAGCGATCCTGGCGGCCCGAGGTGAAGGTTCTCGACCTTCAGCACTTCGCAGGGCGCAGGCAAAGTTACGTCCTGGTTTTCAAGCTCTGATTGAGGAAGTGTCATGGCCAAGCGTGCATAGGCCTGACGCGCATAGGTAAAGCCTTTCCAGTTGGCGATCGCGAGTTCAATTGGCGCAAGGGCCCGGCTCACCAGGATCGAACTTGCGATGATGATCCCACCGGTGGCCTGCTGATGGATGACCAAAACGGCGCCTACGGCAAGGACGCAGGACTGCAGCAATGTTCGCGCAGCCTTTGAAAGGGTTGATAGAGAGCCAACGACCGAGGTGGACCGAAGGTGATTTTCCATTTGGCGGCGGCTTAGTTCTTCCCAGCGTTTCAGAAGGGCATGAGACAGGCCCATTGCTGTCACGGCATCGGAATTGCGGCGGGTCGCCTCGGCAAACGCCATCCGCTCTTCCAGAAGTTCAGCTGCCTTGTGAGATGGATCTTTGGACTTTATTTCGGCGAGGATTGCCAGCCCAACCAGGATAAGGGCACCTACAAGCGCTGTCACACCGATCCAAAAATGAAACAGGAATGCTAGTCCCAGATAAACCGGCACCCAAGGCAGATCGAAGAAGGTGGTGGGTCCGCTGCCGGATAGAAAGTTTCTGATCGTATCGATATCTCGAATGGGCTGCAGCCCATCACCCCTGTCAGGTTTGCGCTTAGCAGCCTGTGCAAAGCTATAAAATGCTTGAGACCGAAATTTTTCCTCGACAAGGCACCCAATGCGGCCGAGCAGCAAGGCCCTGATGAGCTCCAAGGCCCATTGGAACGCGAAGAGCGACACCATGATGATGGTGAGGCCCGTTAGCGTAGACAGGCTTCGACTGGGTATAACCCTGTCGTAGACCTGCAACATGAACATAGAGCCGGTGAGCGCCAGTATGTTGACGATCGCACTCGTTACGCCGATCCCAACGGCTGCGCTCCTGAGCATTGATAACATTTCTATGAACGGCAGACGCCGCGATGCCAAAGAGCCCTGAAGCAATGACAAACCCCGGAAACAAAAATTTGATGGATGCGCTTCATGCGCAAAATGACGGCGTGGATTTCAACAGGAAAGACGTCCTGTCGATCCAGAAATTTTCGCAGCTCAATGCTGCCCCTCGCCGCTTAATTTAAACAAATTCTCGGGAAAAGTTAAGTGTAAAAACGCCGCACAGCCCAGTTTTAGGGGGTTTTGGAAAAATACGTTTTATTTCAAATGTTTCCGGCGATCTAGTTACGTGAAAATTAGATGCCTAATATATAAGCTTTTATAACTTTAGTAGCGTTCTAATTTTTTTATACTTTGGGTATAAAAGACTATGTTGAGAGTTCGTTCGTTCTTTCGCGCAACCCTTCAAATGGCGTGTGCACTTTAAACGGGCATTTTTGCTTTACACCATCGAGAGCCATAATATTGCAACCGGTAGGGGTTGTTACTCCACGCCTAATGCTCCAATTTTCCCACAGCATCGAAAATGAGAGCTTTATGGACCTCAACACTTTTGTGATCTCTTCTGTCCGAATTCTGGGACAAGCGGCGATTATTGTTTACATCTATGCCGTGGTCGTCAGAACGATCGGAAGGCCGCTCCTAAGGCGGTTCACGATTGGACTTCTCTTTGGTACCGGCGGTGTCCTGTCCATGAGCGACCCGATCACCTGGATGCCGGGGATCATCCATGATGGCAGGCTGGTGCTTGCAGTCCTTGCGCCTGCTTATGGGGGTGGGCTCGCGGCAATCGTGGCTGCAGCTATGATGGGAAGCTATAGGTTATTCATTGGAGGAGCAGGGGCGCCCGGCGGTGCGGTTGGCGTCGCGCTGGTGACGTTGGCAGGCTATATGTTGACATTGCTTCCTGTCCGCTTTCTTGGAGCCGGGCACCGTCGTACAGCACTCTATGCTCTCGCCACGTTAAGCGGGGCTGCGGTTATTCCCTTTCTTCCTCGAGACATAGCGTATCAGGTTCTGACGCACGCCCTAGCGCCACTTTTCGTCATCAATGTTGTAGGTGTGTTCCTGCTGAGCGATCTTCTGGATCGGGAGCGCTACCGAATTCGTATCCAAAGAGCGCTGGAAAACGAGGCAAGCGTCGATCCTCTGACGAAGCTTCCCAATCGGCGCGTTCTGCAACGAGCTGGTGATCGTTGCGCAGCCGAAATGCAAACCAAGCAGACACCGTTTTCGGTTGTCATGCTTGATATCGATCATTTTAAGAAGATCAACGACACATGGGGGCACAGCGTAGGCGATACGGTCCTATCAGGTGCCGCGGATGTTATCCGTGCATCGGTTCGCAGGACGGATATTGCGGCGCGCTATGGCGGAGAAGAAATCGTCGTCCTCTTGCCGAATACCGATGACCGGCAGGCAGCAATCGTCGGAGAAAAAATAAGGCAAGGCGTCGCCACCAACAGCGTAGCCGCTGGCGATGAACAGATCAAAATCACCGTCAGTATCGGTATTGCCTCCTCGCTTACCTCTCCTCCCGACTTTCAAAATGTGTTGGATGCTGCGGATCGAGCGCTTTATCGCGCAAAGCAATCGGGGCGTAACAGAGTAGAGATAGAAGTTGTCGCTTAGTAAGCAGCGGCTCTTCTATAACGAATACAGAAATATCTCTGAAATTAAGTGACTATGCTGTATTCATGGTCGTTTTTACAAACGTATACTTACTCGCTTATCTTGCGGGTATTCATCAGAATTCCATTTTTTTATTAATCCTTAAGTCCGTTAGCGTACACCAGTGACTGTTCGGCAAAAAGCATCACCTGAAGGCGTGGTTGATGCCGAGACCTCCGGGGGCGGAGGTTTAAGTTAGGGGCTTTGAGATGACAATTAGCAATTTTAAGATAATGACTAAAATCGCGATAACGCTCGCGATCTTGATCGTCTTTAGCACGGTGAGCGGCGTTATAGGTTACCATGGTCTTGAACGCCAAAGAGCAACGGCGCAGATCACGGTTCACACCTACACCGTTCTTGAGACCTTAGATGCAGTTATTGCCGCCATGGTGGATCAAGAGACCGGGATGCGAGCCTTCTTGCTCTCTGGCGACAGCAAATTTCTCGAGCCCCAAAAAGCCGGAGCCGCCGCTTACCAGGCGAATCTTGCAAAAGTCAGGGCTCTGACTGCGGACAATCCGGTTCAGCAGAAACGGCTCGATGAGCTTGATGCTCTCGCCCAGACTTGGAAAACGAAGATCGTCGATGCGGAAATCCCCCTCATGCAGGACCCCAAGACATGGGATCAGGCGCGGGCAATCGAGATCTCTGGCGCCGGGAAGCAGTCGATGGACGGTATCCGCGCCAAGATTAAAGAGATGAAGGACATGGAGAGCAGCCTCCTTGCCGAGCGCACGCAGGTTGCCGAGAAGACGGCTTCGATGGTCGAAATCACCACGCTTTCAAGCTCGATTCTCATCGTGGTTCTCGCAATTGCCGGGCTCTTCTTTATCAACGCCAATGTTGTCAGGCCCATCAAATCCATCCGCGATGCGATGCTGCGTCTGGCTGGCGGCGACAGAAACAGCGCAATTCCGCATAAAGATCGTAAGGACGAGATTGGCGAGATGGCGAGCGCGGTCGAAGTCTTCCGCGAGGCTGCGAGCGCAAAATATACCTTGGAAGGTGAGGCAGAGCAGGCTCGCACGCGCGAAGAACGTGATCGCAGGGCCACCGCCGAGGCAGAGGCTCTTGCGCAGCAGAAGCTAGCCGACGCAACGACGCGCATAGCAAGTGCCCTTAAGCGTATGGCTTCGGGAGACTTGTCATTCCAGATCCAGGAGCCATTCGCTCAAGAATTTGAATCACTTCGTCATGACCTCAACGCGACGATCACTCAGCTCACGCAAACTTTGCTCGCCGTATCTGATGCCACGAGATCGATCGATACCGGCAGCGAAGAGATCAATCGGGCCGCAATGGATCTGTCTCGCAGAACGGAGCAGCAGGCTGCCTCGCTCGAGGAAACGGCGGCCGCCCTCGATGAAATCACCACGAATGTGACAAACTCCGCCCAGCGAGTGAACGAGGCACGTGCTGCTGCCATTGAAGCGAACGGTAGCGCCAAGCATTCCGGTGAGGTCGTCGGCAATGCCCTGCAGGCGATGGAACGGATCGAGGCATCCTCGCAGCAGATTGCGAGCATTATCGGCGTCATCGACGAGATCGCGTTCCAAACCAACCTTCTCGCGCTCAACGCTGGTGTTGAAGCGGCACGTGCTGGGGAAGCTGGTAAAGGTTTCGCCGTCGTTGCGCAGGAAGTTCGTGAGCTTGCTCAGCGCTCCGCCTCTGCCGCACGCGAGATCAAGGACCTCATCCGCACTTCGACAGAGCAGGTTGGCGGCGGCGTGAAGCTTGTTCGCGACACCGGCGACGCTTTGAAGACGATCGAGCAACAGATCGTCACGATGAACCAGCATATGGAAGCCATCGCCACATCCTCACGCGAGCAGAGCGTCGCTCTGGGCGAAGTGAACTCAGCCATCAATCAGATGGATCAGGTCACCCAGCAGAACGCCGCCATGGTTGAACAGACCAGTGCTTCCAGCTCGACCCTTACTCAGGAAGCTTCAAAGCTAAAAGGTCTGATCGACCAGTTCTCGCTGTCTGGCGGCCGCAGTCCGCTTCATGCACAGGCCGCTGCCATGCGCGAAGCGCCCCGTCAAGCCGCGCTATCCCCGCGACCACGGGCTATGGCGGCCGCAGGTGGAGGCTCTCGTTCCACAACAGAGTGGTCTGAGTTCTAACCTAAGAGCAACAGCATCGGCTTGGCAGTCCGACGGCATGCCAAGAAAACCTGAGACCCAGTCCAAATACCGCGCCGTACATCGAATAGATGTGCGGCGCGTGTTGCTGGTGCAGGTTGAGAAGAACCGCCTTTCCCGCATTATTTCTAAAAGTGCCCAATATTCTATCTGACAAAATTGCGTCGGGGCCGGAAACCTGGTGAAGACCGGGTAAATTGCCCGCATCCATATGGGTTTCTTATATCGTAACTCATCCTCCCCAATCGAATCTCTATGCCGGCTGCAGCTAGTGATGTGACCATAACATCGTGGTTCCACACTCATGTCTGCTGAATACGATTTTGACATTGATGGTTTGCGCCAGCGCGTCGAAGCTGCGACGAAACTGCGTGAAGATCACGTCTGGAACTTCGCAAAACTCATTTGTCCAGATTTCGCGAAGACGGAAAAGTCAACGGCGCTGCGGTTCCGCGCATTGGTCAACGCGAATGCCCTTTTTGAGGCGCTGGCAATCATGCTGGAGGAACATCTCATTGCCGCGCGACTGGATCTCATCCAGAGAGCCAAGCAAGGTTGGAAATGCCAGACCTCTCAGTATCACCATGGCAATGCGCTTATCGCGCGTGGCTTTCACACGGATCTTCCTGCTGCCTGCCTGATCTCCCTACTTTCGCTGCAGCAACAAGCATTAAGCCGAATAGCGCCTGCGAAGATTGATCAAGCAACAAACGCTTCGAAAAGATAGTCGGACATGCAGCTTAACGCCGAAAACGCTCCTCTGCTTCAAGGTCCTATCACCGCGCTCGTCACGCCTTTCAAGAACGGCGATGTGGATTATGCCGGTTTCGCTCATCTCGTCGAATGGCAGATTTCGGAGGGCGTACAGGGATTTCTAGTAAATTCGCTTGCCGGCGAGGGGCCGACATTGGAAGAGGAAGAAAGGCGGAGCCTTCTAGCTCTTTGCCTGCAAATCGCCAAGGGCCGCGTTCCCGTCATTGCCGCAACGGGTACGAACTGTACCGCCAAGACGCTAGAGCGAACGCTGGAGGCGCAAGCCCAGGGGGCAGATTATGCGCTCATCACCGTGCCCTATTACAGCCGCCCGATCCAGAAAGGCATTCTGCAGCATTACGCGATGATTGCCGAAGCGACGAAAATTCCCATCATCGTACATAATGCCTCTACGCATACTGCCGTGAAGCTGAGGTCGGATACAATCCATGCACTATCGGATAATGCCAATGTCATCGGCATCATTGATGAGGATCGTGACGCCGTTGAGCTGCGCAAACTGATGCAAGATATTTGCGTAGGCACCTTTTGTATTGGAAGCGAGGCTGTGGAACTATCGGCGCCGCCCGCCTTGGATCACGGCTCCTTTGTTTCCGTTGTTGCAAATCTTTATCCTGGGCATGTCTGCGCCTGGTACGAGGCACGCAAATCAGGGGCTCTCGATTACGCCACAAAGTTTTCCGACCGGTTGCGTCCTCTCGTAGAAGCAATAGGCTCAGAGAGCGCACCTGCCGCATTGAAATACGCGTTGACGGCCAGAAGAGGCCTCGACAATAGCCTTCGCTTACCTCTCCTCCCCATCTCGGAAGAGACAGCACAGGTCATAAAGCGTCTTATGCGCAATCTACGCGATGAGGACATCACAAAAAAAGCCTCTGATCTTATCGCTGAGGCCGCGAGAACGCGCAGAGCGGCACCACCGGACATTCCGCCCTTTTCTTTATGAAATGCCTATACCGTTGCTATTTTGCTCCCATCGAAAACCTACGTATGACCTCTTATTCTTTCATCGTCGAACAATTTGCGAAGAAGGCAAATGTCAATGATCAGTGCCGACGTCTGGAGTTTCGCTTCTATGCGTGTGAGCCAGACACCTAGTAGTGATAGAGCGCCCCCGCTACGTCTCATTGCCTGATGTAGCCTCTTTCACCTCCGCCCTTCACCACAAAACTCAAGCACGCAATCCAGCCGCAACGCGGCGTCTGGAGCATGCTTTCGCATGGAGATTTTCATGGACGACATACAAGTTTCAGATGAATCGCACACCATTTCACAACGCTTTACCATCGGACACGATGCCGATGGCCGATGGCTGGTCTGCGATTGTCTCGGCTTGGTCGGTGGCGTCTTCGTTGATCGCGCCTCAGCGATCCGATTTGCCGTCACCGAAAGCGGCAGGCATCCGGAGGCTGTTGCCTGCTTGCCTGATCAAAGCGTTTTGGAGGTCGCCGATATATTCAGCGCACGCAAGCAGAGACGAGGAAGGCGGTCTTTCGCTCTCGGAACAAGCAGCACCTGGCATCAGCGTGCGGGTTGACCGATCATGCGAGCCTCACGTCTTCTCTCCTCGATGTCTTGGACCATTTACCCTAAGCGTGCACCGTCAAAGACGGTGGGACCCGCCACAGCAGTGATCGGCCTTGTTATAGACCTTGGGCTCTTGCTGGCGATCGCACGGCTGATATCGATTGTCCTGCCGCCACACTAAGCGAGACGTGAGGCCCTTATAACAGGTGATGCAACGTGACATTCACGAGGCATCACGCTCAAGGGCCCCGATGGCGACGTTCTTGGTGTCGAACAGATGGCATCGTTCCGGATCAACATAGATGGTCACCGTTTCGCCAGCGCGGATCGGTTGCTGGTCTTCGAGTGCCACAGTCAAGCTCTTGCCGTTCTGTAACGTGACATAAAGGATTGTCTGCCCACCGAGATGTTCGACGAGATCCACCTTCGCTGGACCGAGGGCTAGGCCTTTTGCATGGACCGTGAGATGTTCGGGTCTAGCCCCAAACGTCACCTTATCGCCAGGTGCTATCTTTCCAACGGCGCGTGGGAGGGCAATGACTTGTCCGTTGACTTCCACCGAAGGGGCGTACGAAGAGCCGCCAACAATCCCCTCAACGAAGTTCATTTTAGGTGATCCGATGAAGCCGGCGACAAACTTGTTCTTCGGCTTGTTGTAAAGATCGAGAGGCGCTCCAACCTGCTCAATATGGCCGCCATTTAAGACGACGATCTTGTCGGCCATGGTCATGGCCTCCACCTGATCATGCGTCACATAAATCATTGTGTTGCCAAGGCGCTGGTGAAGTTTTGCGATCTCGACACGCATCTGGACGCGTAGTTCTGCATCGAGATTGGAGAGAGGCTCGTCGAAGAGGAAAATGTTGGGTTCGCGCACAATCGCTCGGCCAATGGCGACGCGCTGACGTTGGCCGCCGGAAAGCTGCTTGGGTTTGCGAGCGAGAAGCTGCTTGATTTGCAGGACCTCGGCGGCGCGCTCGACGCGCGGCTCGATATCCTTCTTCTTCATCCCCGACGTCTCCAGACCGAAAGCAAGGTTTTTATAGACAGTCATATGCGGATAAAGTGCGTAGGACTGAAACACCATCGCGATACCGCGCCTAGCCGCCGGGACGTCATTCATGCGCTCGCCGTCCAGAAAGAGAGAACCGCCTGAGATGGGCTCTAGACCGGCAATCATCCGCAGCAATGTCGATTTCCCGCAGCCGGAGGGGCCAACGAATACGGTAAATTCGCCCGGCTCGATCTCAAGATCGATACCATGTACGACTTCCAATTCCCCATATCGCTTGACGACCTTATGAAGAGATACGCGCGTCGCCATGGATTTCTCCTCCCTTTGGATTGGTGCCGGGCGCATATTCATGCCGGCCTCCAGCTCTTGTATTTCGGGCTTTCAGGTCCGAGCGGAAACCTAACTTCGTGACCGGTTTCCGCCGACTGGTAAAAGGCAGTGACCAACTCCAGTGATCGTCGAGCATCTGCGGTCGTCACCGGAAGCGGGCCGTTCGTTATCAGAGCTTCGTGGAAAAGCTTCATTTGTGTCTGGAAACGGTTCGGTACAGGTGTCCAATTTGCCAGCAGCTCTTCGATTTGCTTTCCCGTTTCCGGATTGCTCGGAAGAATAGTCCAGGGGTCCCGTCCGGGACTATAAGCCTCATGATTGCTTTCGAAGGTGATGTTTTCGAAGCAGAGACGAAGCCGGCTGATCTCGTCTGCAGAGCCAAGCGTGGCACTCATCGTGGCCAGAGCCCCGTTTGCCATCACGAGACTTGCGCTGATGCAATCTTCGACCTCGATGTCATTGACACGTGTTGCGATCCGACCAAACAGGCCGTCGATCGGTCCCATCAGGTAGGTCAGCATGTCGTGGAGATGGATCGAGTGGGTCATCAGGACGCCTCCCAGTTCCGTTGCCCACTTTCCGCGCCAAGGTACCGCATAATATTGCGCCGTTCGCCGCCAATGCGTTTCGCACGTCGCTACATAGGCCTTGCCCGCAAGACCTGCATCGATGATTGCCTTTGCCTTCTGAACGCCGTCGCCATAACGGTACTGGAAGATAGGCATGAGGCGGCCAGCTGCTGTTTTTTCAGCTGCGATTACGCCATCGACATCGGCCAGCGAACCCACCAAAGGCTTTTCGCAAACCACATGTTTGCCCGAAGCCAGCGCTTCCAGAATAAGTTTATAATGGGTTCCCGGCGGCGTGCAGATATCGATGATATCGACGTCCGGCATGGAGAGCACCTCGGCAAAGTCCTTTGTGCGCTTGGCGATGCCAAATTCATCGGCAACTTTTGCGAGCCGCTCGTCATCAAGGTCGCACACAACGGCAACTTCGAATTGCTCCTTGTTCGGGAGGTATCCCTCGACGATGTGAGAGCGACCAATACCAAGACCGATGATCGCGACTTTCTTTCTCTGTGACATGAAATTACCTCTGCCCGTCTTTCATGGCATGCGCCTCAGCAAACTTCTGTGCGTTGAGAGCAAGCTCCATCGCCTTAAAGCAGTGCTCCTGCGACATTGCCGTTTCGGTACGATCGCGGATATCGGCAACGAGCTGACGTCCGTAGGGCAACTCGACCGCAGTGCAATCGATGTGCTGCATTCCCTTCCGGTCGACTAAAAAGAGGTGGTCCTTTCCTGGTCTGCCCTCCACATCGAGATATTTTCGAAGCTCGATCGTTCCTTCTGTTCCAACAATGAAGAGCCGTCCGTCGCCCCAGGTCGAAAGGCCTTCCGGCGTAAACCAATCGACACGGATGTAACCGGTTGCCTTCGGGGTTCGCAGATGAATGTCTCCGTAATCCTGTAGGCCGGGCTGGTCGGGGTTGGCGCGGTTTGAAACGGTTGCCGACAAAATCTCCGCGTCCAGCGCCTTTGTGAAGAACAGGAATTGCTCGCATTGATGCGATGCGATGTCCGTGATGATGCCGCCATAGCGTTCGCGCTGAAAGAACCAGTCTGGGCGGGAAGGCTTGCGTAGCCGATGCGGTCCAAGACCGGTGATGTGAATAACCTCGCCGATCGCCCCCGAGTGAACAATTTCTCCAGCCTTTACCGTCGACGCAGTCTCGAAATGTTCCGAGTAAAGGATAGAGACGATACGTTTCGTCTGGGCCTGTACTTCGCGGACTTCAGCCAGTTGTTCGAGGCTAACCATCCCTGGCTTGTCGAGCATCACGTCCTTGCCGTGCTGCATTGCCGAAATGGCAATACCGGCGCGCTGGTCAGGAACGGCAGCGCTGACAATCAGGTCAATCGAGCGGTCCTCGAGAATGCGGGCTTTCTCGGGGATGCGTACAGCCTGTGGTACGCGCTTCGTGAACTCTGCTGCAAGATCATCTTCCTCGGCGTAAAATCCTACGAGTTCAGCGCCGGCCTGCAGCATGACATTGACCTGGCCGAAGATATGATCGTGGTTGATGCCGATGACGGCAAAACGTATCGAAGCCATGAACTAATCCTTTGGAACTATCGCTTGAGACCCGCTGTCGCGATCCCCTCGATCAAGAGTCGCTGGAAGAAGAGGAAAATCAGAAAGACCGGAATGAGCGACAAGCTCGACATCGCAAACAGACTGCTCCAATCCGAACTGCCGGTGGAATCGACGAAGGATCGCAGGCCGAGCTGGACGGTATAGCTCCTGATATCGCTGAGGTAGATCAAGGGGCCGAAGAAGTCGTCCCAGGTCCAGATGAACGAGAAGATAGCTGCTGTCGCCAGGACCGGCAAGGAAAGCGGCAGCATGATCTTCCAGTAAATCCGCCACGGGCTGCAGCCATCCATCTCCGCGGCCTCATCCAACTCACGCGGAATGCCGCGGAAGAACTGCACCATCAGGAAAATGAAGAACGCATCGACCGCCAAGAACTTGGGGACGACGAGCGGAAGGATGGTGTTGACCCAACCGAGCTTGAGGAACAGAACATATTGCGGGATGAGGGTGACATGATAGGGCAGCATCAAGGTGCCCAGCATCAGCGCAAACCAGAAGTCACGGCCCCAAAATCGCAACCGAGCAAAAGCATAGGCTGCCAGAGAGCAGGACATGACATTTCCGATGACGGAAAGAACGGCAATCACCAGCGAATTCCAGAAAAAGGTACCGAAGGTCACCTGATTTCCGAACCATCCCCTCACATAGGAGCCAAAGTCGATGGCTGACGGGATGATGGAAGCCTGGCCGAAGATCTCGTTCTGATCCTTCACCGATCCCGACAGCATCCACAAAAGCGGATAGAGCATGACGAGCGAGGCGGCGATCAATCCTGCATGGATGATGATCGAGAGCCACAGCGGACGTCGAGGTTGCTGATCGAGGGCTGTGGAGTTGGCGAGCGTCGTATCAGTCATCGTAGTGAACCCAATAGCGAGCGGAGAGGAAGGAGAAGGCGGTAAAGATTGCGATGATGATCACCAGTATCCAGGCAAGCGCTGCTGCGTATCCCATGCGGAAGAAGCCGAATGCCTCCTGATAGAGATAGAGAGTGTAAAAGAGGGTTGAGTTGATCGGCCCGCCCGTTCCTGACGATATGACATAGGCGGGGGTAAAGGCTTTGAACGCGTCAATCGTCTGGACGACGGCATTGAAGAAGATGACTGGCGTCAGAAGCGGGAGGGTGATCTTGAAGAATTTCCGCGTTGCCGATGCGCCGTCGAGGCTTGCTGCTTCATATATATCGACGGGGATCTGCCGAAGGCCGGCTAGAAAGATGATCATCGGCGAACCGAACTGCCAGATCGCGAGGACGACAAGCGTGTAGATCGAGTAATCCGGATTGGAGATCCAGCTTGGCCCCTCGATCCCGAATTGCCACAGAAGAATATTGATCACCCCGTCGCCGTCGAAGATCTGCCGCCACAACACGGCGATAGCCACGCTGGAGCCTAACAGTGATGGCAGATAGAAGATCGCACGATACACCGTCAGGCCACGAATGCCCCGGTTGAGCAAAAGCGCCACCATCAACGCGAAGGCAAGCTTCAGGGGGACCGAACAGACGACATAGAAGAGCGTAACTTTCATCGACGCAAAGAACTTGTCGTCTGATACCGCGATGCGCGCATAGTTGCTGACGCCGACGAAGTTTGGCGTCTGCAACAGATTGTAGTCTGTGAAGGATAGATAAAGCGATACGAGAGCCGGCCCAAGCGTCAGCCCGAAAAAGCCAATAAACCAGGGCAAGAGAAAGAGATAGCCATAGGCATTCTTTCCAAAGAAGCCGGGTGCCTTCATGGCAATTCCGGCATGCGAGTTCCCTCGCAGGCCGAGAGAGTTGCTCTCGGCCACGCTATCCGTCCGGCTTCCCACGATCTTATCCTCGCTTAAGATTGGATGCTGCCTGTTCGGCGAATTTCGCCCCGCCTTCTTCTGGGCTGGAACGTGCAAAAGCGACTTCTTCAGCGACTTTCTTCAACAGGAACGAGTTTTCGCCAGCGCCATTTGGCGGCGGGGGCGGCAGTTTCCCGACCTTGGGTGTCAGGCGCTCGATATAATCGAAGATCTCCTTCGAGTTCGCATCGAGGTCTGGCTTCAAGACACTGCGAATTTTCTCCGACGCCGGCACGCCCCGTTCCGCCCCCAGGGCTTTCGCCCCATCCGGATCCTCCACCAAGAAATTGGCAAAATCGACAGCAGCATCTTTATTTGCTGAGTTTGCCGAAATCGAAATGAGCATCGAGGGCTTCAGATATTGACCGGGCTGGCCGTCACTGCCTTTGATCGGATAGCTGGTGATCGTAAGCTTATCCTTATTTATGGCTTGATAACCGATAAACTGATTGGAGTGCGCAAAGCTTGTCGCCGCCTTCCCGAGGGACACCATGCCCGTCTCGATGGTAAGCTGGTCCAGCGCTTGAATATCTGCCGGCACGCAAGCTTTTTCCTTGCGAAGATCGGCCCAATAGGCAAACCAGTCGCCAATGTCCTTGGCCGTAAAACCGATATTGCCGTCGTTATTGTAAAGCGCTTTGCCGCGCTGACGCAGCCAGCATTCGAGGGCCGGCTCGACACCGCTACCGTCGACCGAGCCATAAAACGCGCGACGCTTGCGTGCTGCGGTGACCTTGGCGCAGGCCTCGCCATACTGCTCCCAGGTCATGTCATCGGTCAGCGGCGCAACCCCGGTTTCCGCCCAAGCGTCCTTGTTGATGATCACAATACTGGAGTTGACGCCCAGATTGACGCCGTAGAGTTTGCCGTCAACCTTTCCGGAATCGATATTCGCTGCTCCAAAGTCGTCAATCGTAAGCGCTTTGCCCATATAGGGGGACAGGTCGAGCAGCGTGCCGCGTCGCGCATATTCGAATATATAGCGATAATCCATCTGGATCAGGTCTGGCGCATTTCCTCCCGCGGTCTGCGTCGCCAGCCGCGTCCAATAGTTATCCCAGCCAAAGGATTCGCCGGCGATGGTGACGTCTGAGTGCTTGTCGCTGTAGGCCTTGATTGCTTTTAGCGTTCTGTCGCTACGCTCTTTCGAGCCCCACCAGAGAAAGCGCATCGAAGTTGCGGCTGCCGCACGGCCAAGGCCTAGCGTTCCCAACCCGAAAGCGGTTGCGGCGCCGACCAATAGGCTTCGGCGGTCGATCGTTAGTGTCATGGTCTCCTCCCAGTAGTACCGATGAACTTGACGAAACTGCATTGCAGTAAATAACCGTTTGGTTACAAGTTGAAGAGAAACCGAACGGCTGTCAAGCGGTTCGAAAGGGATTTTGATCTGCTCGCAAATTGGATATGGATCGCTGCGCATGGACGAGATGGAACATAACCCGATGGACATGGAAAAAAACGCGGCAAGCCGTTCGCGGCGGGCAAAGGCTCTTGAGGCCGACGCCGGCGTAGAGCCGAAAAAGGTATCGCGAAACCCGAAGCGGACGCATGCAGCCATCCTTGCTGCCGCGACCGATGAGTTCATGGCTCATGGGTTCGGGGGCGCACGCATTGATGCGATCGCCGCAAAAGCCAAGACGAACAAGCGCATGCTCTACCACTATTTTGGAGACAAAGAGGCGCTCTATCTTGCAGTACTCGAAGCCAGCTACACCTCCATCCGAAATGCGGAAAAGACACTGGATCTGACACATCGCGATCCCGAGGAGGGGATCCGCGAGCTCGCTCTTTTCACCTGGCATTATTTTCTGAAGCACCCCGAATTTTTGAGCCTTCTGGTCACGGAAAACATGCACCAAGCTCGTTATCTCAAGCGGTCGGACACGATCGCTGCCATGCATTCTCATTTCATTGCCGAGCTGTCTGAGGTTCTGAGACTGGGTCAGGTAAAAGGACTGTTCCGTGAGGGGATAGATCCGCTATCGGTCTATTTGACCATTGCCGCTCTTGGCTTCTTTTACTTATCGAACCGCCATACGCTGTCGACCATCTTCGAGAGAGATCTGAGCGCTGCCGCAGCGATCAAGGCCTGGGGCGAGCACATCGTCTCCGTCACACTCGCATCCATCAAACTTTAAGGGCGAACGAGATTTTTTTCGAAGGGAGATTGACAAAACCGATTTCCCTGCGCGATCTTGTAACCAGATAGTTACATGTGGCGACCGAGTAAGTGACTGAATTCGTGGAGGAATTCGTTTGCTCGGTTTACTTCGGGAGGACGCTCATGAAACGCCTTGGCATCATTATGCATGGCATCACCGGCCGAATGGGGCTCAATCAACATTTGATCAGATCGATCGTCGCTCTGAGGGCGCAAGGCGGCCTTCAGCTTGCCAGCGGGGAGCGGGTAATGCCTGATCCTATCTTGGTCGGCCGCAACGCGGCGCGGCTCGAAGAGCTGGCGAAAACCTACGGTCTTGAGCGGTGGACGACGGATCTTGATGCGGCCTTAGCCAATCCTGACGATATCATCTTTTTCGATGCGGCAACGACGCAGATGCGGACAACCCTGCTTTCCAAAGCGCTGGATGCAGGTAAGCATATCTACTGCGAAAAGCCCATCTCGGATGATCTCGACGCGGCTGTGGCGCTTGCCCGCAAAGCCAAGGTATCCGGGCTCAAGAACGGCGTCGTCCAGGACAAGCTTTTCCTGCCCGGTCTGCGCAAACTCGCAATGCTGCGCGACTCCGGCTTTTTCGGTAAAATCCTCTCGGTCCGCGGAGAGTTCGGCTACTGGGTTTTCGAGGGCGATTGGCAGGCGGCGCAACGTCCGTCATGGAACTATCGCACGGCCGATGGCGGCGGCATTATCCTGGATATGTTGTGCCACTGGCGATACGTGCTCGATAATCTCTTCGGAGAGGTCAAGTCGGTCAGCTGTCTCGGCGCAACGCACATTCCGCAACGTGTCGATGAAGCCGGCAGGTCTTATACCGCAGATGCCGACGATGCCGCCTATGCAACTTTCGAACTCGCTGGTGGCGTGATCGCGCACATCAATTCCTCTTGGGCGGTGAGAGTGCGCCGCGATGATTTGGTGACGTTCCAGGTCGATGGCACGCATGGCTCTGCAGTGGCCGGGCTAACGCGCTGCTGGACCCAGCATCGCGTTAACACGCCAAAGCCGGTCTGGAACCCCGACCAGCCCCAGACCATCGATTTTTATAAGACCTGGGACGAGGTTCCGGACAACCAAATTTACGATAATGGTTTCAAGGTGCAGTGGGAGATGTTCCTCAGGCATGTGCTTGAGGAT
This sequence comes from Oryzifoliimicrobium ureilyticum, assembly GCF_037199735.1. Classification (NCBI taxonomy): domain Bacteria; kingdom Pseudomonadati; phylum Pseudomonadota; class Alphaproteobacteria; order Hyphomicrobiales; family Rhizobiaceae; genus Oryzifoliimicrobium; species Oryzifoliimicrobium ureilyticum. The sequence goes on along the minus strand of NZ_JBBBVQ010000021.1, from coordinate 31,695 downwards.
GCGCCCTGGCGCTTTACTCTCGAAGAAGGCGCAAAAGGCGTTCAACTGGCCGTTCTTGGCTTGCAGAGCTGGCGAGAACGCCGGTGGCTTGATGTACGCCCTTTGGAGATCTGACCATGGCGAGCCTGACCCTGCCGAACGCAGATGGTCGTCTTGAAAACTACAAGATGACAGGCGTGCCGATCCCTTTGGCACGCCGCTCTGCGACGAGCTTTCCCCGTATTGCCTTTGCTGCGGCCCATGTCGTTGCAGATCCTCTCGCAGACAATGATCCATGGCTGACGCCGGCGATCGATTGGGACAAGACATTGGCTTTTCGCCACAGGCTTTGGGACCTGGGTCTCGGTGTCGCGGAAGCCATGGATACCGCTCAACGCGGTATGGGTCTTGGATGGACTGAGGCGAAAGACTTGATGCGTCGATCTTTCCAGGAGGCAAGGGGACGCTCCGATGCCTTGATTGCGGGCGGTGCGGGCACAGATCACCTGCAGCCTGTGCCTGGCCTGTCGCTCAATGACGTGATGACGGCCTATGAAAAACAGGTCGCCGCAGTGGAGGGCATGGGCGGGCGTATCATCCTGATGGCTTCGCGCGCGCTTGCCGCCGTCGCAAAGGGGCCTGAAGACTATCTCGCAGTCTACGATCGAATATTGAGACAGGTGCGCGAACCCGTCATCATCCATTGGCTGGGAGAGATGTTTGACCCAGCTCTCGAGGGCTATTGGGGTTCGAAGGACCATTGGGCGGCAATGGAGACGTGCCTGCAAGCAATTCAAGCTCATCCGCACAAAGTCGATGGCATCAAGGTCTCCCTGCTTTCGAAGGAAAAGGAAGTAGCGATGCGAGCGCGTCTGCCAGACGGCGTTCGCATGTTTACGGGAGACGATTTCAATTATGCCGAACTGATTGCCGGCGATAGCCAGCATGCGTCCGACGCTCTGCTTGGTATCTTTGATGCTATCGCGCCAGCGGCCTCAGCAGCTTTGGCTGCGCTGGGAGAGGGCAAAGAGCGGGAATTTTTCGATCTGCTCGATCCGACGGTTCCCCTTTCACGTCATATCTTTAAGGCTCCAACCCGTTTTTATAAAACAGGGGTTGTCTTTTTAGCCTATCTGAATGGTCTGCAAGACCATTTTCGAATGGTCGGAGGGCAGGAGAGCGCCCGATCGCTCATTCACCTGTCGGACTTATTCCAGCTTGCCGACAAAGCACGCGTTCTTTCCGATCCAGATCGCGCGTCTGATCGCATGCGCAAGTTCCTAGCAGCTCAGGGAATTGCTTGATCGATGAGCCACGCACCGAAGATCAAGCTTGTTGACGCGGAAATGTTCGAACGGCCCGTCAAGCTCCGTTTGCCTTTCCGTTTTGGAGCGGCCACGCTTCGTGAAGCCAAGCAGGCCTTCGTTCGGATCGTTCTGGAAGACGATGGCGCCCGCCGTTCCACCGGGATGGCAGCCGAGTTGATGGTTCCAAAGTGGTTCGACAAGTCGCCGAACCTGTCCAATGCGGACAATGAGGATCAACTACGGCGCTCATTGATGCTGGCTGTTGATGCCATGAAATTGGCTGGAATGAATACGGCATTTGGACTGCATGTTGACATTGAAGCTGATCACCACGCCCGTATGGCAGAGCAGGGATTGAATGGTCTTGTTGCATCCTTTGGCTTGGCCCTGATCAATCGTGCCGTTCTTGATGCTCTATGCCGCTTGAGCGGCAGAACGATCACCGCAGCGATCAACGTCAATCTTCCTGGTTTGCATGGCGCAACGGCACCTGATCTCGATGGCTTCGACTTCAACTCTTTCTTGTCAGGTCTCAGGCCCTCCAGAACGATCGCGGCGAGACACACCGTCGGATTGGTCGACGCGATCATGACCGAAGAGATTGATGCTGGTGCAGCTCTTGGCGATGGCCTTCCCGAGAGCCTTGAGCAGGCGATAGAGACTTACGGCCTGACCTTCTTCAAGGTGAAAGTGTCGGGCGATATTGCGGCAGATCTTGATCGCCTTCATCGCATCGCTCACCTTCTCGACCGCAAGGTCAAAACCTATTCCGTGACGCTTGATGGCAATGAGCAATTTGCGTCGGCCGATGCGGTTGGAGAACTGTTCAGGCAAGTTGAGGGCGATGCTCGCCTTGCCAAATTCGCCCGCTCGATCCTCTTTATCGAGCAGCCGATCGCACGTGCCCATGCCTTTGAAAAACCCGTCGAAAAGCTCCGCGCATTTCGTCCGATCGAAATCGATGAATCGGATGCGAATATGGAGGCGTTCCCAACGGCCAGGGAGCTTGGCTACACCGGCATATCGTCAAAATCCTGCAAGGGTTTCTATCGTTCCTTGCTCAATCGCGCCCGGGTCGAAAAGTGGCATGCTGAAGATGGCAAGGATTACTTCATGTCTGCGGAGGATCTTACCACACAGGCCGGACTTGCCGTCCAGCAGGACCTCGCGCTGGCTGCGTTGATCGGCATGGGTCATGTCGAGCGCAACGGTCACCACTATGTCGACGGCATGGCGGGTGCGCCGCGCGATGAACAGTCCCGGTTCGTTAACGCGCATGGCGATCTCTATGCCATGTCACATGACGCGGCACGCCTCAAAATAAATAATGGCCGCATTGAGCTAGGCAGTGTTCTTGATGCCATCGGGCTTGGATCGGCTGTGGAACCCGACTGGACGGTCATGCAAACAATGTCGCAAGGGAGAGGCTGATGGCGCTTGAAGGACTGTCCATTAATCTTGCGACGCTGCGTGGCGCATGGGGATTTGCCGAGGCCGTTGACGGTTGCCTGGCACGCGGGATTACGGCCATCGCACCCTGGCGTGATCAGGTTGCGGCCATCGGCATCGAAGAAGCAGCGCGGATCGTCCGTCAGAACGGGTTGCGCGTCACAGGCCTCTGCCGCGGCGGCATGTTTCCAGCGCCAGATGCCGCCGGCCGTCAGGCCGCCATCGATGACAATCGACGGGCCATCGATGAAGCGGTCGCATTAAATGCAGATTGTCTGGTTTTTGTGGTCGGCGGCTTGCCGGCTGGCTCGAAGGATATCGCTGCCGCTCGGCAGATGGTGGAAGATGGGTTTCACGCTATCCTGCCGCATGCGCGCTCAGCTGGACTGAAACTTGCCATAGAGCCGCTTCATCCGATGTACGCGGCTGATCGCGCTTGTGTGAATACGCTGAAGCAGGGTCTCGATCTTGCTGGTCGGCTGGGATCGGACGTTGGTGTGGCCATCGATGTCTATCACGTCTGGTGGGATCCGGATCTTGCCGAAGGCATCGCCCGCGCCGGCCGCGAAAGCCGGATTTTTGCCCATCATATTTGCGATTGGTTGGTGCCGACGCGTGACCTTCTTCTTGATCGGGGCATGATGGGCGATGGGGTTATCGACCTCAAGTCGATCCGCAGAATGATCGAAGCGGCAGGCTATCAGGGTCCGCAGGAAGTCGAGATCTTTTCAGCCGAAAACTGGTGGAAGAAGCCCGGCGGCGAAGTGCTCGATACTGTCATAGAGCGTTTCAAAACAGTGTGCTGACCGTTGGTCGGTGGGAGGATAGAGATGCAGCAGTCAACAAGAACGCGTTATGCCCTGGTTGGCACCGGCCACCGGGGTACGACCATGTGGGGCAAGGATATCGTCGAGCGGTGGCATGGTGAAGTGGAACTGGTCGCCGTTTGCGACTTGAACTCCCTTCGCGCCGAGCGAAGCCTTCGATATATGGGCGCAAGCGTCACGATCTATACGGATTTCGACGAGATGTTGCGCGTCGAGCGGCCCGCGCTGGTGATCGTCTGCACGAAAGACTCCACGCATGACGACCTGATCGTCAAGGCAATGGAGGCCGGCGCCAACGTCATCAGCGAAAAGCCGATGACGACGACCGCTGAGAAGATCAAACGTATTCTCGATGCGGAGCGTCGGACCGGTCGGCGATTGGATATTTCTTTCAACTATCGCTTTGCGCCAACCTCGGCTCGCATCAAGGAGCTCCTCAGTTCCGGTGTGATCGGCGACGTCACGTCCGTGGACTTCCACTGGTATTTGGATAACAGCCATGGTGCCGATTATTTCAGGCGCTGGCACGCCTTTACGGAAAATTCAGGAAGCCTTTTCGTTCATAAGGCAACCCATCATTTCGATCTTCTCAATTGGTACCTCGATTCAGATCCGGAAATGGTGTCGGCTTTCGCCGATCTAAAGCACTACGGCCGCAAAGGACCTTTTCGGGGCGAGCGCTGTCGCACCTGTCCTCACAAGAACGAATGCGACTACTATTTCGATATCAGCGCTGTTCCCCTCCTCGAAAGTCTTTATGAAGATCCCTCTGGCGAGGACGGCTATGTTCGCGATGCCTGTGTTTTTCGCGAAGACATCGATATTCCCGACACGATGGTCACTTCGATCCGCTACAAGAACGGCGTCCACGTTTCCTATTCGCTCAACACTTACATGCCCATCGAAGGCCATCATATCGCGTTCAATGGGCACAAAGGCCGTATCGAGCTGCGCCAATATGAAAAGCAACCCTGGACGGAGCCGCCAGCGGACGAGATTGTCGTGATGCGTAGCTTCGAACCGGTCGAGCGCATCTGGGTACCACATTCCTCCGGAGGCCACTACGGCGGCGATGACCGGCTGCGCAACATGCTGCTCAACAAGAATAAGCCGAATGACGAGCTGAAGCAGAGAGCGGGATCGCGCGCCGGTGCCATGTCGGTCTTGTGCGGTATTGCGGCGCTGCAAAGCAGCCGAAGCGGTAAGCCAGTATCGATTTCGGATGTTTGGGGCGATGATAGCGCCCTCGGTCTTTTAGAGCGCGCTTAACCGGCCGACCTTGTTGCCAGCCGGCCGCAACCGCTGCAGACTATGCGGACGGCAGGCGCTTCAGGATATCAATAAGACACTTGGCATCTTGCAACAGAATTTCGAGGCGGTCGTCTTTGACAAATTCGAGCATCGCATAGCGTCGATCTCCCCATCGCCCTTCCGGAATGGCGGCAAGAGCAGTTTCCCAATAACGGGCGGCACTTGCGAGCGGATACCGGTTTCGATCAGCGTCCCAGGCAAAGACGTGCACGTGGGAAATGTGATGGCCGATCTCACGAATTTCTTGGAGCGCATCACCGATCAAAAGCCCCGGTCTTGGCTGCCAATAGAGATAGACGTTCTCGTGAGCGATCGCCTCGATCAGAGACTTGGCAGAAGCGGTCGTATCCGTCAGCGATTTCGGATGATACTCCAGAGAAAGCGTTACGCCCGCCTCCTTTGCGGTCTGGCCCATTTCTCGGATCAGACGGCCAGTCTGCTCGCGCTCTTGGGGTGAGTACGAGATCGAGTCGCGGCCCCTTGTGCCTGGCCAAATGCGCATATTGGTTGCGCCGAGCTCCATTGTGGTCTTGAGCGCGATCTCAAAACGGGCGTGATCGTCCGTGGGCGGGGCGACATAGGACCCGTAGGAAAGAGCGAGCCCGGCCTCGCCTGTATGCACCGAAACCTCTTTCGCCGTTTCAAGATTTTCCGGTGGCACATGGACGTCGCCGGCCCATTCGATTGCTTCAAGTCTCGCCTGCTTCGCGAGAGCCACAATCTCCTTCGGAGCCAAATTGCGAAAGGTCACCGAGCACAGCGCCGGTTCGAACGCCGTCATGCCATATACTCCAGGTCTTTCTTGCAAATTGCATGATGGAGGCGTTCTCCGTTGATGAATCGGGCAACTTCATCGACGGCCATTTCGCCCAGCCGGGTCTGTTCCAAGCCGATCGCACCTGCAATATGCGGTGTCAGGAAGACATTCGGAAGATCGTAGAAATCGCTGTTTTGCTGCGGGATTTCAGGCTCCGTGACATCGATGATTGCATCGATCCGCCCAACGCGGAGGTGCTTCAGCAAGGCAGCCTCGTCCACCAGTGCGCCACGCGCCGTGTTGATGAAAGTTGCCCCCTCTTTCATCGACGACAACAAGTCGTCATTGATCATGTGCCTGGTTGACGCGAGTGAAGGTGCATGGACAGAGACAATATCGCTTTCTGCCATCAAATTTTCCAGTGAGCTGAGTGTCACGCCAAGATCAGCCGCCTCGGCTTCGCTCACAAACGGATCGTAAAGCAGAATTTGATAGTCGAATGGTTTCAGGAGCTGAATGACCCGTCGGCCTATTTTCGATGCCCCAATCAGTCCGATGATACGGCGATAGTTTCCGATCGGTTCGGCTTGCATGGTTCGCGTGCGGGCGCGCCCGCGATCATTGATGTAGAGGTCACGGAAGCGGAAGACCTTCTTTCCGGCAAAAAGGATTGCTGCCAGGGTGAATTCTGCAACTGGCTGTGCATTTGCGTCCGCAGCATGCGTGACGACAATGCCCGCATCGAAGACAGAACCGTCGATCAAACCTTTGACGGTTCCGGCAGCATGGGCGATCATCTTCAACTGCGGCATCTGACGTAAAAAAGCTGCATCGATGCGAGGGGCTCCCCATCCGGTCACCAGAATTTCTGTCTCGTGAACTGCGATTGGAAGGTCGGTGGCAGAAAGGTCCTGGAGAGGAAATGAGGTTGAAAGCCTTCCAAGGGAGCCGAGCCGCTCTTTGAGCCGATCGGGAAGGACGTAGGTTGTTCTTTTCCGATCCATAGCGATCGTGATGACGGGGCCTGTCATTTTATGCTACCTGGCGCTTCAATAGCGCTAACCCTCGTTCCCGTTTCAGCAAAACGCCTTTCGAGATCCGCCAAAGTGGGCGCATCAGGAGGGTTGTTCCAACCATCGTCGAAGCTTCCACCCCTCACAGCCATCACGGCTGCGCACAGAATTGTTTGTCCGGCAGGAATGTCAGCGCGTAGTTGCGGAACAAGGGTCTTTGAGACCATCAGGTTGGTGTTCGGCAAGGGCTTTTGCACGAAACCCTCTCTTGGAACTGATGATCCGATATCGACGATACCCGAGAAATCAAATTCACCCAGCGCGCTTGCTGATCGGTTCGCTGAGGTCGAATGATCAAGGTCGCCATCGCGCTTTGCAATGGCAAAACCGCCTTCGATGCATTTCAGGGAGCGGGGAGTTTTGATTCTATGAATGCGGAGATGCCAGGGCGCTGCGGCGACCAGCCAGGTTTCGATCGTGACCTCGGGCCATGGATGCCATTTTGCGTAAACTGCATCGCCGGCAATTTGCGCATCTTCATTCGTTTCGCGAACACGATAGTGAATGCGGTCGTCGCTCAAGGACAGCATGGAATCGAAAGCACCGGTGGCAAAGCCTCGCTCGTCGACTTCGATGCTGAAACCGTAGTGGGCTGAATAAGCGAACTTGGCGTATTTTTCCGGCCCGCAGCGCATCTGCAGGTTTTCCTGTCCTGACGACAACGCCACGACATCCTGTCCCGACCGCATCATGATCATGCCCGGATGCGGGAGGGGATGGTGGATCGGCGCCTGTGGTAGCGATGCCTCGGGTGCCGTCCAGAACGGATGTTCTTCTTCCAATGCCAAGGGCAGGAAAGCCTTGAAAGCCCAATAAGGCGATCCTGCGGAATTATAGCTCTCCGACATGGTCAGTTGCGGATAAGCATAGCCGATCGACAAGACGCCGTCGCTATTTGCGATCGGTTGACGAGACCACCATCTGATGTGGCGAAGCGTCAGTCCCTTGACCTCGCCCCAAGGCAGAGCCTCTTCCCCCGCGAAAGCAAGGGCAGACCAGAAGCCGGCGCAAGCGAAGCGGTAGGTCAGACTTCTGCCGAAGGGGACGACCGCTCCATCTTCGGCAAACCAGGTGCTGAAATCTCTTGCGAAGAGGCGTGCCCTTTCTCGGTATCGTTGCCCATGATCATCATCGACCAACCTCGCATAGATCAGGCCATAGAAATGCATCGCAAAGGGTACGTAGTGATCAATCCGACGAATGTTGCCGTCCCGATACCAACCGTCAGCGATGTAAAAGCCGTCGAGTTCAGCAAGATAGGCTTTCGTGAGACTACGATCGAAGTCGACACCGAGCCGGTCGAGTGCGATGTCGACAAGAATCCGAAAGAACTTCCAGTTGTTCTCCGCGTAATCGAACTGTCGGGCATGCTTTAAATAGGCGATGAGACGGTCACGTGCTTCTCCTTTCAAAGGATCCCAGAGGCGCTCTGGCACAAGGGCTAGAGCAAAGCCCAAGGCTGCAAGCTCCACCATCCGCTGGTCGCGCCCGTTCACGCTCCCCCAGTATTCGGGATGCTTCGGATCAGTCCCGTTGGCTATGCCTTCCGCATATCGATCCCAATGCGCAAAGCGCCCACCTCCGGCCGCAAATGGGGCAAGACCCCAGAGCGGACGGGCAAATCCTTCTAGATCCGCTGCTGCGCGATCGAAATGGGCCCCCACAGCATCGAGCCGGACCCGTGCATTGCCGTTTGAGAAAAAAGGAAGAAGAGGATCGAAAAGATCCAGAAGGCCTTTCGCCATCTGTTCGCGTGTCTGCATCATATTGCCGAAGAGCGGGTTGGCGGTTGCTGCATCAAAGGTCATGACCGGCTCCTCAACCATTTTCGGAAAGTGTTCCGCCAGCAATTGGCGTGACGGCGTGTAGGATTTGTCGACACGGGATGGATCGATCACGCAGACGGGTCGTGAGAAGATTGATGGCCTCCTTCCCCAGCGCTGCGCGGTCGACCCTCATTGTTGCAAGGCGCGGATCCGTCATTTGGGCGCATGGCAGGTCGTCAAAGCCGACAACGGAAAAGTCATGCGGGATGCTCAGGCCTGCCTCCAGAACGGCATCCAATACGCCGACCGCGATGAAATCATTCATGCAAAAGGCTGCGGTAAAACCTTCTTTTCCCGCCAGGGCAGCGATGGTGGCTTCGTGTGCCTCCTCGCTGGTCACGGCTTTGAATGGCAGGGTGATGACGCGGCCCTCACATCCGTCGCTTTCGGCAATAGCCGTTTTGAACCCACGAATTCGTTCGCGGATTGTATGGCGATGAGAGCCGGTCAAGTGCAGGATCCTGCGATGACCAGCGGCGATCAGCCTTTGGGTCGCCGCATATGCGCCGTAAAAGTTGGAGGGCGAGATACTATCAAAATGCATGAGAGGATCGATCCCGTTGACCAGCGCCGTCATGATACCGCGCTGCATCAGACCTTCTCGCAGATCCTCAGTCGGATCAATGCCGACCAGGGCCAGTCCCACCGCGCCCGTCTGTGTCAGATAGTCCTCGATCTGTTCTGTCCGCATCGTCGATTGTCGGATGAGACGCATGTCGAATCCTATTCCACGCTCATCCGAAGCTGCGCGCAAACCTTCGGCAATCCCTTCATAGAACACACTGAGACCGCCGGTCGCGCTGTCACTGGCAATGAGCGCAAGGACGCCGTTGGACGCTTCATGTGGCGACCGAACGCGATAACCCATCTCGTTCGCCACTTTTAGGATCGAATTCCGGATGGCTTCGCTAATGCCCTGTTCGTTGGACAGAACGCGAGAAACGGTTGAGATAGACACGCCGCAGGCAGCGGCAATGTCAGCTTGTCGAAGGCGCTTGGGCGAAGAGTCAGTCATGTCCAATAATTTGCGCAAATTATGCAAATTTGCAATATAAATGGATTTTATTGCAAAAAGAAAATTTTCTTGCATTATGGCGGCTCGCAGTTCAGCGGGTCGCGCGATGGAGGATCACGTGCCCGATCGCCAAGGAGGAGACTTTCATGGATGTAACGCGCCGATCCTTTATGCTGGCATCAGCGGGAGTAGCTGCAGGGCTGAGCTTCAGCCGCGCTACGTTCGCGCAAGAGCAACGCCTGCGCGCACTGTGGTGGGGATCGAACGATCGCACCAAGCGAACGATGAGCGTTATAGATCTCTTCAACCAGAAGAACCCAGGCGTATCCTTCGTTGGCGAGGCGATTAGCGGCGATGGTTATTGGACGAAGCTTGCAACGCAGATGGGAAGCCAGGATATCTCCGACGTCTTCCAACTCGAGCCCAGCACAATTTCCGATTACTCACAGCGCGGCGCATGCATGCCCCTTGAGAAATTCGTACCGTCTATCTTGAAGGTCGATGACTTCGGGCAGGACATGCTGAAGCTCACCACGATGCGCGATCATCTGTGGGGCGTTGGATTGGGGCTTAATTCCTTTACCCTGCTTGTCGATACCGTCGCCTTCGAAAAAGCAGGCATCCCGGCACCCGGGCCCGATACGACCTGGAAGGAATATGCCGAGATTGCGGTGGAAGTGACGAAGGCTGCGGGACGCCGCGGCTACGCGGGTGGCCCCTACGGTGCGCGGTATAACTACGTCTTCGATGCCTGGCTACGCCAGCGCGGCAAGAGCCTTTACGCCGCAGAGGGCGGGCTTGGCTTTGGCGTCGACGAAGCAAAGGAATGGTTCAGCTACTGGGAGGATCTGCGCCAGAAAGGCGGCACCGTGGCTGCCGACGTCCAAACGCTCGATCAAAATACCATTGAAAGTAACTGCCTTTCCATGGGTAAATCGGCCATGGGAATGGCTTATTCCAATCAACTCGTCGGTTACCAGCTTGTCATCAAGAACAAGCTCGATATCACGCTGCTGCCGCGCGAAACCAAGGGTGGACCATCGGGCCATTATTACCGTCCAGCTTTGATCTGGAGTCTGGGAGCCACCAGCAAAAATCCGGAGACAGCCGCAAAATTCATCAATTTTTTCGTCAATGATATCGATGCGGGAAAAATCCTCGGTGTTGAAAGAGGTGTGCCTCTTTCGCCCAAGGTACGAGAGGCGATCTTGCCGCAGCTTAATCCAACGGAGCGACAGACCGTGGACTACATCAATCTTCTAAAGGACCAGGTCGGCGATTACCCATCTCCAGCGCCAATGGGGTCCACTGAATTCGACCAGAAGATATTGCGGCCGACCGCTGACGAACTTGCCTTTGGAAGAACCAGCGTTGCCGAGGCCGCCGAGAAGCTTGTCACCGAAGGCAAGCGGGTGATCCGGGTCTAAACATCAAGCTTGGCGTGTGCCTCGGTATGTCTGGCAAGCACGCCGTCCTTTCATCGCCGGGTTGCGATCTCTTCTCGCCAACGCGCACCATAGGATGCCAGAGCGGAAACATCACTCACGATAGCCTTGCCGGCCTTGTCTGAAAGTGCAATGCCAGTAAGAAGGGCAGCGCCCTGGCTTGTTCCAGTTGCGCCTGCCGACGAAATGACATGCCTGCCGATCAAGGTCGAAAGGGCTTTGAGATAAAGGCTATTGGCAGCAAAAGGTCCTTCGACAATGACAGGGCCTCTAGCGCCGACCAGTTGGAGACATGTTTGCGTCATGAGCGCAAGATAAAGGCTGACAGCGGCGCGACGCTCCGTAGAGCTAACCGAGCCGTCGTTGATCCAGACACCCTCCATTGTCGGGAAGGGGCCGGAGCCCTTCACGACATTTGGAAGAAGCATGAGTTCTTTTGCCAACACCTCAGGAAGCGCGGCTTCGATTTCTTCCGGCTTGGCGTTTGCGATGCTTCGATCGAGGATCTCGAATTCGCGCCCGCCCATGAACCGCGCCGACGGTACTGGCCTGCCGTAGGCATCCACATTGGCAAGCGTATCGCGCGCTGGATCGAGTTGAGCAAGGTCGCCCCCCACGCCGAAGGCAATAACCCAAGTTCCGGTTGAAACGACGGCAAAAGGAGGCTTCGTCTTTACAAGATGAGGCAAGAGAGAAGCGTTTGAATCATGGATGCCGCAATAAACCGGAACCTCGTCTGTAACGCCGATTTCCACGGCAATCGCAAGCTTAAGGACGCCGAGAGCGTCGAAGGCGGAGTGGAGCGGTGCCATTCGCCCGCCGATATCCAGCCTGTCGACGAGCTTGGAATATCGGTTATGCTCCGGAGCCCAAAGATCGGTATGACAGCCGAGAGATGTCACCTCGTTCGCCGCCGCGCCCGTTAAGCGCCATGCCCAATATTGCGGGTAAGTGAGGATGGTTTGAACGCAGGAGAATGCTTCTTGGAACGCAGTTTTCTGGAAATGCAGCTGCGCACCAAGGTTCAGGCCCATGGGCTGGCGCGGTGAGAAGGTTTCGGAAAACGGCGGGCGCAAGCGGTCGTACTCCTCGACGATCGCCGCTGGATAGCTGTATTCATAGTCCAGCACTGGGAGAGCGAGTTCGCCATCAGCATCAAGCAGGGCAGCTGCAGCGCCATGTGTTGTGATGGAAATTGCATCAAAGCCGGGTGCTGAGGCGAAGCTTGCAAGCGCCTCAAGCGTAAAAGCCCACAGCGCGTCTATATCGAAATGCGGATAGGGCGCGATCGCGAGCACCTTATTGCGGGTTTTGCGCACCGCGATTTCTGCGCCCGTGTCAGCTTCGACAATCACGAGTTTTGCATTTGTCTTGCCGATGTCGAGAACGGCAATTCGGCGATAAGCGGTGGTGATCGCATGTGTCATGGCATGTAAAACACGGAGGTCAGATCATGGCTGAGGGGGGAATTGTCCGCATTGGTTTCCATGATGTCTGCCATATGTGCCCACCATCGTTTCATCACCGGATGATCGGGAAGCGCCGCCATTCCGTGAGCGCTTGCGCGTGTCAAAACCCCAAAGAGGATGCCGGTTTCGCGATCGAGGTAAATGGCGTAGTCCGAAACACCCGCATCGTGGAGAAGCGCTACGAGCTCGGGCCAGATTTCGTCATGACGACGCCTGTACTCGTCCTCCATTCCAGGATTGAGCTTCATCTTGAAAGCGTATTTTTCGTGCGTCCCGTTGATCATTTTGAGCTCATCATTTTGAACCGGCGGCCAAGGATCGGGACAGCGATCGTGATGATCAAAAGCAGACCGATAAAGATGGACATCACGATGCCGGGTACGTTGAGCAGTCCCAGACCAAAAGTGACCAGTCCCATCACAAAAGCGGCAATTACCACGCCGCCAATCGTCCCTGCACCGCCGAGGATGGATACCCCGCCAAGCACTACCATGGTGACGACTTCCAACTCCCAGCCCTGCGCGATCGAGGGTCGGGTCGAGCCAAGGCGCGATGTGAGGCAAACGGCGGCGATGCCGCTCATCAAGCCCGTGAGAAGGAAAAGGATAAACTTGATCCGCTCCACGGGCAGACCGGAGAAACGCGCTGCGAAGTCGTTATTGCCAATCGTGAAGACCTGACGGCCGAAGTTTGTGGCGTGAAGCAAGACTGCGAAGAAGACCGCGAGGACGGCAAACAAGACGAATTCAAAAGAAAATGCCCACACCACATAGCCCTGGCCGAAGTAGGCAAAGCTCTCAGGGTATTTGCCATAGGCCTGGTCGCCGAGCACGATGTAGGAAATACCACGGAAGAGGCTCATCGTTCCGATCGTCACCACGATCGACGGAAGCTTCATCACCGAGACGAGGAAGCCGTTGAAGGCGCCGCAAGCCACGCCGACACCGATCCCGATGGCCACCAGCGCTGGCGTGTCGACGCCGATTTGTGCTGCCGCGCCCATAGCCGTTGATGCAAGAGCAATAATTGCAGCCACGGAAAGATCGATCTCGCCTGCAATGATCAACATGGCCATAGCAAAGGCAATCATTGCCTTTTCGGTAAAGTTGAAGGTCGCATCCGAAAGGTTCCAAGCGTTCAGAAAATATGGGGATGCCAATGCGTTGAAAATGAAGATCAGGACGGCAACCCCGAACAGGAGCGTTTCCCAACGGGTCAGCAGTCGGCTGAAACGGGTCCCAAGCCGGTCCGGGATGATACGCTTTTGGGTTTCTTCTGACGGATGCGTCATGCCAGTACCTCCTGGCTGGGTTCTTCAACCGATCTATTGCGCAGGATGATGCGGCCGCGATTCTTTTCCCGGCGTGCATTGAAGACGACGGCGAAGATGATCACCGTGCCTGAAATCGCCATCTGCGTGAAAGGCGAGATGCCAATGACGGGAAGTGCATTCTTGATGACGCCCAGAAACAGCGATCCCAGCACAGCACCGACAACCGAACCTACACCGCCTGCAATCGAGATGCCGCCGATAACGCAAGCTGCAACGCTGTCGAGTTCGAAACCATTGGCGATATCGACATAGGCAACCGCATAACGCGAGACCCAAAGATAACCACAGAGCCCGGCTAGGGCGCCCGACAACACGAAGGCAAAAAATCGGGTTCGCCCTACATCGATACCCGCATAAACCGCAGCTGTAGGATTTCCGCCCGCGGCATAGATCGAGCGGCCGATCGGCGAATGGCGCAGCATGAGATAGATCAGTGCGACGATGACGATGCCTATCCAGCCAAGAACCGGAAGGCCGAGAATTGAGGCGCGTGGTACATTTAGGAATGTCGGGGTCATTTGATGGGCGTTCACCCATGCACCGCCGGAGAGCACGAAGGTCATGCCGCGGTAGATCGTCAGCGTACCGAGTGTAACGACAATGGGCGGCATTTCCAGGTTCCAGACAAAGAAGCCGTTGATCGCTCCGAGAGCGGCTCCGATTGCGATCGCTGCAAGGACGAGGAAAACAAGGGGAATACCCGGGTAGGCGGCGTTGATCATTGCGATCGCCATTCCCGTAAAAGCAAGGTTGGCGGCAACGGACAGATCGATCGACTTCGTCAGGATGACGGTCATCTGCGCGAGCGCCAGAATGATCAGGATCGATGTGTCGTTGAAGATCCCGGCGAGGTTGGTTGGCGAAGCAAAACCGTCGGCGCGGCTCGAAAAGCCCGTGATCATCACGACGATGATCAGGAGGAGCAGGGTTTCACGTCTTTTCAGCAAAGAAATCATGGCGTGTCCTCAGGCATTACCGGTGGCGGCGCGAACGAGGGCTTCCGGTGTCAGACCATCGCGATCAAACATGCCGGCCATCAGGCCCTCTTTCATCACAAGGACCCGGTCCGACATTCCCAAGATCTCCGGAAGTTCGGAGGAAATCATGATGATGCTCAAACCCTCTGCGGCGAGCTCGCTGATAAAGGCGTGAACGGCAGCCTTGGATCCAATATCTATGCCTTTGGTTGGCTCGTCGAGAATGATGACCTTCGGCTGTGTCGCCAGCCACTTGCCAATGACGACTTTCTGCTGGTTGCCGCCGGAGAGCGTTCCGACCGGCACAGAAAGGGCAGCGGCACGAAGATCCAGTCTTTCCGCATAGCGACGGGCAAGAGCGAACTCATTTGCCGCATGAAGAAAGCCCTTGCGCGACGTCCGCGTCAGGGATGGCAGCGTCATATTCTGGTAGATCGGCATCGCCAATGCGAGACCGTGCCGCCCACGTTCTTCCGGGACATAAACAATGCCTGCGCTGATCGCGTCCGAAGGTGAGCGGATCGAAAGATCGCGTCCTTCCAGTCGCAGCCGTCCCTTGGCCGGCTTGGTGATGCCGAACAGGGATTGACAAAGTTCGGAACGACCGGCGCCAATCAACCCATAAACGCCAAGGATTTCGCCTCGTTTCAGATTGAAGGAGATGTCCTTGAACTCGGTGGGGTGGCAGTAGTTATCAACCTCCAGAACCGGACCGCCGATCCGGACGACTTGCTTTGGGAAGGCATCCTTGACTTCGCGGCCAACCATCATGCGAACGATTTCATCTTGGCCAATCTCGCCAAGCCGGCCGTGACCGACAGCGCGCCCATCGCGAAACACGACGAAATTATCGGCAATTTCATAAAGCTCATCGAACTTATGACTAATGAAAAGGATGGCTTTGCCTTGCGATTTCAGCGACCGAACGATCCGGAAAAGATCGTCGATTTCCTTGCGCGAGAGCGCTGCCGTCGGTTCATCCATGATGACGATGCGCGCTTCGACGGAGAGCGCCCTGGCGATCGCCACAAGATGACGCTGCGCGATGGACAGGTCTTTTAGGCGTACCAGCGGATCAATGTTACTCTCGAGGCGATGCAAAAGCTCAGCCGAGCGCTTCATCATTCTCGACCAGTCGATGGTGCCGAAGCGCGTCCGCGGCGCGTGACCAAGAAATATATTTTCGCCAACGCTCAGCTCGTCGAACAGGACGGTTTCTTGATGAATAGCCGTTACACCCGCATTCATCGCTGCCTGCGCATTGGCAAATGCCATAGGCTGACCATCGACGATGATTTCGCCCTCGTTCGGGCGATAAATTCCAGTCAGGATTTTAACGAGCGTCGATTTTCCGGCACCGTTTTCGCCGATGAGCGCGGTCACTTTTCCAGGGTACAGCGACAGGCTGACCCCATCGAGCGCTTTTACGCCTGGAAAGATTTGCGAAATGCCGCGCATTTCAAGAATGGCAGCTTCGCTGCCGGACGCCGATGCGGCCGGAGAAACGTTTTGAAGTGCGGGCTTCATCAGCACCACCAAATATATGTTGTTAAGTAATGTTGGCTTTGGCCAGTCTTTTGGAAAGCCGGCTCGCTCGTCGAGCCGGCTCCTTGTTGGCTTCGATCAGAAGACCTTCGAGAACTGATCAATATTGGAGGCGTTGTAAACGAACGGATCTGCCATCGCGGCTTCGCCATTTTCCCCAATCTTGATCTTACCCATGCGGCCTGCGGGAATTTCACTGCCCGGCTTGCCATCGGCGTCGCCCTTGACAAGATGGTAGGCAATCTGTGCGGCCGAATAGCCAAGGTCGATCGGGTTCCAGATCGCAAACTCCTTCGTCGCGCCCGACTTGATGGCGCCCGCCATCTCGGACGGCAGACCAAGACCCGTGACGTATACCTGACCGATCTTGCCGGCATCCTTGACAGCCTGAGAGGCTGCGAGAACGCCAACGGTGGTCGGTGCCACAATGACCTTTACCTCGGGGTGAGACTTCAGGAGGCCCTGCGCTTCACGATAGGATTTGTCAGATAGGTCATCGCCATAGACGGTCGTCACAAGATTGAGACCTGGGAACTCCTTGAGCTGCTTCTTCATCTCGCCAATCCAAATATTCTGGTTCGTCGAAGTGGTGGTTGCCGAAAGAATTGCAAAATCGCCCTTACCGTCTGGCAGATGGTCCTTTGCCAGGGTCAGGCACATTTTACCAATAAGCTCGTTCGACGAAGGATTGAGCTGCAGGATGCGGCCTTCAGGCGCGACGCCGGAGTCCCACGAAATGACCTTGATGCCGCGTTGCTTGGCTTTCTTGAGCGCCGGAACGACGGCATCCGGATCATTGGCTGAAATCGCGATAGCGTCGACGCCTTGAGCGATCAGCGAGTTGATGACTTCGATCTGACCCTCGGCAGTTGTCGACGTGGGACCTGTATAGATGATCTTGACGTTGCCGAGTTCCTTGGCAGCTTCTTCGGCGCCTTTGTTGGCGGCTTCGAAAAACCCGTTGCCAAGGGACTTCACGACAAGAGCGATCTTCATTTCCGCCGCTTGCGCGGCGCCGCCCATCATAGCAAGCGCCAGTGCCGCCCCAATTGTCAGTCTTCTCGTCAGTTTCATAGTCTCTCCTCCCAGTGAAAAAACATGTGGCAGATATTACGCGACCGATGAGGCTTCTCCTCCGGTCGATTGCGCGGCAGGTTTTGCGATCACGAGCGCAACACCTGCATCTTCAACCATTCTGACGGATTCCTCGGATATTCCGTCATCGGTGATGATCGTCGAGACGCGTTCGAGCGGACACAGAATAAGGCTTGAGCGCTGTCTGAACTTGCTGGAATCCACCAGCAAAACCAGTTCCTCGGCCTGACGCATCAGCTTCTGTTCGCTTTGAATAATTTGTGCATCGGCTTCCATGATGCCGAGCGGCCCCACACCTTGGGCGCCAAAGAAAAAGCGTCGCGCATAAAAATTCCGTGTCGTGTCGTTTTCAAATGGCGACAAGATCAGGCTTTGCTCGCGATAGATGACGCCTCCAGGTACCGTCACGGTGTTCTTGGAATGCTTGACCAGATGCTCGGCGATCGCAAAGGAATTGGTCATCACCTGCATTCGATGACCTGCCATGAAATGCACCATTTGAAACGTCGTGGTGCCGCCGTTGATAATGATAGCGTCGCCGTTTTCACAAAGACCGACTGCATGACGGGCAATTGCGCGTTTCTTGTCGATATTGATGGATTCGGCCACGCGGAAAGGTCTGCCAGCGACTGTGCCATGCTGCGGGGGGTGGACCGCCTCGGCGCCGCCGCGAACGCGTCTGATCTTGCCCTGAACATGCAGAGCCGCAATGTCCCGGCGGATCGTTGCTTCAGATGCTTCTGTCAGTTCGCAGATATCCTGCACGGTGATTACGGATTTCTCCTGAACCGCGCTCAAGATGATGCGATGGCGTTCACGTTCGTGCATGGCTCCTCCTGCCCCTAGTTAATTCCTCCTAAATCGCGCGTTGTCAATCATAACCGATCAAAATAAATCTTATTGCACTGCAGTATAATCATATTTGATCGTTTTCGATTGACAGGTGATGCAAACTTGCGCGATATCGACGACAATAGGCTCCGGACAGAGTGCGGAGAATAAGCTTACATGGGAGGATGAACATGGCGGCGGACGCCCGGCTTCTGGAAAATCGTTGGGATGAGGCATATGCGGGAGGGCTCGATGAGCCTGGCAAGCTTCTTTATCGATCCAATCTTCTTGGCGCCGATAAGCGCATCACCAATTACGGCGGCGGCAATACGTCGGCAAAGGTTATGGAAGTCGATCCGCTAACTGGCGATCATGTTGAGGTGCTGTGGGTCAAGGGCTCCGGAGGCGACGTCGGCACAATCAAGCTGGACGGCTTTGCGACGCTTTATCAGCAGAAGCTTGAAGCGCTCAAAGGTCTGTATAAAGGCGTTGAAGACGAAGATCGTATGGTCGGCTTCCTGCCGCACTGCACTTTCAATTTGAACGCGCGCGCCGCCTCGATCGATACGCCCTTGCATGGCTTCGTGCCGTTCAAACATGTCGATCACATGCATCCCGATGCCATTATTGCAATTGCCGCGTCGAAGAATTCGAAAGCGCTGACGGAGGAGATCTTCGGAAGTCGTATTGGCTGGCTGCCTTGGCGCCGGCCTGGTTTCCAGCTTGGACTTGATCTTGAGGCATTTGTAAAGGCCAACCCGCATGCGCAGGGTGTGGTTCTTGAGAGCCACGGTCTCTTCACTTGGGCGAACGATGCCAAGAGCTGTTATGAATTGACGCTCGATATCATCAATACGGCGATTGGCTGGTTTACGCAGCGGACAGCAGGAAAGACGATCTTTGGCGGGGCGGTATGCGAAAGTTTACCGGCTGAGACGCGCCGCGCTATTGCCGCGCAGTTGATGCCGGAGATTCGCGGCCGCATCGGCAGGCAAGAACGTAAGATCGGCCATTTTGACGATCAGGATGCCGTCCTGGACTTCGTTAACTCGCGCGATCTGCGTTCGCTCGGTGCCCTGGGCACGAGCTGCCCCGACCATTTCCTGCGCACGAAGATCCGACCGCTGATCGTCGATTTCGATCCTCTTCGGCCGGACGCCGATGCTGTCGTCGCGAGCCTGGACAAGGCTCTTGAGGACTATCGCGCCGACTACGCACGTTACTATGAAAGCTGCAAACACCCGAATTCACCGAAGATGCGCGATCCGAATCCGGTGATTTTTCTTGTTCCCGGGGTGGGAATGCTTTCTTTTGCAAGGGACAAGGCTACTGCGCGTATCGCTGGCGAATTTTACGTCAACGCAATCAACGTCATGCGGGGAGCATCGACCGTTTCGGAATATCAGGGCCTGCCCGAGCAGGAAGCCTTTGATATCGAATATTGGCTTCTCGAAGAGGCTAAGCTCCAGCGCATGCCGAAGCCCAAGAGCCTCGCCGGTCGCGTTGCCTTCGTGACAGGAGGCGCCGGCGGGATCGGCCGCGCAACGGCGGCACGTCTCATCAGCGAAGGGGCTTGTGTGGTCTTGGCTGACATCGATGCGGATGCGCTCGATGCCACGCAAGCGGAATTTTCAAAAGTCTTTGGCTCCGATGCTGTTTACAGCGCCAAGCTTGATGTGACGAAGGAGGATAATGTCATTGCCTCCTTCCGCGAGGCGTGCGTCGCCTTCGGCGGCGTCGATATCCTTGTTTCGAATGCAGGGATCGCGTCCTCTGCGCCTATCGAGAGCACCGAACTTTCGATGTGGAATCGTAACATCGATATTCTGACGACGGGGTACTTTCTGGTGTCGCGTGAGGCATTCCGGTTGTTCCGCAAGCAGAATATCGGCGGGAACGTCGTCTTCGTCGCGTCCAAGAACGGTCTTGCTTCCTCGCCCAACGCTGCTGCCTATTGCACAGCGAAAGCGGCCGAAATTCATCTCGCACGCTGCCTCGCCCTCGAGGGCGCCGAGGCCGGCATTCGCGTCAACACCGTCAATCCGGATGCGGTCCTGCGTGGGTCGAAGATCTGGAACGGCGAATGGAGAGAGCAGCGCGCAGCATCATCAAAAATTGAGGTCAGCGATCTTGAGGAGCATTATCGCAAGCGCTCGATGTTAAAGCTGAATGTCCTGCCCGAAGATATTGCGGAGGCGATCTACTTTCTAGCCTCGGATCTTTCCGCGAAGTCGACAGGAAACATCATCAACGTGGATGCAGGTAACGCGCAGAGCTTTCCGCGCTAGCGCCAAATGGCGGGATGCGTCCTCATCCGAGGCGCATCCCATGAGGTCACGTTATTTTCTGAGAATCACCCAGATCGCGTGAATGATGCCTGGAATATAACCAAGCAGGGTCAAGAGAATATTGAGCCAGAATTGCAAGCCGATGCCGACTTGCAGAAAAACGCCGACAGGCGGCAGGAAGATTGCGAGCAAAATGCGGATGATATCCATAATATCTCCTGATCTATCTTTTGCGCCGAAGCGCCGACAAAATTGACATCAAAAAGCGGACCTAAACGCGTAAACTGGCACGTTGGTTCGTTCGCGGGAGGAAAGAATGGTAGAGTTGAAAATATCTCAGGATGTTATTGCCAAGGAAAATGAGAAGCGTGCCGCCGCCCTGACCAGCGATTTCACCGCGCTCGGTGACAATCTCTCCCGGCGTGGCGTTGATATCGAGTCCGTTGTCACCAAGGTCGCAGCATTCTCGGTTGCCGTGCCATCCTGGGGC
This sequence comes from Oryzifoliimicrobium ureilyticum, assembly GCF_037199735.1. Taxonomy (NCBI): domain Bacteria; kingdom Pseudomonadati; phylum Pseudomonadota; class Alphaproteobacteria; order Hyphomicrobiales; family Rhizobiaceae; genus Oryzifoliimicrobium; species Oryzifoliimicrobium ureilyticum. The sequence goes on along the minus strand of NZ_JBBBVQ010000021.1, from coordinate 10,678 downwards.
GTCGGTACCGGCGGTACACGCTTTGCGCGGTTTCCAGGCGGCGGTGAGCCGCGCGGAATATTCGATAAGCTTGATGATTGCTCGGTGATCCAACAACTGACGCGTGCTACGCCCACCGTATCTCTGCACATTCCTTGGGATAAAGCCGATCCGCGCGAGTTGCTGTCAAAGGCGCAGACCCTAGGTCTTGGATTCGATGCGATGAATTCCAACACCTTCTCTGATGCGCCCGAGCAGTCAAAGTCCTATAAATTCGGTTCGCTCAGCCACACGGATGCCGCCACACGCCGACAAGCGATCGAGCATAATCTCGAATGTATTGAAATCGGCAAAGCGCTTGGATCAAAAGCTCTGACGGTTTGGATCGGCGATGGCTCCAACTTCCCCGGCCAAAGCCACTTTACCCGCGCTTTCGAGCGGTATCTCGCTTCCATGGCTGAGATCTACAAGGCGCTGCCAGACGACTGGCGGCTGTTTTCCGAACATAAGATGTTCGAACCGGCTTTCTATTCGACCGTCGTCCAGGATTGGGGAACCAACTATCTGATCGCGTCGACGCTTGGCCCGAAGGCCTTCTGCCTTGTCGATCTCGGACATCACGCGCCGAACACCAACATCGAGATGATCGTTGCCAGGCTAATTCAATTCGGCAAGCTCGGCGGCTTCCACTTCAACGACAGCAAATATGGCGACGACGATCTCGATGCAGGCTCAGTCGAACCTTACCGGCTGTTTCTGGTGTTCAACGAATTGGTCGATGCGGAGCATCGCGGCGTGTCTAGCTTTGAGCCGGCGCACATGATCGACCAGTCACATAACGTGACCGATCCGATCGAAAGCCTGATGGCCAGCGCTAACGAAATCCGCCGCGCCTATGCACAGGCCCTGCTCGTCGACCGAACAGCACTCGAAGGTTACCAGGATGACAATGACGCGTTGATGGCGACAGAAACGCTGAAGCGCGCTTACCGGACAGATGTCGAGCCGATCCTGGCCGAAGCGCGTCGTCGTCACGGTGGAGCGATTGATCCTGTAGCCACCTATCGCGCGAGCGGTTACCGACAGAAAGTCGCGGCCGAGCGTCCGGCCTCTGTCGCTGGCAGCGGCGGTATCGTCTGAAGCAAGGTGCGAAGGCTAAGTGCTTGCGCTATGCGCTGTCGACGATGTCAATTCGAGGACTGACCGGCCAGAATGAGCTCGACCGCCTCGAAGAAGCTGACTTGGCGCCAGTCTTTTGGATTCCGATAGAGCGGATATTCAAGATAGGCCGCCGCCGCCAGATGGTCGATGCTGCGGGGCGCAGTGCGGCGAGCAAGGATGGTCGTGCGCGCATTTTGGGTCATCATATCGGTGGTGAGGCCCCAACCCGCATAGAAAGGCGCTGCATAGCAGCGGACCGGTTTGCCGCGTAACAGGGCATCGAAGCCGAACTGGCTGGCAACCGTCCAGACTTCGTCGCAAGCTGCGATCATGGCATCGGCCGAGATGGCTTCAGATGAGAGAACGATATCGGAGTGCCTGGCGGCAAGCTCCGTCATATAGCCTTTCCGGTAGCCGGCAACGACATCGGGATGGGTCCGCACCACACATTGTGCCTTGGTTGCGATGGCGTCAGTCAGCATTTGTTGAAACGACTGTTCGCTACCCATCGAGAAAGGCACCGATACATCGCCCTTGACCTGGTCCACCAGCAGGATCCGGCGTCGCCCGCCCGCAGGAGGAAGAAATGGTTCTTTATGCGGGAGATGGTTATATTTCGAAAGCCGGTGGGAAACGATCGCGTCCCGAGCCTGTCGGCCTTTCTCGGCATCATTTTCGTCGGCTTCGATAATCAATCGTTCTAGACGTGACCCCGCTGCGGCCTTCGTGGAAAGACCAAGATCGTCCATCACGATCGATAAAGGCACCGACCCCGCCTTGCCGAGCGCAACGGAGCGCAGAAAGCCATCCTCCATATGCCAATGTGGCAATCCTCTGAGCCGACCCACCGCTTCGCCTAGCTTGGCGGCGATGCGTCCTCCCCAGGACACCGTCCCGCCTATTCCCGGCGCGAGAGTGGAGGATAGTTCAGGCAGATCCAGGTAGTGATGTAGCCATGGAAAATCGCTGCGTAAGAAGTGTGTTGCGCCAAGCCGCATCCCGCGCGGCGGATACCAGTCCTTTTGGCCGATACGTTCGCTTTGCCTTGTCTTTTCCAGCATTCCTACCGCTATCGTTTGCTCATGGACGATCAAGCGTCCAGGCATTCAGATCATCCTGTCTCAGCCGCCACAGCCTGGCACTTTCTGCGAAAGACGCGCATATTGCCGTACGTTGATGTTCTGATGCATCGTCGTTTCGCTCAAAGAAATTCATCTGAGCGAGACATGCAGTAGCATAGGCAGGCAGTCGTCGGAATGACCGTCCCCGATATGCTCACCCTTTTTTCGCGGATCGGTGGGTTGTCCCATAAATATCGATCTCAAGGCCACTAGGTGATCGAACGATTTACGCAATCGGAAGGGTTGCCGCTTCTGAGATTAAAGCCTTTAGGTCGCATTTCGTGGGCGCCAGTCTGCTGTCGCCTCAATCCATTGCCTTGTCCGTGCTTCCGGATCTGCATTGAGCGTGATGTCGGTAACGACAGCAGCGATATCTGCACCGTGACGCAGCACCTCAGGTGCACGTTCGGCAGTCACTCCGCCGATTCCGACCAATGGAACTTTTCCCACCCTGTCTTTCCATGTCTTCACGCGATCAAGACCCTGAGGCGCCCATTTCATCTTCTTCAAAATGGTCGGCCAGACCGGGCCGAGGGCGACGTAATCGGGTTCCACTTCAAGCGCCTTTTCCAGCTCCGTGTCGTCATGTGTGGAAACGCCGAGCTTTATTCCAGCACGGCGAATAGCTGCGCAGTCGGCCTCCACGAGATCTTCCTGGCCAAGATGAACAAAGTCGCATCCTTCATCGATTGCGATCTCCCAGTAGTCATTGACGATCAATTGACAGCCATATTGGGCGCAGATTGCCTTCGCGCGCCGGATTTCTTTCGACAGAATCTCGTGTGGACGATCCTTGATTCGCAGTTGCACGAGTTTGACGCCGATAGGAACCAGCCGCGCGATCCAGGCGGAACTGTCTACGATGAGGTAGAATGGGTCGAGCTTCATGCGAAGACCCCTTTACCGATGACCGGCGTCGAAGGCACGGCCATGTCACGCGGCTCCAGCATGCCTGATCGATAGGCAAGGTGGCCTGCATCGATCGCTTTAGCAAATGCCGACGCCATGGAAGCCGGGTCGCTTGCGCCGGCAACAGCGGTATTGAGCAAGACCGCATCATAACCGAGTTCCATCACTGTCGTCGCGTGCGAGGGCCGTCCGATTCCGGCGTCGACGATCAGCGGGATCTCGGGAAAGGCGGCCCGCATTGCGGTCAGTGCAGCCGGATTGCGCGGCCCGGCAGCGCTGCCAATCGGTGCGCACCAGGGCATGAGAACCTGGCAGCCAACAGCCAGCAATTTCTCGGCTACCACAATATCATCCGTGGTGTACGGGAAAACGGAAAAGCCTTCAGAAGCCAGAATACGCGCTGCTTCGACCAGTTCAAACACGTCTGGCTGCAGACTGTCGTGATGGCCGATGACCTCCAGCTTGATCCAATCGGTTGCAAAGACTTCGCGGGCCATCTTCGCTGTCAGAATTGCTTCGGGCGCGCTATGGCAGCCGGCAGTATTGGGCAAAACCCTGACGCCGAGTTCCTTGATCAGATTGAAAAACGCGCCACCGGTCTTGCCGCCGGACGTCTCGCGCCGGAGCGAGACGGTAACGATCTCACTGCCGGAGGACTGAACGGCCTGCGCCAATACCGTCGGAGAAGGATAGCGTGCCGTTCCAAGCAGAAGGCGCGAAGAAACGGTGGTATCGTAAAGTTTCAACATGGCTCATCCTCCCTGCATAGGGGACAGAATTTCAATGCGATCGCCCTCCTGCAACTGAAGCGCAGCGCGATCTTCGCGGTGGACGATTTCGCCATTGACCGCAGTTGCCAACCACTCGCCTTCAAACTCGAGCAGTGCCAGAAGCTCGCTCAGCGTATCGGCGGTGACTGTTTCCGGTTCGCCATTTACGATCAATCTCATGCCGTCAGCCTCTCGGATTTGTGGAAGCGGCGCGTCAGGCGATCAGCGGCCTCCTGCGCCAGTGCCGGAGCGAGCAGAAAGCCGTGGCGATACATTCCGCCAACGAAAAAGCCAGCTGCTGTTTTGGCAACACGAGGAAGGTTATCTTGAAACGCCGGGCGCACGCCTGTTCCCGTCTCGAGAATGCGAGCCTCCCCGAACGATGGATGCAGGGCATAGGCCGCATTCAGGAATTCCATCATAGAGCGCGCGGTGATTGGGCCATCATCCTCGCTCTCGATCATGGTCGCCCCAACCATGAAACGATGGTCTTCCCGCGGTACGATATAGATCGGGTGACGCGGATGCAGCATCCGCACGGGCCGAGACAAAGTCAGGTCGCGGCAGTGCAGATAGAGCATTTCGCCCCGCACGCCTCTGAGCTGCGGTAGGTCGGCGATCACGGCGGGCCCCCTGCAATCGATCACAGCATCGTAGATTTCGCCGATCGGGACTTCATGTGCTTCAAAGTGAAAGATCACACCTTGTGCGCGGAGCTTTGCGACAAGACCGGTAAGAGCCTTTCGAGGGTCAAGATGGGCTTCGTCCTCGAAGAAAAGCGCCCGTTCGAAGCGGCCTGCCAGGGCCGGTTCGAGAGCTGCAATTTCAGGTCCTTCGATGCGGCGAAAGCCTCGCGTTCTGGCTGCAAATCTTTCAAGCTCAGGCAGATCGCGCGGCTGCGCTACGACAAGCGTCCCATTGCGGTGAACTTCCCCCGGAAGTTCGGCCGCCCACCAATCGGCTGCATTGCGGCCGAGCTTGATAACAGCCTCGTCGGCCGATTCACGCTCGCAATAGGGAGCCAGCATGCCGCCCGCATAATGCGATGCACCAAGTCCCGCTGCCGGACCTTTTTCGATGATCTCGACGGCAAAACCTCGGCGACGCATTTCAAGCGCTGCCGTCAAGCCGGCAACGCCGGCTCCCTGGATCAGAACTCGTTGCATCAATCTGCTCCGGGCATGCTTTCCGCCGGCATATAAAGGTCACCGCCGGCACGATACTTGGCAGCCATGGCTTCCATACCTTCCTTCTGCGCTTCGGCTCGAATATCGTGAGAAATCCGCATTGAGCAGAATTTCGGGCCGCACATCGAGCAGAAATGCGCAACCTTGTGCGCTTCCTTCGGCAGGGTCTCGTCATGAAAGTTGCGAGCCGTTTCGGGGTCGAGCGACAGGTTGAACTGGTCCTCCCAGCGGAACTCGAAACGGGCCCTCGAGAGAGCGTCGTCACGCACCTGCGCGGCGGGGTGGCCTTTGGCGAGATCGGCGGCATGTGCCGCAATCTTGTAGGTGATGACGCCGGTCTTCACATCATCACGGTCGGGCAGACCAAGATGCTCTTTTGGCGTAACATAGCAGAGCATCGCGGTGCCAAACCAACCGATCATCGCGGCGCCGATTCCAGACGTGATGTGATCGTAACCGGGTGCGATGTCGGTGGTAAGAGGGCCGAGTGTATAAAAGGGTGCTTCTCCGCAGGTTTTCAGCTGCTTGTCCATGTTCTCCTTGATCTTGTGCATGGGCACGTGCCCAGGCCCTTCGATCATGACCTGACAGTCCTTGGCCCAGGCAATCTTCGTCAGCTCCCCCAGGGTTTCCAGCTCCGCAAATTGGGCAGCATCATTGGCATCGGCAATCGATCCCGGGCGCAAACCGTCACCCAAAGAAAAGGAAACGTCGTAGCTGCGGCAGATATCGCAGATTTCTTCGAAGTGTTCGTAGAGGAAGCTTTCCTTGTGGTGATGCAGGCACCACTTCGCCATGATCGATCCGCCGCGCGAAACAATGCCAGTGACGCGATTGACGGTGAGCGGGATGTAGGGAAGGCGCACGCCGGCATGGATAGTGAAGTAATCCACGCCCTGTTCGGCTTGTTCGATCAACGTGTCCCGGAAGACCTCCCATGTGAGATCCTCGGCAATGCCGCCGACTTTTTCCAATGCCTGATAAAGTGGGACCGTACCGATCGGCACCGGCGAATTGCGAACGATCCACTCTCTGATGTTGTGGATGTTACGGCCGGTCGAAAGGTCCATGACGGTATCGGCGCCCCAGCGGATCGCCCAAACCATCTTCTCTACTTCTTCCGCCATCGAGGAGGTGACGGCTGAATTGCCGATATTAGCGTTGATCTTCACGAGGAAGTTTCGGCCGATAATCATCGGTTCGGCCTCGGGATGATTGATGTTGGCTGGAATGATGGCGCGCCCGGCCACGACTTCCTGGCGAACAAATTCCGGCGTCACGTAATCGGGAATATGCGCCCCGAAGCTTTCCCCATCACGCTTCAGCGCCTCCTTGGCTGCCTTGCGGCCCAGATTTTCGCGAATAGCGATAAATTCCATTTCTGGGGTGATGATGCCCGCACGCGCGTAGGCGATCTGGGTTACGGCCTTACCGCCTTTGGCGCGGAGCGGCTGGTTCCGGACAGGGAACTCGGGCGTCAGGCGATCTGCGCTGACGAAGCCGTTGTCCTCAGGCTTCACCTGGCGCCCTTCATAGGCTTCGACATCGCCGCGTGCCAGCACCCAGGCCCGCCGCAATGCAGGAAGGCCGGCGTCGATTGCGATCTCAGCTGCAGGGTCGGTGTAAGGCCCGGAGCTATCGTAAACGGTAACGGGCGGCTCACCCGATGTCGGATGAAGGCTGATCTGCCTCATCGGGACCTGGATATGCGGATGGATTTCCCCCGCGACGTGCACCTTCTGCGAGGCGGGAAGCGGACCTGTGGTTACGGTAAGCTTGGGAAGCTGAGGGGCGATATTCATTATGAGGCTCCAAATTTAAAAGTTGGAGACCCAGTCATGTTAGCCGGAAGGATCAAGGAGGCTGGAATCGGACTCCCGGAAAAAGGGAGCTTTTCATAACAGCGCTTGCACCGTCCCTACGCCAGTATGAACTGGATCAGGTTCAACGGGTCACCGCGCTGCCAATCAAGGCCCAGCGGAATCTCAGCCCCTTGTCGGGACACCCCTGGTGAATGCGATAAGGCTAGACCTCGTGATTCTACCTGTCAAGAAGGATGACACCGCAACAAGTGTCCGCTCGGTCAGGCCGATCGGCATCAGGTCGTGACAACCGGTCGTCCGAAAGCGTGGCTGCGGCGGGCAATCGCGTCATGTTGCAACAACTTGGAAGGAACTGATCTGGAGCAACGGATCATGCAATTCGGGACGATAACTGCTTTGTTCTGATCGCCGGAGGAATGAAATATGTTAAAGCTGAGTCGTCGTGGCTAGGCGAGGGCGCTTGGCCTTGACCTTTTTCGGCGGCGGCGAAGCTGCCGGAGTTTCCTCCCACGTCATCAGCAGACTCGTCAATTTGAGATGTTCCAACGGCTTGGAGAACAGGTATCCCTGCATTTGATCGCAGCCTTCCGCGCACAAGATTTCAAGCTGTTCGCGGTTTTCCACCCCTTCTGCGGTGGTGATAATGCCGAGGCTATGGCCAAGACCTAACACAGAGCGGACGATGGCAAGAGAGTTCCGGTCGCTCTCCAGCGAGCTGATGAAGGAACGGTCGATCTTTATTTTATCGAATGGGAACTTCTGCAGATATGTCAGGCTCGAGAAGCCCGTCCCAAAGTCGTCCATTGCGATTTTCACACCCAAGGACTTTAGCGCATTCAGGCTTTCGAGAGGCTTGCAGCTATTATCGAGGAGCAGTCCCTCGGTGATTTCCAGTTCCAGTCGAGAGGGATCAAAACCGGTCCTTGCCAGAAGATCGCGCACGAAGGGGACAAAGTCGGGATCCTTGAACTGCGCAGGAGATACATTGATGGCGAGCGTCAAGCCATGCCAGTTCATCGCCTGCTGGCATGCTGTTTCCATCAACCATTTACCGAGCGGAACGATCAGCCTCGTGGCTTCAGCGATCGGAATGAATTGAGCCGGGCCAATCCAGCCGCGCGCCGGATGATGCCAGCGCATCAAAGCTTCGACACCGATTATCTTGCGACTTTTGCTGGATACCAGCGGCTGATAGTGAAGCTCAAACTGCCCCTTTCTGAATGCCTCGTGCAGGTCGGCTTCAATTTGGCGGCTTGCCTCGACCGCTGCATTCATGTCCTGACAGAAGAATTTGTAGCTCGACAATCCTTCCGCCTTCGACTGACGAAGCGCAACATCGGCCTGTTTGAGCAGCATCTCCTCATCTGTGTCGGCAAGCTGCTCAATCGAGATGCCGACGCTGATGTTAAGTTTGATCTCCATTCCATTTATAAGAAAGGGTCTTTTCAATTGGGTCATAAGCGCGTCACCGTGCGCTTGTGGGGATATCCCTGCGTCCTTCATTTGCAGGAGAGCAAACTCATCGCCATCAAGGCGTGCCGCCGCGCCATTTTCTCCCGCCAATCTGCGAACCCGCTCGGCAAGTTGTTCGATGATGGCGTCACCGCCGGTATGACCCAGCGTATCGTTCCACTTCTTGAAGCCGTCTATGTCAATACAGGCGAGAACGACTTCCTTGTCCCCACGCTCCTCGCTGCGAAGTGCTGCAGCAACGCGTTCGACGAACAGACTTCTGGTTGCCAGTCCCGTGAGCTTGTCATGGGAGGCCAGATAGGCAAGCTGGCGTTCAGCGTCGGCATTCGCCGCCTCCAACCGCCGGCTGGAGATCAATGTCGTACGAAAATATCGCAGCGCGTCGGCAAGAGCCCCGATCTCGTCGCGGCGTTTCTCAAAGCCAACCTCCACGTCAGTCGTTCCTGCGACCAATAGCCTCATTGAGGTCGTCAGCCTGGAGAGCGGCTGAAGCGCAAAGCGCTTTATGAGAAACGCAATGACCGCAAGCATCAAGATAAGGGTGATCAAAGTCCCGAGCACCCTCTTAAAGATGCTTTGCTGCCAGCCTAATATGTTCTCGGAAATGTCGGTTGCGACGCTGTATCCACCAATCAGTTCCCCCGGCATGATATTCATTAACTTTGTATGACACTCCGCGCAGCTTTGGTCGGAGGCACTACCGCGGCCAAGGATAATTGGCCGCGTGTATCGAAAGGTATTACCTTCGACGACTTTATGCATCTTTGAAGTGCGGCTGACCTTTTCATCGATGTCGTCAAGCGGAGGGGCGATTTCAGAAGCACCGATGGAGTTCTGATAATCGAGCAATTTCGGGCCCATGAACACCCAGAGACGCGTCCCATTCGACTGGTTGGAGAAGAGCTCCATCGCCCCTTTCAGCGTTTGTAACGCGCTGTCATCATTTGCTCTACGTTCGCGCATGACTTGCGTGTGTATGGATTGGAGCATATCTAGAGCGGCAACAGCTTGACGTTCCGCCGTCTCTTCAATTTCATTTCGCTCGTCAATCGCTTCTACCACAATCCCTGTGCCTTGCGCGCCAACAAGCACAAGGAATACAACCATGAAAATGGATTGCGTCAGCGAAAAACTATGTCGTAGTTTGATCATGGTGGTCTCTACGAAAGGTGAGAGCCCACACTATCGGTCATCCCCTAATAATTTCCCGCTCCAGGACGCCAATGCGATTCCTGGTTAACAGCCGATGACTCCTCGGTTTTGCTCAACCGTTTCAGGTCATTGCGCTCAATGAAGTGTGTCGTTGCGTCATTGTCGCGGTCGCGCCCGAGCCAGCGCAAAACCGGCACGGGCATCGATCTGTTCTTAGAAGGGCGGCCTATTTCCGGTTTGCCTCATGTGTATGGTGACTGTCCTGCTCCCCGCCGCCGCTGGAGACATGGCTGCGGGACTGGCGATCACCAGCCGCAGGTGGCTTCTTTATTTCCACTGGAGCCGCGGCGTTTTCATGTGAGGAACCAGGACCGCCTTGCCGGATTGTTGAAGGATTTTTGTCGGAAGTGGACATCTGATATCCTAACGATCCTGTTGGTATCCTTGGTGGGTCGTATTTGACCTTGCTGTTGCCTTGCTGACCGATCTTATCGGGATTCACGGACGACGTTTTGGCCGCTGCCTGCGTTGACGGTGCAGAGGACGCCTCGCCGGTCCCCTTTGGACTGGAATTCTCGGTGGGGCGTGGCGGAAGTTTGCTGCTCATCTTGATTTCCTCAATTAGGGTCGCGATTGGCGTTGTGATCGCCATATTGTTCCGTCTGGATAAACTTGCCGTCCAAGCCACGCTCGCGTGTGTGCTGCGCCTTGTCTCTATTGGACAACACCATATTATCCGGCAGTACATTCGGATCCAAATCCGTCATTGCGCCGCTGCCGTCACCCTTGCCGTGGGAGCCGGCGCCCATATGCTTTCTGTCCGCTTTTGCCATGGGTTCCTCCAATGAAAGAACACAAGGGGCAAAACACCAGCATTTGCGGGAATTTCCTTGGGTTCGGTTATGTTTTGACCGGCGTTTGCACCGATCGGCTAAATCTCTTCCGTCCGCAGGACGGAGTTGTCCTTCGGTTCTTGAACCATTCTCCAATGCGTGACCTGATGCCTTGGCTTCGGTCACAGAGTGACGTTCGGCTCCCGGCTTCCCATTCTCCTTCAAGAGCGCAGCCCAGTTCTACCGGGCTCGCTAATTTACCATCAGGAC